>CAYMQT010000059.1:2128-25584 GCA_964392575.1 uncultured Polyangiaceae bacterium
GACGATCTGTGGACTCCGCGCAGGGGCACTTTATTGCTGGGGCAATAATCTCAAGGGTAAAGCCGGCGTGGATGAAGCGACGTCGACCGTCACGACTCCGACTCAGGTCGGCACGGCCACGGACTGGACAGACATCAGCGTCGGAAATCAACACACTTGCGGTCTCAAAGCAGGGGTCATCCTGTGCATGGGGCGAAATACCTCAGGTGAGCTGGGGCTGCCCGCTGACTCTGATCAGCATCCGACACCCACCGCCGTGGGTGGCGACGCGGACTGGGTGGATCTCACCGCAGGGCTTGGGACGACGTGCGGCGTGAAGATGTCCGGCGCCCTTTACTGCTGGGGCGACAACGCTTCAGGTCAGCTTGGACTCGAAGACTTCGACGACAGGGACACTCCGACCCGGGTCGGCACGGCGACGGACTGGGCGTCGCTCGGCACTTCTTTCTACACCTCAATCTGTGGACTGAAAGTAGACGGCGCCCTCTACTGTTGGGGCGTCAACTCGTCCGGGCAGCTCGGTGATGGGACGACGACCGCCGCCCTCGCTCCGGTTCGGGTCGGGGTGGAGGTGGGTTGGACGGCAGTGAGTCAGGGATTTGCTTTTGCCGGTGGTATTCGTGATGGGCAGGTTTATTTTTGGGGTGGGACGTCGAATTCCCGACTGGGTGGGAGTGTGCCTGACGATACCGTCTTGAAGCCTGTCGGTTCGGGCACCGGATGGACCGACGTAGATGTGGGCTCTACCCACGCATGCGGAGTGAAGGACACGGAGCTCTTTTGCTGGGGCGACAACAATTTCGGGCAACTGGGAGACGGGACGAAGGTCAATCGCCTTCTGCCGCGCCTCATCGACACGAATTGGGAATGGACGGCGGTGGCTCTCGGAAGCTGGCATTCGTGCGCGCTGCGCAGTACCGGGATCATCTACTGCTTCGGAAGGAACAACTCGGGTCAGTTGGGCAAAAACCACACCGATGACACTGAGTTCAACTACGAACCCAACCCGAGCTTCGGGACCCAGGGTTGGGCTACGGTGAGCGCTGGAGGAAACGGCGCGTGCGCGCTTCGCGGGGGCCAACCCTACTGCTGGGGAGGGTACACTCTTCTCAATCAGGCTTCAGCCCAGACAGTTGTGGGCACGGGAACGGCGTGGTCGCAGATCGAGACAGGTGGGCTGCACGCCTGTGGAATCAATGGTTCGAATGTCGCGTGCTTCGGATACAACCTCGCCGGACAAGTTGGCTCAGGTGACGGGCTGGATAAGTCAGCGCCGGTTGCTGTCGGTGGAGCGGGCGGATGGACGGAAGTCGTGGTTTCGAGCTACGGCACGTGTGGAGTCCGCTCCGGGGCTCTCAATTGTTGGGGCTCTTATGGATTGGGAAGTGCCAATACCCCGGCGCCCATCGGCGGCACGAACTGGTCGAAGCTTCAGGCTGGCGGGGAATACTTCTGCGGCTATCGAGGCAGCACTCCCGTCTGCTTCGGGGGGCGCTTCAACGCGGATATCGCTGAGATCACCCCTGCGAACGTGACGGATCTCACTCCAGATAGTTGGGGCATCTGTGGCCTGGTCGACGGTGCGCTCTACTGCATGCGTCATGTCCGCGTCGAACCTTCCGGAGCGTTGGTCCTCCCACCGGTCAATTGAGGCGTTCAAGCATAGCTGGCAGAGTTTGAGACGAGCGGATTCTGTCTTTGAGGGGGACGCAGTGGCTCAGCTCAAGGGTCTTTGTCTTTGTTCTCGGTCTTTCCGCGCACCACGGACACTTCCCTCGCTCCGAGCAGGGAGGCGAGGTCAGCTTCGTGGCTGACAAGCGCGATGAGGGTGCCTTTCGTTTTTTCCTCTTCGAGGATCGAGAAGAGGAGCTTTGAAGACTCCCGGTCGAGACCGGTCCAAGGCTCGTCGAGAAGCAAGAGTTCTGGACCGTGTATGAGAGCACGAGCCAGCGCTACGCGCTGCGTTTGACCTCGGCTCAAGGTGCCCACCTGTCGAAGCGCAAAGGCGCCGAGACCCACGCGGTCGGCTACAGCGTCGTACGCGCTCCTATCCATTCCTTGAAGATCGGCTGCGAGCAGGACATTGTCCTTGCCGCTGAGCTCTCCGTAACAGTGCGAGTGGTGCGACACCCACCCGAGTCGACTCCGCACTTGTTGTTTGTCGAGCTTCGTTTCGTCCTCGGTCAGGTACGTCACCTGGCCACGGGTCGGGCGAAGGTGTGTTCCTAAAATGCTGAGGAGCGTGGATTTGCCCGCGCCGTTTGGACCCGAAAGCAAGAGCGGGGATCCGGACTCCAGGGTGAGGCTCGCCCCCCGTAGAGCAGGGGTCGAGCCAAAGAGTTTGGTGACTCCCTGTGCGACGATCCTGCGCAGGCGCCCAGGGGCCCCGCCAGGAGGTCCGCCCGTCTGGGGGATCTTCGTCTCAGATGCGGGCGTCACTCGCGCCTTTTTGCTCCGTTCTTCGTTCGGGGTCCAGTCGGTCCTGTGCAAGGTCGCGGAAAAAAGAGAGTTCTTCGAGCCGCGCGCACGCTTTTGTCCGGGTGATGCTAAGGTGGCAGGCGGAAATGAACTCTTCGGTTCTGGCCATAGCCCCGGATCGCTTGGTGCGACTGATGGAGCTGCGGGAGGCAGTTGGCTCCGCCATTGAAGGCAAGGATGAGGTCGTGGATCTCGCTCTGACTGCGCTGCTCGCGCAGGGTCACCTGCTTTTGGAAGATGTGCCCGGGGTGGGCAAGACCGCGCTTGCCCGCTCCCTCGCTCAGGCGCTCGGCGGAGAAATGCGGCGAGTGCAATTTACGAGTGACATGCTGCCCAGCGATGTCCTCGGTGTCTCCGTCTTCGATCAGGATTCGTCTGGCTTCAAGCTGCGCAAGGGTCCCGTCTTTTCAAACATCCTGCTCGCTGACGAAATCAATCGCGCCAGCCCCAGAACACAGTCCGCACTTTTGGAGGCGATGAACGAGGGTCAGGTCTCCATAGACGGTCAGACCGTTCCGCTTCCTTCGCCGTTTTTCGTCGTTGCGACGCAAAATCCTCAGGATTTTGCTGGCACCTTTCCGCTCCCGGAATCACAGCTCGATCGTTTCATGATGCGGATTCAAATCGGCTATCCGCCCCCGGAAGTGGAGACTCGACTCATGATGGAGCCGCGGGTCGATCGGGTGCGGGATGTGCCGCAAGTGCTTGAACCCGAGGGCTTGCTGGAACTCCAGCGGGCGGTGAATCGGGTGCGCATCGACGGTTCCTTGGGCACGTATTTGCAGGCGCTCATCACCGCGACTCGGTCGAGTCCACAGCTGTCGACGGGTGCTTCCACCCGCGCGGGCATGAGCCTCGCTCAAGCCGCGCGGGCGCGCGCGCTTCTCGATGGTCGAGATCACTGTATCCCCGACGACATTCATCAGCTTGCCGTTCCGCTCCTCGGCCACCGGGTGCGCCTGGCCGCTCATTCCGAAGGCTACACGCCGAGTCGCGAGGAGTGCGAAGCCGTGCTCAAGGACGTGATGGTTCGCGTTCCCGTCCCCCTTTAGGAGACGGTCCGGTGGGGAGCTGATTTTCATGGCGGAGCTTCCTGTTGTTCTCCGAAGCTGGCTTTCGCGGTTGAAATCACCTCGGCGGCTCAAGTTCACTCGGGAAGGGAAATACTTTGTTGCCGTCACGTTTGGCGTGGGGTTTGTCGGGATCCTCACCGCCAACAACCTCCTCTACGTGCTGCTCGGGATCCTGCTTTCGCTGATCGTCGTTTCGGGGATGCTCAGTGAAGCGAGCCTTCGGGGACTGCGCGTGACGCGCAAATTGCCCCGTCGCGCTCAAGTCGGTCGTCCTCATTTGGTGGAGATTGAGGTGCACAACGACAAGCAGCGAATGCCGTCGTATGCCATCGAGGTCGAGGATTTGCGCGCTGGACAACCCGCCGACAAGCGCTGCTTTTTTCTCAAGGTAAGTCCTGGTGCGTCTCAGGTCGCGGCTTACCGGCGCATTCCGGCGCGCCGCGGGTTGGACAGGCACATTGGCTTTCGGGTGGCGACGCGCTTTCCTTTCGGATTCTTTGAAAAATCGAGGGAATTTCGGCTCACGGGTGACTTGATCATCTATCCGGCGACCGAAGAGATCCGTCTTCCTGCTAGCCTCACGGGGCAGGCCGTTTCTGGGGGGTCGAGAGCACGCCGCGGCAGTGGTGATGAAATCATGGGTCTTAGGCCCATGCGTGAAGGAGACGATCCACGAGACATCTACTGGAAGCGAACCACGGCGATGGGGTCGAAGATCGTGATGGAGCGAGCCAGCGAAACCCGAGCGGACGCTCATCTCTCTCTCGACAATCTGGTGACTGAGGGCGAGACGACCCCGGAGCTCAGTGAACTGTTTGAAAAGAGAGTGAAAGAAACGGCCTCGCTCGGTGTTGCGCATTTGAAGCGGGGGGAGCGGGTGTTTTTGCGCACGACTTCCGGGGCGCGGGTCGCGGCTTTTCCTGCGACAGGAAGTGACGGCGTGCTGCGCTTCTTGGCGCTCATTGGACTTGAGACCAAGCGCTCGGAGTCACCCGAGTCTCTGGCCCCACCCGCCCTTTTGGAGGCCCCAGACTTTGCGCCAGCGCGCGCCGCTCATCAAAGTCTGTTCGTGGCGCCCGTTCATCTTTCTCAGCCGGCCAAGAGCAGCATTGCACCCAAGAGCGGCCTTGCGCCCGAGCCTGTGGGGCGACGGCCGGAGGAAAAGCCGTGAGATTCGGCCTGGTGCATCGGATCATGACCGATACCCTGGCAGCGCTGGGGATCTTGGCCTTGGTTACGAGCGGGAAGCTGCATCCGGCGGTGGCTTTGGTCGTGTTGATCGGGTTGGTTTTCGGCATCTTGCTGCCCGAGCGTTACCGTCAGCAGGCGTTGGTTCAGGTCGGGGGGGTGGCGGGGCCCCTCATCGTACTAGCGATTCAGGTCGGTCGTCTTGCTCTCGGTGGGGATCCCATTCCCATCGTCGTCGAGTTTGCCGCCGCCCTTCAGGTCATTCGTCTGATGACTCGGCGTGGAGCCGCCCACGATCATCAAATCATCCTGCTCTCGTTGCTTCATCTGATTTCCGGAACCGTGCTGGGCGGCGGGTTGACGTACGCCGTGGCGCTCATGGGTTTCCTGGTCTTCACCCCCGGGGCCCTGGTGCTCAGTCATTTGCGCCGGGAAGTCGAAGGCAATTACAGACAGGGCGCGCGTGATCGCACCGGGATGCCCGTCGATGTGCCGAGGATTCTGCGCAGTCGGCGCGTGATCGGGAAAGGTTTCCTCTTGTTCACGTGCAGCCTGTCGTTGCCGGTTTTCCTGTTCAGTGCCCTCCTTTTCATGGTCTTTCCCCGGGTGGGGTTCGCCTGGCTCGCGGTACCGCCCATCTCGCCGTCTCGCGTCGTGGGCTTTTCCAATCGAGTGGATCTCGGGGGTGTGGGCACGATCCGCACCGATCCGACCTTGGTGATGCGCGTCAGGCCGGACAGTCTTTCCGCGGTGACGGATCCTCCTCGGCGCCGCAATTTCTACTTACGGGGCGCCGTCTTTGACACCTATAGCCGCGGCTCTTGGCAGCGCCTGGGCTCGCCGTCCTTTCGAGCGCAGGAGTTGAGCGAGGAGATCCATCTACGGCGCCCGCCACGACCCACGGATCGCGTCATGCGCATCGATCTCGATCGCATCGAGCCGCCCGTAGTGTTCGTGCCGGGAGAGGCCGTGTCCCTCAAGGTTCAGTCCGGGAGCCCGCGGCCCATGGGCGCCCGACCGATCGTGACCATGAACGGGAGCGGGCAGCTTGAGTATTCGAGCTTGGAGCAACAAGGACTCACCTATGACGTATTTCTGCCGAAGGAGGGTTTGATTTACCCCGAGCGGGAACACGTTCATGGACTTGAGCGTTATCTCAAACTGCCTAGAGATCTCTCGCCGCGAGTCAGATCTCTGGCGGAAGATCTGACTCGCCATCAGGATCAACCGTTGCTCATTGCGCGCGCGCTCGAAAAGGCGCTTCGTGAGGGGTACACGTACGATCTCGGCTCTCCCTCCGGAGCGGCCGAGGATCCGCTGGACCACTTTTTATTCGTTTCCAAGCGTGGTCACTGTGAGTTTTATTCGACGGCGATGGCTCTCATGCTTCGAGTGCGCGGAGTTCCGTCGCGCAACGTCACCGGCTTCGTAGGCGGAACCCTCAACCGATTCAGCGGCTTTTATGCGGTGCGACAAGCGGACGCACATTACCGGGTCGAGGCGTACTTGCCCGAGCGTGGCTGGATCCGTTTCGATCCCACGCCGCCGTCGAGCGCCCGTCCCCAAGCCATCGCTCAAGGCATGAATGCGTGGCTCCGGGAGGCCTTTGAAGCGGCCTCCCAAAGCTGGCGTCAGAATGTAGAAGGCTTTGATCTGCGCAAACAGATACGAATCTTGCGTCGGCTGGAGCGCGCCTTTTCCCGCGACAATGAGAACACCCCGAGCAGCGGAGTTCTCGCGCGTCTCGGGACCAAGAGAAAACTGTCGATTGCTCTGGGTCTGATCCTGGTCGGGCTCGCGGTGTACGCTTTTCGGAAGACGAAAAGGGAAGCACCGCCTCGGTTGTCTCCCGAACTCACGGCGTCCATTCAACGCTCCATCGAACTGTATCGTCTCTTGGAGCAGGCGCTCGCTTTACGCGGTGTGCCCCGCCCTCTGTCCACACCGCCCTTGACGCACGCCCTTGCGCTGAGAAGTGCGGGGCATCCCACGGGTGAGGAAGCCGTCATCCTCACACGTCTTTATTTGCGCGCCCGTTTCGGTCGGAGAAGACTCACGGAAGCAGAGGCACAGGATTTCGAGATCCGCGCCAAGGCTCTTCGCATCAGTGAAGCAAAGGCAGCGTGAGGGGTCCCTTCGTTGTCGCTCGAGACTTTCAGGCTGCGACTTCCTGATCACGGCCGGGAAGGGCAGAACGCAAGCGCGGAGCGCTGACAGGGGACCGAAGCATCAGTTTCATCGCTCGGGTGGGATGAAATCGAGTGGGGTGAAACCGGACTACGGTGGGGGTTTCCGGGGCCAAGGCTGCCGAAGGAGAGCCCTGAAGGGCGGTACGCTGCTGCCATCCGATGAGGTGGATGTCATCGCTCGACTCCAAGTCGTAAGCGAGGTCAATTTTGACACCACGAGAGAGCTCACTTCCCCGGCCAACCCAGCGAGTGGCGGCGAGCACCTGCCCGTACGGGCCGAGGAGCTGAACCACGGCAGTCACGAAACCAGGGGCACAATCAGGGCAAATCAGCTCGATCCTCGCGACACCTGCGCCCGCAACCCCGGCTGTCTCCGCCACGAGGGAAAGCCAGCTCCCCTCTTGAGTTCTCTCCACAGCTTCCATCTACCTGACAACAATGCAGGCGGCGTGCCAATTCCCGCGAACCTCCGGAGGATGCTCAGAATGGATGAAAAAAGCCTTTTTCAGGACGATTCACTCACACTGTAGGTCCTCCGCCCACTGGGTCAGGCAATACCCGATTTCTGGGAAGCGAAGGAGAATCGAAGGGCGCCGGAAGCAAATATGGACCTAAAACTCCGAACAAGTCAGGGTCGCGCACGGGGGGTCATTTTCCACCCCATGACTTGAGTGCATCCTCCCTCGGCCCCCGTCTTTCGATTCAGTGCCGCCGACTGGAGGGTGACGTTCGTGTCGTACTGAAAGACCCCCAGACTGATGCCCGTCGCTGTGTCCGGCTTACCACAAAAGAAGTCGTCGCCGGCACCAGGTTTCGATTCTCCGCCAGGTTCAGATTCTACGAGGTGGGTGCGGAGCAAGGTGAAGAGTTCGCGCGCCTCGGCCGCTGAGTCCATCACCAAGTCCCAGGTGACGACGACTTGGCTCGATTGACCCCGGACGGCGATGCGGTCGCCGCCCCATCCTGCCGCCGCGCGTGCGGCCTCCTTTTCTGGCATCCATTCTTCGAGCGTGATGCGCAGGTTTTGCTCTCCCCACGTGTCGCTGAGCATGAGTCGAAAGCTCTTGTCGGGAGGCTCGGGGATCGGCACGACGACGGCGGGCTCGTTCTGGTCGTATTTGTTGAGGTGTAGGATCTGTTCTGTGGTCTGTGGGGGGGCGGCCCAGACGCGATTGACTTCTTCCCAGCCGCCGCGCCGTCGGAGGGCGTGGACGAACGCGATCCCGTCGATGTAGGGAGCGAGCAGGGAGCGCGAAAGTACCTTTGGTACACCATCGGTAGGTTCAGCCCGCATGGCGTCTCGCAGTTGCCCTTCCGGAAGATCCAGCGCGGTCGTGGGAGCGGGCAAAATGCCGTCCCACATCGCACTCGTGGCGTCGCCTTCGGCAAGGCAAGAAAGGGCGCTGGAACGGTCCGTGTCGTCCGGGTTCCATTCGATGACTTCCATGACGTCAAAGTGCTGGTCCTGAAGGGCGTGAACGAGTTCGTGAAGGAGGGTGATGTCGCGGATTTGCCCGGTGAGTCCCTTGCGAACGAGCATCGCTTTCAGGCGCGGTTGATACATACCCGCAAGCCGCTCACCCAGCATCGTGAGCATGGTCTGTTTGTAGTCGAACGCCGGAGGAACCAAGCCGAGCCCGACGAGCATGGCCTCGACTCCTTCGAGGGCGTGGGGAGGAGTCTCGAGCTCGACCGCTTGTTGGACGTGGGCGAGCAAGTCCTGCTTTTCGACTTCGAGTCCGATCAGAGAACCCTTCGATTCCAGTTTGCGGATCCGACTGATGTGCTTCAGCTCCTGGTCGAAGGAGACGACGCTGCCAGGCGGGGCCGAAAGTGGACCAGGATTGCTCTTTTTCCCTGGGCTCAGGGTAGCGTCGGTTTCTTGTTTTTGCGCGCTTTCGGGGGCGGGTTTGGGGGGGGCGGCCGTGCAGGCAAGGAGCGGCCACAGCAAGGGAAAGAGCACAAAAAAGCGAACTTTTTCGCGGACCAGGGCCTTCTTTTCGTGACTCACGGTTGAGGGTTCCGGAGGGCCTGGATCTGCGCTTTTCGGTTCGGGTTCCCGAACACAAAAGCTCCGGCCACCAGAACGTTGGCTCCTGCGGCCAAGACTTCCTGAGCAGTTTCAGCGTTGATCCCCCCGTCGACTTCGATGTCGAACGAGAGGCCGGCGTTTTCGCGCAGGCGGCAGAGTTCGACAATCTTGGGCAGGACCGTGCGGATGAATTTTTGAGCTGCAAAACCCGGGTTCACGCTCATCAAGAGGACCTGGTCGATGTCTTCGAGGACCCATTCGATGCTCGTCACCGGGGTCTGAGGGTTCAAGGTGATGCAGGACTTCTTTCCCAGCGCGCGGATGTGATTGAGCGTACGCTGAGCGTGGTGATCCGCTTCGATGTGGATGCCGATGATGTCGGCTCCCGCTTCGGCGAAGTCTTCGACGTAACGATCAGGATTTTCGATCATGAGGTGCACGTCGAGGGGCAATGGTGTCGCCTTCCGGGCGGCTTTTACGATTGGAGCGCCCCAGGTGAGGTTGGGCACGAAATGACCGTCCATGACGTCGATGTGGATGTCGTCCGCGCCGGCCGCCTCGACGGCCGCAATTTCTGCGGCCAGGTTTCCGAGATCCGCGCTCAGGATGGACGGGGCAATGAGTACGGGGCCGCTCATGCCCGGTCGCATAGGACAGGGAAGCTTGGGGTGCCATCTAAAAAGGAAAGAGAAAAACAAGGAGCGTGCCCCCTTTGAAAAGAGCTTTGCCCCCTTTGAACGGATGTTCTTGTGGGAGTAATGTCTTACTCAGACATGATCACGCGACCGCTTGGTAAGATCGACTATCAACACATTGTCCAAGTCATCGACCGGTGGTGGGGCGGTCCCACGAGCGCCTGGGCGCATCCCATCTTTTTTTACGAGCTTGGATCGCTGGCTCGTGTCGTCGAACACGACGGGATCATGGTCGGATTTCTCTTTGGCTTCGTGGCGCCTGGACCGCCCAAAACCGGGTACGTGCATCTGGTCGGCATTCACCCAGATTACCGTCGGCGCGGCGTCGGGAAGGTTCTTTATCAGAGCTTCGAAGAAGAAGCGCGCGCGGCAGGATGTAGTCGACTGAAAGCCATCGCGAACGTCGGCAATGACGGATCCGTCGCCTTTCATGAGGCTCAGGGTTGGTCCCACAAAAAAGTCGAAGACTATTCAGGGCCGGCGCGTCCGCGGATGGTCTTTAGCAAGAGCCTCTAGTTCGACGAATTCAGCAAGAACAACGGAGAGTCGCGATGACGCAAGAAAACGACACGGCCACCGGCGATCCGAGAGAGACTGTTTCTGGGGCCGAATTGCGAAACTTCGGTCTGTTTGGAGCGATGCCGGAGTCCGTGCTGGAGCACTTGGCCGAGCATCTCAAGGTGGAAGACTTTACCCCTGGCAGCTTTGTCTTCCGGGAGGGAGATCAGGCAAACTGTATGTTTGTCGTGCTTCAGGGGGACATGGAGGTCTTGAAGCATTCCAAGAACGGTTCGGACGCTCGGGTGGCGGTCCTCGGGCCGGGAGATTGGTTTGGAGAAATGGGTGTTATCGATGTGCAGCCCCGGTCGGCGTCGGTGATGACGGTTTCTCCTGCCCGTTTGGTGAGGATTTCGAGTGCGGACTTGGATCGATTGTACCGGTTTGACGTCAAGGCGTACGCAATCATCGTTCTGAACATCGCGCGCGAAATGAGTCGTCGCCTCCGGGTTGCGGACGGAATCCTTGCCGACCTGATCGCCAACGTCGTGGAAGGCTACGCGAAGAGTCGCTCCAAACCTCCCAGCTAAAAACGCATACGAAAGACGACCGACGCAAGCGGGTCGCGCAGCAGATTTTCGAGACGTGCTCTTAGTGCGTCTCGCCGCTCGGATCTGCGCCGCCTTGTTTTCCGGACGTGTCACCGCCCATACCGCCCCTGCCGCTCGGACCGAGCCCGAGATCGGGATCGGTGTACTCATTTTCTCCGCCGCTGTGCGAAGGCAGATCGATGTTTGGACTCAGGTTGCAGCCTGCGGGAAGTCCACCCCCAAGCAGGACAGAGATCGCGAGCGCGAGCGCTACTGGGCGCATGAATCCGTCTCGCCGTCGGCCTTGCCGCCACCCGAAGCGGGGGCCGCTTTTTCCTGTCCTTTATCGGAATGGCCGCCAGCGCCACCGAAGGAACACCCGCCCAAAGTACCCGGAGGACTGTTCAGATTATCGCCATCGCCGCTGCTGATTTCGCTGCCGTCGTCGCCCCCTCGATCACCCCAAGAAGGCAAATCGGGCTTGTCCCCCAGGGCGCAGGCCGCCAGGAGGAATCCGAAGGGGAAAAGAAAGGCCGCACGCATCTCCAGCCTCACTGTAGCACGAGTTGTGCCAAGGTGGAGCGAGATCGCGGAGCCCTCAAATCCTTATTCTTTGGCCCTGGGAGCGTCTGAGGGGGGTTCTGGTCTTCGGGTGGCCTTTGGACAGCCTCATTTGACACAGTGGCACAGTGGCACATCCCGGATCGTTCCGTCCATGGATGCGGGCTTTCTGAACCTCGGGTCTCTCGGATCTCTCCGATCTGCTCAGGTTATTTTCGCCGCTTCCGCGCGGCCTCGAGCACCGTAAGGACGCCCTGGATTTCACCTTCGGAGAGTTCCTGCCCGAGGGAGCACAGGGCGGTTCCTATTTCGACCAGCGCCTTTCCGATGGGCGCTCCGTTGGTCGCAAAGATGTCACGCCACATCGACTCCGCTCCTCCGGCCACTCGCGTGGCGGAATCGAATCCAGGTCCGGCCACGCCGAGCGCTTCTTGCTCGGCGGCCTTCTTTGCCAGAATGCTCGCCACCACTTGCGGCACGTGGCTGATGAGCGCGACCGCCTGATCGTGCGCCTCAGCAGACAGAGTCACGATTTCAGCTCCGAGAGCTTGAAGAAAGAGAGTGAGCTCAAAAACTCGCTGTGGATCAGACTGCTCCGAGCAGAGAACCCATTTTCTTCCAGCAAAGAGATCAGGCGCTGCATTTTCCAAGCCGCCTTCCGGTCGACCCGCCATAGGATGCCCCGGGACGAAGCGAGATCGGTGAGAAAGCCCTGAGGCAGCTCTAGAAATCGCTCCCTTGGTCGATCCGCAATCGGTGACGATTCCGTTCCCTGACTTGAGCACCTCGGGGAGGAGTTCCATGATGGCGCCGACCGGTGTGCACAGGAAGGTGAAGTCTGAAGCGACAAGAGAGCTTTCCACGCGCGCTTGATCACTCAAGACGACCCAGTCATCGAACATCGGATGGGAACCTGGTTCTCGATCGATGGCCACGATTTTCGAAACCATTCCTGCGCGTCGGGCAGAGAGCGCGACGGAGCCGCCGATCAGTCCAGGCCCGATGATGGTCAGCTGTTTTTGGGTCATCCCGCCTCAGTGCCTGGTTAGAGCTCAGCGATGAGATAGATTCTACAGCACCTCTCAAAAATGAGCCGGTGCTCCAAAAAAAACACGAAAGCACAGCGAGCAAACCGGTGCATTTGGCTCCGCCGACGCTCGCCTCACCGTCTTGGGCGGGCGGCGGCGGGGCCCTCACCGTTTTTGAGCTGTGCTGTAGTCCGAAAGGGGCCGGCAGGCTATGTTCCTCCCCCCAGGAGAATCCCACGGAAGCAGCACAGACAGACCGGCTCATCGGGAAGCTCGTTTCAGATCGTTACCGCATCATCCGCAAGATCGGTGAAGGCGGCATGGGTACGGTCTACGAGTGCATGCATGAGGCGATTGAAAAGCGCATAGCGCTCAAGGTCCTGCACGCTGAGTACTCGTCCAGCGCCGAGGTGGTGCATCGTTTCAAGCAGGAAGCGATCAGCGCCTCCCGCATCAAACATCAAAATGTCATCGATGTTTTTGACTTCGGGCAGCTCGGCGACGGCTCGTGCTTCATCGCCATGGAGTTCCTCGAGGGCATGGACCTCGGAGCGGCCCTTCAGAAGTATGGCCATTTCTCGCCCGACCGCGCTCTTCGCATCATCGTTCAGGTCGCTCGTGCTTTGGGTCTCGGTCACGCTCGGGGCGTGATTCATCGGGACATGAAGCCCGAGAACGTTTTCTTGCAGATCACACCTGAAGGGGATGAAAGCGTCAAAATCGTGGATTTTGGTATCGCCCAGCTGCGTACGAAGGACGAGCTGGAGCAGCCTGTCGAAGGCGGTCAGAGACCCAAACGGCTCACTAAGACGGGGATGATTTTCGGTACTCCCGAGTACATGGCGCCCGAGCAAGCACGGGGCCGCGCCATCGATCAGCGCTCGGATGTCTACGCGACGGGAGTCATTCTCTATGAACTTCTGACCGGGGCCGTGCCGTTTCTGGGGGAGAGTTTTCTCGAAGTTTTGAATCAGCACGTGCAAAGTCAGGTGCCACCCATCAACGAAGTGAATCCCGATGTGAAGGTTTCGCCTGAGCTCGCGCGGGCGGTTCACAAGGCACTCGAAAAGGATCCGGACGACCGTTATCCGGACATGAAGGCGTTCACGCAGCGACTTTTGAGCACTCCTGAGGGACGTGCTGCTCGGGCTCTGACTTCGAGCATGTCTGGTGCTTCACCGGTAGAATTTCCGGATGAAGATCCATCGATGCGGGTCGAAAGTTCCCGTTACCCGAAGCCGGCGTCCACGGACGGGACGGCGATGTTCGGTAGCCCCGGCCAAGAACCGCTGGGAGACGATCCACCGGTGGTGCCGACGCATGCTTCGAAGGCGGGCTATTATGCGGGGGCGGTGGTCCTTTTGGGACTCGCGGCCTTTGCGGCGTGGTCCTTTTCGAGCGAGGAGCCGAAGACGTTGGTCGATGCACCTGCGCCTGATCAACCTCCCCCGGCGGCCACGCCTCCAGAAGAAGAGCCCGAGACTCCTGTCGCTCCTGTGTCGAGCGGCGAAGGCACAGAGAAAGGACCGGAGGCTTCGACGACTCTGCAAGCCGTCACCTTGTCCGTCGTCACGGATCCGGAGGGCGGAGTCGTGTTCAAAGAGGGCTTTCAGGTTTGCGACGCCGCGCCGTGTGACGTGAAGGTACCGCTCAATGACGCGGTGACTCTGTCCGCGGAAAAGGCTGGCAGAAAGGGCGAGGCGAAGGTCCTGGCCCAGAAGGATCAAACCGTCACGATCAAGCTCGCCGCGCCACGAGTCGCTCCCCCCCGCCCCGCCTCCCCCCCTTCTCCGAAGGGTCAACTGTGTGAAGTGATGGTGGACGGCATCAAGATCCTAAGACCATGCCAGTAGGGCCTCAATAGGGCCGTGCCAGGAGCTGCCCCCGCAACGGAGGAGCGCTCCGCCCCGCCTCCCCTCTTATAAAATATAAATTCTGCAAGCGAAGCGAAGTTCCCCGCGCACTCCGCCTGCGGTCACCTCTCAGCAAGAACAGCCCAAGCTTACACGAGCCCAAAGGGCGAGAAGTGACGCGGCGGCCCCCCTCCGCTACTCTCGACGCAGTGCCTCAATCTCCCGTACCCCTAGGCGAAGTTTTCGCCGGCAAGTACCGCGTCGACCGGGTTCTCGGCGAAGGTGGGATGGGGATTGTGGTCGCGGCGCATCATCTTGAGCTGGACCAGCCGGTGGCCATCAAGTTTCTTCTCGATGACGTAGCGGGGCATGCGGAAGGTGCCGAGCGATTCCGGCGAGAAGCCCGCGCCGCCGCGAAGATTTACAGCGACCATGTTGTTCGTGTCTTGGATGTCGGCGTCCTGGACTCGGGCGTGCGCTTCATGGTGATGGAGTACATGGACGGGCATGACCTGTCCGACGAAATCGCTGAAAAGGGATCGCTTCCCGTAGGTGTGGCGGCAAGCTACATCCTCCAGGCCATCGATGCGGTCGGGCACGCGCACGCGGTGGGGATCGTGCATCGCGATTTGAAGCCGGCCAATCTGTTTTTGGCCACCCGGGCCGACGGATCGAAGCGCATCAAGGTGCTTGATTTCGGAATTTCGAAGACGATCGGTAGAGCGACCGCCTCGGAACTCAGTTTGACGAAGACGTCAGCCTGGATTGGATCCCCTCTCTACATGGCGCCGGAGCAGATGCAGTCGGCGCGGGACGTGGACCACCGCGCGGATATTTGGTCCTTGGGGGCTATCCTTTACGAGCTGATTTCGGGGCAAACACCTTACCAGGCGGAGTCGTTGCCTCAGCTCTGCAACATGCTGATCACGCAGGATCCGGTTCCCATTCAGACCTTGTGCCCCTCCATTCCCGATGGACTCGCAGCGGCGGTGATGGGCTGTTTGGTCCGCGACCGAGATCAGCGCATTCAGTCGACCGCAGAGCTGGGTCAGGTTCTCGCCAACTATGCGACGACAAACACGGGCACCGGGATGCGGTCCTCTCTTCTCGATCAGACCGAGGTGCATGCTGGCGCCGCTCCTGCCCTGTCCGCACGCGGACCAGGATCCACGGGGGCGCTTTCGGAAAAAACCAACGCGGCATGGGGGGGAACCGATTCTCAGGAGAAGCCAAGGGCAAAGGTCGGTCTCTTCGTCGCTGCCCTGGCGGTCTTTTCCCTCCTCGGACTCTACTTCATCACGAGGTCGAGCGGGGAAGGTTCCGAGGGAACTGTCGCTGAGCCGGCTTCTGCTGAGCCAGCTTCTGCTGAGCCGACCTCTGCAGAGCCAGAGTCCGCCCAGGTGACTCAGGAGGTGCCTTCCGTGCCGGTAGTGGAACCAGGCCACCCTTCTCCCTCACCGCAGTCCCCTCCCGTGCCTCCCGAAAAACAAGCATCTCAGGTCGAGACCGAAAAAGCAGTCGCTTCCCCCGCCCCAGGCCCTCGCCCGCAGGCGAAACCCCGACCGAGCCCGGTCCCGCCGCCGACTCCCGCTCCTGCGGGAACCCCGCCCAAGGATGATTTCGCAGACTTCGGTGGTCGTCGCTGATGGTTTGCGGGTGCCCTTTTCAGCCAGATATGGCCATGCCCTTTTGGGGCGGATAGAGTTGAGTCGATGGTGATGACAGGGACCGTTTCTTTGATCTCCGGCGCGGTTTCGTTCTTTGGACTGTTGCTGCGCGTCGCGCTCCTTTTTTTGGGGTTGACTTTATTTTCCGGCGAAGCCCTCGCGCAGAGTGCGAGCAGTAAGGCAGCAGCCGAGGCTCTTTTTGATGAGGGCGTTCAACTGCTGAAAGCAGGAAAGGTTGCGGAGGCCTGCGTCAAACTCGAACGCAGTCAACAGGTGGATCCCGGAATCGGGACGCTGCTCTACCTCGGCGAGTGCTACAGAAAAGCCGGCCGCACTGCGAGCGCATGGGCGACGTTTCGCGAGGCTGCATCGAAGGCGGACGCTGCCGGGGAGTACGATCGCGCTCGCGTCGGCATGCAGCGCGCAGATGAACTAGCGCCGATGCTCACCAAGGTGACGTTTCAGGTCGCGGAAGAAAACAAGAACCTGGAGGGTCTAGAGATCCTTCAGTCTGGTGTCGTCGTGGATCGCGCGCTGTGGGGAACGGCCGTTCCGGTCGATCCTGGTGAGCTAGTCGTGACGGCTCGGGCGCCGGGGTACGAGACGTATGAGACGACGATGCAGGTGGAAGTGGGCCCTGCCGAGGCCACTTTCAGTATTCCCGCTCTGGTCGCGACGAAGGATGCTCAAGTCACTCCCGAGGGGCAGGAAACAGAACCAGCGTCAGACGCAAAGGAACAGCCCACCCGAGGACAGGGGCGCCGCACTGCCGCGTTCATCACCGGGGGCGTGGGTATCGTGGGTTTGGCCTTGGGCGGAGTCTTTGGGGTTCTCGCGATGGGGAAGGAGTCGAAAGCAGAAGAGGTGTGCGGGGATTCGACGACCTGTCCGGCCGGAAGTGGCGGGGAAGAATACTCAAGACAGGCCCTGACCAACGCAACCGTGAGCACGGTTGGCTTTGCCGTGGGGGGAGCGCTCCTCGCAACCGGGATCGTGCTCTTCGTCACTGCACCCAAAAAGTCCGAGGGATCGGCCCTGCTGAAGAAGTCCGAGGGGTCGGCCTTGCTGAAGGTGTCTCCGCGCGTCGGCGGAGCCGAGATGAGTCTGGGAGGGTCTTTTTGAAATGAGTTTCTCTTCCTCACGCTTCTTGGTTCGGGGTCGCCTCTCTCAAGGGGCGTTGCTCTTCTGTGCGTTCAGCTTTTCGGCCTTCTTCGGAGGGTGTTCTTTGATCCTTGGGATCGAGAAACGCACGGACGCGCCGGCGGGTGATGGCGATGGCGATGGCGATGGTGATCTGGATGAAGAAACGGGCATCACCACTACGCCGCTTTGCGTCGAGTACTGCGACACGGTGATGGGCAATTGCACTGGCTCGAATAAGGTTTATGCCGCGCGGGCTTCTTGCATCAACACTTGCAATGCGCTCCCCAAAGGATCCGAGGCTGAAGCTCTGGGCAATACCGTTCATTGCCGGCTAGAGCGGGCGAGGAGCGCCGGCACCTTTCCAGAAGACGAATGCATTGCGGCGGGCCCTGGGGGGGAGCCTGCTTGTGGCAGTAACTGCGAAGCCTGGTGCCATTTGCTCGAAGTGGAGTGCCCGAACGATTACGGACTCCTCGAAAACTGCATGAACGCCTGCGGATCCATTCGTGATCTCGGGGGATTCGACGTGGTGACGAGTTACTCGACCGACGACATTCAGTGCCGGTTGATTCATCTGGGTGCCGTGCAGGGTGGCGTAGATCCGATCCATTGCGGTCATGCGCGCTACGTTCCCTTCGAGTTGTGTGTCGATGCAGAAGGTGGAGAGCCGAGCTGTGATAAGTATTGCAACGTCGTCGGCAACAATTGCAGGGGCGTTCATGCCGTCTACGAGTCGGATGAAGATTGTTTGGCTGCCTGCGAGGCGCTGCCTCTCGGTGATCTCGCAGACACGGCCGTCAATACGGTGGGCTGTCGGACCTATCACGCCCAGGCGGCTTCTTCCGGGGCGGACATCCATTGCGATCACGCGGGACCCACCGGTGACGGACAGTGTGGCAGCACTTCGTCGGACAGCGGGAACTGCTTTTCCTACTGCACGTTTCTTCAGTCCGGCTGTACGACGGAGTTCGATGCATCGTTTGGTTCCGTGGAGGAGTGCCAGAGCTCGTGTACAGCGGATTTCGCCGGTCGTGGTGCTGCGAATGTCAGTCAGTATCGGGTGAGCGAAGCGACCGAGGAAGATGGGCTTCAGTGTCGGGTCCACTACGCTGTGAAAGCGCTCGGGGGTGAAGAGGAAGCGTGTCTCAAGGCTGTGCCGGGGGGGACTTGCGACTAGAGGTCGCTTCCTTGTAAGTCCGGGCATGCTTGACGCCCGCTACGTCGCCGAAAATCTGCAGGAAGTTCGTGCCCGGCTCGAGACACGGTCGCCCGTGTGGGGCCCCGTGGTCGAGGCTCTGTCTGGTGTCGTTGAGCGACGACGCAAGTTGATCGCACGTACGGAAGAGCTGGCCGCGCGACGAAACGCGGCCAATCAAGAGATGTCCGAGCTCGCGCGCGGTCCGGACAAGGCGGCCTTCGGGGAGCGACGGGATGAGCTCAAGACGCTCTCGGATCAGATCAAAGGGCTTTCGGCCGAGCTTTCAGCCGTGGAAGAGGAGCTTGCGGACAGCCTGGCCGCCATTCCGAACTTGCCGCATCCCGATACGCCGATCGGTCATAGCGAAGAGCAGAACCGCGTCGTGCGAGAGTGGGGGAAGAAGCCGGAATTTACTTTCACACCCAAGCCCCACTACGAGCTTTCGCAAGGTCTTTTGGATTTCGACCGCGCGTCGCTGCTCAGCGGTGCTCGCTTTGCTGTTCTCTGGGGCAAGGCGGCTCGTTTGGAGCGTGCACTTGGTCAATTCATGATCAATGCGCACACGGAGCAGCATGGATACACGGAGGTGTCTGTGCCCTATCTCGTGCGCGCGAAGGCGCTCTTTGGCACCTCGCAACTGCCCAAGTTTGAGGCTGATCTTTTCAAGATCCCCGCACAAAACGCGGAGGGAGAGGCGCTGTACCTGGTACCGACGGCGGAGGTGCCGGTCACCAACTTGCACGCGGATGAAATCCTTTCGCCGGGAACCTTGCCGCGCGCCTACACCGCGCTGACCCCTTGTTTTCGCAGTGAAGCGGGCAGTTACGGTAAGGATGTGCGCGGCCTCTTTCGTCAACATCAGTTTCAGAAGGTGGAGCTGGTGCGGTTTTCGGAGCCGGAAAAGAGTGAGACGCAGCTCGAAGAGCTTTTGGGTCACGCCGAAGCGATTCTTCAGCAACTGGGGCTGCACTACCGGGTGGTGGAACTGTGCACTGGAGATCTCGGATTTGGCGCTCTGCGGACGTACGACATCGAGGTGTGGCTTCCGTCTCAGGGGAAGTACCGAGAGATCTCAAGCTGCTCGAGCTTCGGAGATTTCCAAGCTCGTCGGGCCAAGATCCGTTATCGAACGGAGCCGAAGGCGAAGCCCTCATTCGTACACACCCTCAACGGATCTGGAATCGCCGTCGGGCGAGCGCTCATTGCTGTGTTTGAGCAGTACCAGAACGAGGACGGGTCGGTGACGGTCCCGGCCGTTCTTCGTCCGCTGGTCGGTACAGATATGATTTCGGGCGTCTGAGACTATCTGCGCCCACGGCTCTTTGCTTTTGAGCGCGAAGAGCGTCCGCTCTTGGCGCTCGGGCCCTTGGGACTGTGACTCTTTCCGGTGCCTTGAGAGGTGCGCGGCCTTCTCTCGTCGGCATCTCGAAAGCGCGGTCCGGACCTTTCTCCGGAGCGTTTCGGACCGTCTTCCTTGAGCAGGGATCGCCTGGCGGTGATGGAGCTGGGCGCCCCGGGTCTCTCGGGGCGTCCGCCTCGCGTCACCGGTCTTCTATTTCTGAACGTTCGGTCGGCCTTCCCGCGTGGGGGTCGGCGGATGAAGTCATGCTCGTCGGAGTCGGAGGTCAGTCGCCGCCCGTACACGGTTCGGCGTTCGATTCCGACGTCGATGACGACGAGACGGATTTCATCTCCCAGCATCAAGTGTTCGCCGGAGCGAACGCCGATAACTCCGAGCTCCTGTTCGTCCACCTCAAAGGCTTCTGAACCAAGTTGATCGAAAGCAATCATGACGTCCACGCAGGGGTCAAGGACAGAAACATAGATGCCGGCACTGCTCATGCCCGTGATGCGCCCCGAAAATTCATCCCCGATGTGATTCTTCATGAAGATCGCTTGGTAGAGGTTGGTCACCTCTCGCTCGACCTCCATGGCGGCGCGCTCCTTCTTGCTGGATTCGCCTGCTGCCGCCGTCAGATCTTCTTTGGCTTCGTTTGAGCGGTTGATTTTTCCGCCTCGCAGGATGTGTTTGATCTGACGGTGCACTCGCAAGTCTGGGTAACGTCGGATGGGGGAAGTGAAATGCGCGTAGCGCTCCGAAGCGAGACCGAAGTGACCGACGTTCGTGGTGTCATACACGGCCTGCTTCAGCGAACGGAGGAGTAACATTTCCAGGACGGGCTTGCGTTCGTGTCCTTGGATGCTCTTGAGGAAGCGCGAAGCACCCAGCGGTTCAAGCAAGTCAGTGACCGCGACGCCCAGCCCCAGGTTCTCCGTGACGGCGGCCAAGCGTTCGAGCTTTTGCTCGTCCGGCTTGCCGTGAATTCGGTAAATGGCGGGTGCATCCTTCTGATCGAGCCAACTTGCCACCAGTTCGTTGGCGAGGAGCATCATTTCTTCCACAAGGGAGTAGGCGCGCTTCAGCCCGGGTCTGGTTGCACGCCGTTTGATCTCGATGGGCGCGCCCGTTCCTTCGTCGAGGACAACGCGGGATTCCGGCAGATCCAGGTCGAGCGCGCCGCGCTGCATGCGGTTTCTCCGCAGCTTTTCCGTGAGTTCCTGAAGGACCTTCAGGTTTTGTGTCATGGCTTCTGCTGCTGGAGATTGAGGGGATTCTGGATCGAGACCCAAGGCCCGAGCGACCCCCGCGTAGGTGAGCTTGGCCTTGGAGCGCATGAGACCTTCAACGATTTCAAAGTGCTGAGTTTTTCCGTGCTTGTCGATCTCTGCGATCACACACAGACAGAACCGGTCTTGCTCTGGGAGCAGCGAACAGAGATCTCCTGCCAGAGCCCGCGGCAACATCGGAATGGCACGGTCGGGCAGATAGATGGTGCAGCCCCTGGATCGAGCTTCTTCATCGAGAGGAGACTCGGCCCGCACGTACTCGCTGACGTCGGCAATGGCGATGTAGGCCGTGTAACCAGAGCCGTTTCGTTCGACCCAGAGAGCGTCATCGTGATCGCGTGCGTCTTCGGGATCGATGGTGGGAAGGGGGATGTGGCGCAGGTCGCGACGGGTTCCGAGGCGGTAGGCGCGCAGCCGATGCGCCATTTGCTCTGCATTTTTTAGGGCTTCGGGGGAGTGATCTTCACTGATGGATTCGCGCAAGAGGATCTTTTTGACTTCTGTTTGCGGATCCCCGCTCGGACCGAGCACTTCGACGATGGTGGCTTCGGCTAGCTCATCGGCGAACTGAGGGAAGCGCACGATCTGCACCACGGCCGCGTCCCCGTCCTTGGCCTCTCCGAAATCACCCGTGAGGACGAAGGGTCCACGCAGCCGACTGTCGTCGGGTTTAAGCCAAGCTGCTTTCCGCTTGCGCTCGATGACTCCAGCGACTCTTCCACTGCGCCGCACCACGACCTCCGACACACAGCCTTCGAGACCCTTGCGGCTCTTGCCGGTCACCCGGACGCGGACCTTGTCGCCGTGCATGGCCTCGTAGATAGCGTCCGGCGGGATGAATACGTCGTCCTGACCACCAGCCGTGACGAACCCGAAGCCTTTGGGGTGAACAGCGAGATCTCCGACCCATTCCGAGGGAGTCTCTTCTTTGCGCTCTTGTCTGATCGGTTTGGCTCGAGGTTCGGCGCGGCGGCCGACCAAGCGCACGCGACCGCCGGGGAGCACCTTGATTGCGCCCTCCTGCTCCAAGGCGTCCAGGGCCGCAATGAGCTTCCCGTAGCTTTCCGGGGCCAGATTGAGGCGAGAGGCGAGTTCACGGGGGTGGAGGGCGCGCCCAATCTCCGAGAGCAATTTTTCAATGTCCCGGACGGGCGGAAGATGCGTCATTGGCCTGTGACCTAGCCCGGGATGGGCTCCGGAGCTAGCGGAGCGCCCAGCCTTTCTCTATACCCCGGAAGCCGTTGTGAGACCTTACTCTTGGTTGCTCGTCCTTAGGGCTTCATGCCTGGTCGCCCTCGGCATGAGCGCCGCGCTGTGGGTTGATTACACTGGTGTCGAATCGCATTTTTGCGGTGCCACATCGGGCTGCGGAGCGATTCGCCTCAGCGGTTTCGGTTACGTTCCTTTCCCTTTCGTCGGACGGCTCCCGGTGCCCGTGTTCGGGCTGGCAGGTTTCACGCTGCTCTTTGCCGCCACGCTTGCGCGGTCTGCGGAGATACGGCGGCGCCTTTGCGTTCCTCTGGCGGCGTCCATGGGTGCGGTGGCGCTCGCGTTCATCGCGCTTCAATTCTATTTGGCGCATTTCTGTTGGATGTGTTTGATGGTGGACGGGAGCGCCGTCCTCGTGGCCGTCTCTTGTATGGCGCTTCGGGGCCGCGGCTTTCAAGACGCCCAGAGCGAAGAGGAGTCTCGCTCAACCCTCATGGATCCTCAGGAGCTTTCGAGCGAAGGCCAACGAGTGAAGGGGGTGTGGCGGGATGATTCTCAGGTGTACGACGCACCGAATCCGCTGGTTCGGCCGGCTCCACGCGAAGCCTTTCGGCTTCGACTTTGGGCTTGGGTCGCGCTTCCCACGGCTGTCGTTGGCGTTCCGCTTCTCTTCCCTGTCTTGGTTCAGACCAGCGATGTTCCGGCCCAAGTCCGTGCGCTGTATGAGGAGGGAGAGCCTACGTTTGTAGAGTTCTTCGATTTCGAGTGTCCACACTGCCAGGATCTGTCACCACGGCTCAAGCGCCTGGTGGAGCATGACGGTAAATGCCACCTGCGTTTCGGATATGTTCCTCTGCCCGGCCATGATGCTGCGCTCGCCGCCGCACGTGTCTCGATTTGTGCGGCCGAGCAAAACAAGGAAAAGGAGGTTGTGGGGGCCTTGTTTGAGCGCCGCGCTTTTGCGCTTGCCGAAAGCAGCGCCCTCGGCAAGAGCCTCGTTCCCGACGCGGCTGCTTTTGATGCGTGTCTTTCGTCAGAGCGTCCCGAAGCGCGATTGAACCACGACCTTGAAGTTCTCAAGGCCGCAGGCTTTGAAGGATTGCCGACGACCTACATTGGAGGGACGAGGATTCTCGGAGCGCGAGAAGATTTGGTCTATTTTGATGCTCTTCGTCGTGCCCGTGACGGCAGCGATCGTTCTGGCATGAGCCCGTGGGCCTATTTTTCAGCCATGGGGGCGCTTCTTTTGGCTCTCGTTCTCTTGGGGCGCGTGCCCGCGGGCGATCGGCGTTCCATCTCGAGCCCGGACCAAGGTTGATTTTCCGCAACGCGTCTGAGCCGCGTCCGAAGTGCGTGTACTGGCTCAAGCATTTCGCGGAAGTGGTGTGCGAGCAGACACCGTATCTGGATTCGTAGTCTCTTCGAC
>CAYMQT010000060.1:0-8684 GCA_964392575.1 uncultured Polyangiaceae bacterium
TACCCTTCATTCGGCTGTACCCTTCATTCGGCTGTGCCTTTCATTCGGCCAGGCCACCCGGCACCGGAGTCTCCGAGATCAGGGAAGCGATGACGTCATCGGGAGTGATCCCTTCGAGCTCCGCATCCGGGTGCAGGACGATGCGGTGTCGCAGTACGGCGTGCGCGAAGCGTTTTACATCATCAGGAATCAAAAAATCGCGACCTTCGCTCGCGGCGCGGGCACGCGAGACTTGGAGAAGTCCGATGGTGGCGCGGGGGGAGGCCCCCACATGAATGCTGCGGTGGTCGCGGGTACTCGTGACGAGCTTGGTGATGTATTCGAGGATGTCTGAACTCGCTTGCACTTTTGAGACTGCGTTCTGCATTGACAGCAGCTCTTCAGGGGTCAGTGTTTGCCTGAGGTCCAATTTTCCTGGGTCGAAACCCTGACAGTAGGCGACCAGGAGTTGTTTTTCTACGGCCGGGCTCGGGTACCCGACGTCCACTTTCAGGAGGAACCTGTCGAGTTGCGCTTCTGGAAGCGGGTAGGTGCCCTGGGATTCGATGGGATTTTGGGTCGCCATGACCAAGAAGGGCGGCGGCAGCACGCGCGTCACGCCGTCCACGGTGACGGCTCTTTCTTGCATGGCTTCGAGCAGGGAAGACTGAGTTTTGGCCGGAGCGCGGTTGATTTCGTCCGCCAGGACGAGCTGGTTGAAGATGGGCCCAGGAATGAAGTCGAACGTTCCCGACTTGTCGTTGTAAACGTTGCCGCCGCTCACGTCGCTCGGCATCAGATCAGGAGTGAACTGAATGCGTCCGAAGGAGGCGCCGAGCACCGCACCCAGGCAGCGGACGAGGAGGGTCTTGCCGAGCCCAGGCACTCCTTCGACAAGCAGGTGCCCTCCCGCAAGAAGAGCGATGAGCGCGTGTTCGATCACTGCCTGTTGACCCAAGACGACACGCTCTACTTCGTTCACGGTGTCACGATATTTCTGTGCGTACTGTTCAAGTTCCACTGGTTGATCCTTGTTTCTTTTTCGGGTGGACTGAAAGCCCGCGTGAGATCGCGAGCTTGAGTTGCTCAAATTGTTTCAGGTGGGCTTCCGTGCCGGCGCCCAGTTCATCGGCCTTTCGGGCGGTGGAAAGAACAGAAAAGAGGAGCGTCGCCTCTTTCGGACTTTTGCTGAGCGAGCGCGACAGAGAGCGTAAATCGCTCTTGGAACTCGTGCCTCGCTTTTGCAAAGTCTCCACCGCCCATTCAGCGTAGTTTTGCAGGGCCCAGCCCGATGAGCGAGATTCCTGATACTTGTGGGAGAGGGCCAGGGCGTGATCCGCGAAGGCGCGTCGCTTCTTTTCAGGGGGGTCCACGGGGCGTCCAAAATGCCGCCCCTGGCTCAGAGCAAACAGCCCAAGGAAGAGTAAGAGATGCAGCACCCACCACTGAAATCCGGAGTGAAGAATCGACTCGATCGGCGTGCGAGAGCCGCTTCCGGTCAGAGGACTGAGGTATTCGACATGTCCAAGAAAATCCCCTGACAGCTTCATGGCCAGGGTCGCATGATCTTGAGCGGCTAGGCTCGCATTGCGAAAGAAAGAGCTGTCACTGACGAAAACGATTCGCCCTTTGCCGAGAATCGCCTCAGCGGCGAAAGCGGCGTTGCCGCAGTGGGTGAGGACCCGAGTGCCGGGGCTGGCTACGAATGCCTCGACTGCGCCCAGGGATGAAAGGGAGAGGGGAGCCGCGCTCAGGGGTGAAGTACAGCGCTTGCGCGAGACTTTGACCTCAAACACCGAAGCGAAGACCGCGTCGGGCTCCGTGATGACGAGACGCCCGCCAGAATGCACGAAATTCCGGACCACTTTCCATTCCCTCTCCTTGAGATTTGCTCCCATCGAGATGACCGTGTTCGTCTCCGGGGGGAGCTCGGTGACGTGATAAACCCGGCGCTTGAGTGAGTCCGCTCGGGACGTGAGGAGACTCTCATAGAGCGCGCTTCCGTCAGGACCATGCGGCGCCCCGGGATTTTCCGGGGTGGAGTAGTCGTCACATCCCAAGAGCCCCAGGCCGAGGAGGAGCAGGGAGGAGCCCCGTGCGAGCATTTTCTGCGCAGCGTCGAAGAGCCTCTGTGTGCGCGTCTTGTCGGTTTTGTGACCGAACCTTTCCGTGTCGATGGCCGTGAGGCAGGTAGCGATCTCGGAACTTGGGGCGGAGGCGATAGGTGCCTTTCCTTGAGGGAGAGAAGATGCTGGGCTTTGCAGGGAGGCGACGTAATCTCCGGTCGTGAAACTTCGATGGATCCGGAGCCTTCGCGTGTCTCCGAGGGCGCGAACGAGGGCAAAATAAGTGAAGTTGAGACTGAGGGCGAGCTTCCCTTCGGTCAGAGCTTGCTCGGCCATTTTCAGCCACTCTTCAGATTCATGTTTCATGACCTCTGGGGTGGACGCGTCCGTCAAAGAGGTCAGAGCCGTTTTTGATGCGGATCGAAGGACATCACTAAAACGTTTTAGTAAAGCGCGAAGAGCCAAGAAAGCGCCTAGTGCTAGCCCTGCCCAGAAGAGCCCGCGCAGGAGTGTGCCCAAAAAGGACCAAGGCAAATTTTCGAGCCAGGAGAACCAAGAGAGGTTGGGCTCTGGCTTGATGCTCTCTTCCCATGCCGGGCGAGCACAGGCGTAAGGGAGGGCAGGACAACGCTCTTCGAACACGCTGAGATCTTTGCACAGGATTTCCTTCTGGGCGCGCAGGAGTCGGTATCTGGTGTCTTGGCAGAAGCGATACTTGGGATTTTTGAGGAGCTTTGTCGCTTCGTCCGAAGACTCCGAAGATTCTGAGATCAAGTCGTCTTCGGCCCAGAGGGAGCTCGTCAAAAGGGAACCGCTCAGGCAGAGCGCCAAGCCTCGGATGAGCGTTGCTTTACGCCACCTGAGCATGGGGTTCCCGAGAATGTGTGGTGGTCTTGCCGGTGAGCTGCAAGAACGCAACCTGAACGTCCCAGCCGTCGGTCCGAGTTCTTTCGTTGATGTAAGCGAGCACTCGATACCCAGCACAGTAGGGGATCGAAGCAAGAAGTCCTGTGACGGCGAACCAGGAGCCACCTTCTTCCCAAAGGGAATCCATCGGTACGTTTACGGCCAGGACGTGCTGAAGCAAGGCTTGACCACAGATCTCGAAGATCATCACGAATGTTAGAGAAATTCCGATTTTCAGCAGCACCCCCTCGATGCCAGTCTCACTCCGTCCACGGATGAATCTTCTTGCGCGCCCGAGCGCCTTCTGCGGCGGGGCTCGTTCGAGCAAATGAACCTCACTGAGGA
This sequence comes from uncultured Polyangiaceae bacterium, assembly GCA_964392575.1. Classification (GTDB taxonomy): domain Bacteria; phylum Myxococcota_A; class Polyangia; order Polyangiales; family Polyangiaceae; genus NIC37A-2. The sequence goes on from CAYMQT010000060.1 coordinate 3,297, forward strand.
AGAAGTAGTGCGCGGCCACGAACAAGGGAGCCAGGATCAAGATACCGCTTGCCAGCAACAGGACGAAGTAGAGGGCGAGGGTTACCGTCAGACCGGGCAAGCGGCAGCGCGAGTCTCTGAGGATCTCTCTCAGCGAGACTTCGCGAGAAAGGACAAGCTTGCTCGTCAGCAGAGTAAACGGCAGCTCGAGAAACCGTACGGACAGGAGCGCCGCGGTCCAGACGAGCCACCACTCTTCTTCGACGAGGACCTTCAGAGAGATCAGAGCGAGAAGAGCAGGGGTAAGGACGATGCCGGCCAATGCAGCAAAATTTTTCGGCGAAGCCGCTCGGACAAAGAGAAGACTGAGGTCCAGGACTTCCAGGGCCGTTCGGTGTCTGAGGACGATGGTTGCGCTTTTGAGGTTCATCGTACCCCTTGGGGTTCCCTTCTGCCGGCGAAGGTAAGGTAAACTCCTACGAGGAGAAGGACGACAGCACCGAAGGCCCACTTCACTTCATAGGGAGCGGTAGACGGCGACCAAAAACCTTCGATGAGCGCCGCCAGAAGCAGCATGACGGCGGCGCCCAGGACTTGGATCAGAATCTGATCGCGGCTCGCCCAAAGGGAACCCAGGCGAGTTCTCCCCTGCGTGAGGATGAGGGCTCGCCCCATCTGTAGACCTGCCGCTCCCGAGATGACAATCGCGCCCAGCTCGAGGGGAGCGTGTCCACAGACGAACGTGAGGATGTTTTCACCCCCCCCGACCCGGATCACGTGTCCCATCACGGTCCCGGTCACCACGCCGTTGTACACGAGGAAGAACGCACTCCCGAGCCCGAAGAGAATGCCTGTGGCGAAACATCGAAACGCGATTCCCACATTATTGAACACGTAGAAACCGGCCATCTGCGCGTTTTCTCCGGCGATGCGCCCGGAAGAAACGTCCTTGTCGTAGGCATGGGCCATTTGTTCGAGCACGGGGAGCGGGAGCACATGAGCACTGAATCCTTCTGAGGCGAGCGAGCGAGCGAGGGAAACGAAGAAGGGGAGCCAGAAGAGGAGGTTTGCCACCAAGAACAAGGCGCCGTTTCTTCTGAGCGCGCGAGGAAATTCTCTTTTCAGCAGGTGTCCGAATCGCAAAAAGGGCGTGCTCTGTCCCGCGTAGAGCGCGCTGTGGGCTTTGGAAACGATGCTGTCGAGATGAGAGATGATCTGTGGTTCGCAGCCAAGACGCTCGGCCCTCATCAGGTCGGTGCAGGTCTGACGATACAGCTCTGCGATGCGTGAGGTCTCACTCGCGGGGCGTTTCGAGAGCGCTTTGCCCCTCAGCAGATGTTCAAGCTCTTCCCAGGCGGGACTTCGTTCGAGGACGAGCACGTCGGGCGTCAGGTGCCGGTTCATCATCGCGCGCCCGTCCGTTCGTGGATCGCGAAGAGAAGCTCTCGGGAGTTGGCGTGGTTTACGCCGTAGCGTTCCCGGAAGGTATCGGCGAGCAGGTCTGCCAGCTCCTCCGCTCTGGCTTCACTAAAGGAGGGAAAGCGTCGGACAAAGAGCGCAAGGGCCGAACGCTCCTCTCTGCTCAACTCCAGGCGAGCAGGGAGCCCCACGATGCGCGTTTCCTCTACTTTGCGATCTTTTTGCAAGGCTTGGCTCAGAGGCTCATGCACCACGACCGTTTTTGCCACCAGATCGCCCAGCCTGCGAAAATGGCGGTCGAGGGACATGGAGATGAGGCCTACGGCATACATGAGGGGGAGCAGGTCGGCGGCTCGCAGGAGGTTTCTAAGTACGCTGTCAGAGAAAGAGATGTTTCTTCCGTCTTGATGAATGACGCGCAGACGGAAAGCGCGCTTGCCTGGACTCACCCCTGCGAAAACGACCTCGAAGAAGACGAAGTAGCCCCATTCTAAAACGAAGAACAAAACCAGCAACGCTCCGGCCTCGAAGCCAGCGACGGTGGAGTTCCAGGACCAGCTGGTGAACAAACTGAGGATTGTCGCGAAGAGGACGATGGCGATGCGCACCATCCAATCCACGAGGTAGGCAGCCGCGCGACGGGCGGGCCCAGCGACTTGATACCGGAAAGCGATGTGCTCCGGCGTTTCGAGTTCGAGGGTGGTGTCGAGTGCCGCAGTCATCGAAAATCCCAGATCAGAGGCCCGGCCGGCTCCTTCTCCCGGTCATCTTACCCGAAGGCCTAGGATTAGGTGAGCTTCGAATGTTCGAGGCTCCGCGAGTGCCACTCCTGGATGGAGCGGACGGGAGCGAGTGAACCTGTGGGGATCAGTGCGGCTGCCTCCATGGCCTCCACGGCGGCAACCCCTGCCGTGATGGTCGTAAAATAAGGAACGCCTTCGAGCAAAGCGTTGCGCCGGATCGAGTAGCTGTCACGGATCGCCTGAGTGCCGTGAGTCGTGTTGATCACCATCGCGATGTCCCCGTCCCGGATGGAGTCGACGATGTGGGGTGAGCCGTCCATGACCTTGTTGATGCGAATGGCCGGGATGCGCGCCGTATTGAGGTTCTGGGCGGTTCCACCCGTCGCTACGATGGTGAAGCCGAGGTTCCTGAGCCTGCGTGCCAGGTAGCAGGCGATCTCCTTGTCTTCGTCTTTGACGCTGATGAAAGCCTTGCCACCTTTCGGCAAGGCGGAGCCGGTCGAAGCAATCGCTTTTCCAAAAGCGAGCGCCGCGTTGACGGAAACTCCCATCACCTCTCCCGTCGAGCGCATTTCCGGTCCCAGAATCGTGTCCACGCCGGGGAACTTGTGGAAAGGAAACACAGACTCCTTCACGGCCACGTGAGTCGGGAGTGCTTGGTCATACACACCCTGTTCGTCCAGAGTGCGCCCGACCATGGCCTGGGCCGCGATCTTGGCCAAGGGGCGACCCGTCGCCTTGGCGACGAAGGGCACGGTACGCGAAGCACGAGGATTCACTTCGATCACGTACACATCGCGGTCTTTGATCGCGAACTGTACGTTCATGAGCCCGACGACTCCGAGTTCAATCGCGAGCGCGCGGGTGTGAGCCTCGATGCGCGTCACGACTTCAGGGGGGAGCGTATGCGGCGGGAGCACGCTGGTCGAATCACCGGAATGAACGCCGGCTTCTTCGATGTGCTGCATGACGCCGCCGATGACCGCGCGCTGGCCGTCGGCCACACAATCCACATCGACTTCTACGGCGTTCTTCAGGTACTGGTCGATGAGCAGCGTAGGCGTGAGGCCTTCGTCTCTGGCGGCGTCGACGGCAATGCCCACATAGTCTGCGAGTTCTGCTGCATTTTCGCAGATCATCATGGCGCGACCACCCAGAACGTAGGACGGCCTGACCAGGACCGGGTAGCCGATGTCCTTGGCGATCTCGGCGGCTTCTGCCGGATCCTTGGCGATGCCAGCTTTGGGTCTTTTGAGCCCCAGCTTCGTCAAGAGGGCGTCGAAGCGTTTTCGATCCTCTGCGCGATCAATCGCGTCAGCGCTCGTGCCGAGAAGCTTGACGCCTCTCTGTTCCAGCGCCACGGCAAGCTTGAGCGGTGTCTGTCCGCCAAACTGCACGATCACGCCGAGCAGTTCCCCCTTCTTCTGTTCTTCCTCCACAATGGAGAGGACGTCCTCCAAGGTCAGCGGCTCAAAGTACAACCTGTCGGCCGTGTCGTAGTCTGTGGAGACGGTCTCCGGGTTGCAATTGACCATGATGGTCTCATGGCCCAGCTCCGAAAGAGCGAAGACGGCATGACAGCAGCAGTAATCAAATTCAATCCCCTGACCGATGCGGTTGGGGCCGCCGCCTAGGATGATGACCTTTTGGCGGTCACTCACGTCGGATTCCGATTCCGTCTCAAAGGTGGAATAGAGGTAGGGTGTGAAGGCCGGGAATTCTGCGGCGCAGGTGTCGACGCGTCCGTAGGTGGTGTGCACCCCGAGTCGCTTGCGCAAAGCGCGTACGTCGTCTTCCGTTTGTCCGCGCAGCTGGGCGATTTGGGCGTCACCAAATCCAAGGCGTTTGGCGTCACGCATCAGTTCTGCCGTGAGTTCAGAAGCGCGTACGATTTCTCCCTCGAAGGTTACGATTCTTCCGATCTGCGCCATCCACCACGGATCGATCCCGGTGAGGCGTGTGATTTCCTCCTCGGTCAACCCGGCCCGCAGAGCGTCACCCACGTAAAACAGGCGGTCCGCGGACGGCTTTTGAATGACGATCCGGAGCGCCTCCTTCAATTCTTCTGGGGAGGCGGGGGGGAGGCTGGGTCGAGGCTTGTTCGCCGGCGGTGCCTCGTTGGCCAGGTCACGCTTGCTCTCCCGCTTTTTGGCGAGGATGCGATAGTCGATTCTGTCATGAAGAGACTGAAACCCGTTCTTTCCCGTTTCGAGAGAACGCGCCGCCTTTTGCAAGGCTTCAGGAAACGTGCGGGCGATGCTCATCACCTCACCGACGCTCTTCATTTGCGTCCCCAAGCGGTCATCGGCGCCCGGGAACTTTTCGAAGGCGAAGCGCGGCCACTTGACCACGGTGTAGTCGATGGTCGGCTCAAAGGCGGCGCTGGTCTTGGTGATGTCGTTTTCTAATTCGTCTAGAGTCATGCCCACCGCGAGCTTCGCCGCGATCTTTGCAATCGGATAACCGGTTGCTTTGGAAGCGAGGGCGCTGGAGCGGGAAACGCGCGGATTCATCTCGATGACGATCACGCGCCCGGATTTAGGGTCGATCGCGAACTGGACATTGGAACCGCCCGTCTCGACCCCGATTTCCTCCATCACGGTGCGGGCCTGATCGCGAAGGCGCTGGTACTCCCGGTCAGTGAGGGTCATGGCGGGCGCCACGGTGATGGAATCCCCTGTGTGAACACCCATCGGGTCCACATTCTCGATCGAGCAGATGACGATGAAGTTGTTGTTCTTGTCGCGAATGACCTCGAGCTCGTACTCTTTCCAGCCCAAGATGCTCTCTTCGACCAGCACCTCTCCGCTTGGAGATTGATCGATGGCCCAGGCTACCTTTTCATCCAGTTCGTCGGGCGTTTCAGCGATGCCGCCTCCCTGGCCGCCCAGAGTAAAGCTGGGGCGAAGGATCACCGGGTAACCCGTCTCCTTGACGATTTCCCGCGCGTCTTCGACCGAGTAGGCAAACCCGCTCTTGCAGCATTCAAGCCCGACCTTGGCCATGGCTTCTTTGAACAGGCGGCGGTCCTCTGCTTTGCGGATGGCGTCCACCTGTGCGCCGATGAGTTTGACTCCGTGCTTCGAAAGGACTCCTTGGTCGTGGAGTTCCAGACTCAGATTGAGTGCGGTCTGTCCACCCAGAGTCGGAAGGAGCGCGTCCGGACGTTCCCGTTCGATGATGGCCGTGAGGTGCGGAACGTCGAGGGGCTCGATGTAGGTGCGTCGGACCCCGAGCTGGTCCGACG
>CAYMQT010000060.1:8694-25209 GCA_964392575.1 uncultured Polyangiaceae bacterium
GGACCAGCTCGGGGTCCGTCATGATCGTGGCCGGGTTCGAATTGACGAGGACGACGTCGTAGCCGAGGCTGCGCAGCGCCTTCGCGCCTTGGGTCCCGGAGTAGTCAAATTCGCATGCTTGGCCGATGACGATCGGACCTGAACCAATGAGGAGGATTTTCTTAATGTCGTCGCGGGCCGGCATTAAGGGCTGGCAGTAGCATAGGGGGAGGTTGAGCGAAAACGGCCTTTTTTGTCGTACTTGGGCGCCCAATCCCTCTTGGGGCCGTGTCCGGTCTCGGAGGAACTTGACCGGCCGGGGCCCTTCGGTCATAAACCGCGTCCCCCCGCCCCCGAGGCGGAAAAAACGGCCGCCTTCATGTGGCCCCTTGAGTCAGCGGCGGACGGTGGATGAGTACCGACGACGCTCAGAGGAGAAATCTCATGCCAAAAATGAAAACCAATCGGGCCGCGGCAAAGCGGTTCAAGATCACCGGGAAGGGTCGCATCCGTCGCAGCAAGACGGGCGGACAGCACTCGTTCATGGGCAAGAGCCGCAAGCAGCGTCGTCGTCTCCGTGACAATGACATGGTGGCTAAAGAACAAGAGAAGCGGATCAAGATCCTCCTCCCCTATCTGTGAGTTGAGCTGATCTGACTTTTTAGACTCAAGGAGAACAAAGAAGATGTCACGAGTGAAGAGAGGCCCGATCCCTCGGCGCCGCCACAAGAGAGTTTTCAAGCAGACCAAAGGCTTCTACGGCTCCCGCGGGAACCGTTACCGTCAAGCCATCAACTGCCTGTATAAGAGCTGGATTTACGCCTACGCGGGCCGCAAGCTACGTAAGCGCGATTTTCGCCGTCTTTGGATTCAGCGGATCAATGCGGCTTGTCGTGAGAGCGGGACTTCCTACTCAAAGTTCATGGGCGCGCTCAAAGTGGCCGGCGTGGATCTGGATCGTAAGGTCCTGGCCGATATCGCCGTCCATGATGCAGCCGCGTTCAAGAAGCTCACCGAGCTTGCCGCTTCGGCCGGTCAGGCATAAGCCCCCTCAGTTTCCGCATGTCGGACGCTGCTGCAACGATCGTTTCTGGCCTTTCGGAGATTCAGGATCGGTTCCGAACGCTGCTTTCAGAGAGTTCCGACGAGAACTCTCTGAGGGCGGCGCGCGCCGAATTTCTGGGCAAGAAGGGCGAACTGACCGCTTTGTTGCGCGCCATGGGCCAGGTGCCCGCGGAGAGCAGAAAGCTGGTCGGAGAGCGGGTCAATGCTGCCCGCGAAGCCCTCGAGTCTGCCTTCCAGGCTCGCCTTTCCTCTCTGAAGGCGGAGGCGCGCAAGGCGGATCTCGAAGGGACCCCTTTCGATCTCTCGCTGCCGGAAAGGCCTCTGCCCCGTGGGCATCGGCATCCGGTCATGCAGGTGCGTGATGAGATCCTCGATGTCTTTCGGTCTTTGGGGTTTCAGGTTTCTTGGGGCCCCGAAGTCGAGCTCGAAAGCAACAACTTTGAAAAGCTTGCCTTTCCCCCGGATCATCCGGCTACGGACATGCAGGACACCTTTTGGGTCGATCTCAAGCATGCGCCGCCCGACGTGCGGGCCCTGATGCGCACGCACACCAGCCCGGTTCAAGTGCGTGAACTTTCGACCCATACTCCTCCGCTCGCCATCGTGTGCGGAGGTGCGGTCTACCGTCGAGATGACGATGTGACTCATTCACCCATGTTTCATCAGGTGGAAGGCTTTTATGTCGCACGCGATGTGAGCTTTGCGGAGCTGAAAGGGGTTCTCACCGCCTTCGTTCACCGCCTGTATGGGGAAGGGACTCCGGTCCGCTTCCGCCCCAGCTATTTCCCCTTCGTGGAGCCGGGCGCAGAAGTGGACGTGGGATGTGTGTTTTGCGCTCCGGACGACGGAACACGTTCCGGTTGTCGTATTTGCAAGAGTACTGGGTGGCTGGAGGTTTTGGGGTGCGGCATGGTGCATCCGGACGTCCTCAGGCACTGTGGCGTAGACTCGGAGATTTACTCCGGCTTCGCCTTCGGGCTCGGGGTGGAGCGGGTTGCGATGCTGCGTTACGGGATCCCCGACATCCGCGTTCTGTTCGAGAACGACCCGCGCTTTCTCGCTCAGTTCTAGAATCTAGAGGAGGGGTCCCGCGGGCGATTTTTGTCGACCCGAAGAGGGTGACTGGACCGGGTGCATCAGACATCCCTGTCATGGTGTGCCAACCCGGTTGCGAGGTTTTTCGACCTACATCGGTGCGCCGTACTTATCTATTAAATCCGAGCAAAAGCGGCCGTAGTTCCAAGACAGCTTGCATGGACCGACCGGACAGGTGTCCGCTTCAGACGCACACGTCCGGACAGTTCAGATTAAATTTACAGTAACAACGGATGACTGAGCGAGCAGAATTTCTAAAATCAAGGAGAAAATGCGTGAGGGCCCCGATCGGGTCGAAATTGGAACGCTTTATGCAGACACCTCTTCGATGGCAGTCGCCCTCGGATGCGTGAATTTTCGCGTGTTTGGGGGAACAAGGGCCTCTTCGTGGAGGTTAACAGCGATGAGCCCCCCGCCTGCTTTTTCTTATCCCACCGCGTCCCCTTTTAACCGCGTCCCCTCCTTAACCCACGAAGAAGCGAGTACCCCATGACACAAAAGCGACAAGCAGTACGACAGTCCACCGCCCAGGCACGCCAGGATTCAGCCGCAGTCAAGCGGACCCCTGCCTTGAGCGAGGCAGCGTCCGTCCGCGCCGCGGCTCTCCGTGATTCGAAGCGGTCGAGCGTCGTTCCCTCACGTCGGGATGAGGAGGGCGGAGATTCCGTTCTCTCCAGGTACTTCCGCGAGATGTCGACGCATCAGGTCATGGGCGCCGATGAGGAGCTCAAGGCTGCAGAGAACGTCGAGAATCTCGAAACGGATATGTGGGTCAGGTTGCTTTCGCATCTTCCCGCTGCCGGACGAGTTCTCGATGGTGTCGAGCCTGCTCTGCGCGAGCTTGCGGACGAAGACCGGCCCGACATGGTTCCGGTGGACGGAATGCGGAGCTTGCTGGCTCGCTTCAGCAAGGGCGGGAAGCTGTCTTCGAAGGATCTCGAAGAGTGGACCAAGCTGTCCGCCGCTTTCGGTCGCAGTTTGCGCATGCCCGACTCCGATCGTCTGTGGATGAACGGTGCGTTCAAGATGGCGCAGTCTGCCACGATTGAGATCGACGGCGGCGTCGATCAGCCCCCCGTGCTGGAAGACACCGCGGACTATCGCAAGTGGGTGAAGGCCTGTCGCGCGGCGGACTCCCGTCAGCGCAGCGCCAAGAATCAGTTCGTCAAGGCCAACCTCAGGTTGGTGGTGAGCATCGCTCGCCGCTACAACCGCGGTCGCTTGCCTCTGATCGACCTCATCCAAGAAGGCAACATCGGTTTGATCAAAGCTGTGGAGCGTTTCGACCACAGTCGCGGGTACCGGTTTTCTACCTATGCCTCCTGGTGGATTCGTCACAGCATCAGCCGGGCTCTCGCGGACAAGGGACGCGCTGTGCGTATCCCGGTCCATATGCTCGACACCTACAACCGCGTGACCCGCGCCAAGCAGACCATCTCTGCTCGCACTGGTCGTGAGGCGACTCCAGAGGAGCTAGAGAAGGAGACGGGCATTCCGAGCGAGAAGCTGGAAAAGGTGAAGGATCTGTACGCAGACACGCCGTTTTCCCTCGACCGTCCTGTGGGTGATGACGACGGGCGCAAGTTCATCGACTTTTTGGAGGCGGAGAACACTCCCTCACCTCACGAGGAGTTGGCGAGCGAGCGTTGGGGAGAAGAAGTCCGCCGTCTCTTGGCGACCTTGACCCCCATCGAATCGAGCATCATCCGCTGGCGTTTCGGCCTCGACAACGAGGATGAGCTGACGCTGAAGGAAATCGGCGACAAGTACAACCTGTCGCGGGAGCGCATCCGTCAGCTCCAAGAGCAGGCCATCGGAAAGATCCGCCGCCAGATGCGAGACTTCTAGAACGCATCTAGGCCTTTAGGCCGTCCAGGAAGCTCCCCGCTTGCCCGTTTCACTCTTCAGGGACGTGGCGGCGGGGAGGCTCTTTTTGGCTGGCCTCCTCTCGAAAAGGAGGACCGCCTCAAATCAGATGCACCGGAAAGGGAGCGGACTGGTGTAGACTCGACAGCTGAGGGTGCCATGAAAGTCCGACTCGTCATCAATGTGAGCCTTGCTGCCATTGCTATGGCTTGTGCCGGGAAAGTGGAGAGGATCGGCTCGGAGGACTCCTCTTCTGACTCTCCGCCGACTCCTCGCGACGATGACGGAAGAGACGATGACTTCTGGGACGGGGATGATGGTAGGGACGATGACGGACCGTACCCCGGAGATGGAGACTACCCCGGCGACGGAGATGACCCCGGTGACGGTGACCTCAACTACCCCCGCCCCGGTCTGCCGTCTCCCGTGTTTCCCGGCACTTTGGACAACTGTCAGAATGCGTACAGTGTTTCGGGACCCGGCTACTGTGAGTCGGAGTACTCCTGTGATGACGGCTACGGCTACGGTTACGGCTACGTGTACTGCGGCGGCTCCCAAAGCGATTCGTCCTGTTCTTGCGAGACATCCTACGGGAGTTTGTCCGTCCATTTGTCCGGAGTAGGGGCGGCTACCGCCTGTGAACCCGCCTTTTCTGCCTGCCGGGATGCTCTTGTCTCTGCGCGCCCGGAAGCCAGGATGTGCTCTTTGGTCTGGTCGGATGCGGGTTCCGGCTACTGTGGTCAAGAAGCCGAATGCACGACGAAAATCGAGACGGCCCCGGGAGTGACAGGAGTTCTGTCTGAGAGGAGCAACGTCTGGTGTGATCAGTTCGGCGACGGCTGGTATTGTGAGTGTTGGACCTCTGGAGTGAATGGCAGGATCGAGTTCCCGCCTTCCGTGTCCAATCCTGCGGTCTGCTCTAACGCCATGGGCGCTTGCTATTTAGGTCTCGTGGATTCAGAGACTGAGGTGGAATGCTCGCCCCGGTCACAGTACGCGGGGGTCTCGTGGTGTGAGGTGCAGCTCGAATGTTTGCAGTCCGTCGTGATCGAGAACGTTCCCGCCAAAGTGTACCGAGATCAGTACGTGGGATGCGAACGCCAGGACGGCGACCTGTGGGTGTGCTCCTGCGGCGACGGCTCTCCGGGATTTTCGCTCAGCGGTGATAAGGGCTGGGCTGTCTGCTCCGAGGTCGCCGAACGCTGCTCGCTTTGAGGGAGCCAGAACCGTAGTCAGTATGCCAACTGCCTGAGGGAAAGTGGTCTGGAGGCGGTTTCTCTCCTGTTAATTAAGTAAAAACAATCACTTAGGCACTGATAGGTCGTTTTGATTTACTTTTAGGTCCCGGGGTCGCATAACCGCCCGCGCTAGCGAGTGACCCCACCGCAGAAGGGTCAGCCGGAGGGCGGAGTGGTTCTGCCCAAGCCAGTTGATCCATCGCTCTCGGTTCTGATCGATAAACCGATCACCCAAGATCCGAGGCGGGGTGTCCCTCAAGCGGTTCCCTTACGATGAAGCTGTTCGTCTTCCCGCGCTGGGCCAATAAGACCCGGCAGATCGCGGGCATCGCCTTAGGCGGTGCTCCCATCTATCTGACAGCATTGGTCTGGTACGGCATGTCGCCCAAAACGACGGACGTCGGTTATCAGCCCAAACAGCCGGTTCCATATAGTCACGCGCTGCACGCGGGTGAGCTTGGGCTCGACTGCAAGTACTGTCACAACACTGTCGATGAATCGAGCCACGCGGCGATTCCTCCGACGGCCACGTGCATGAATTGCCATACGTTGGTGCACCCGGAGAGCACCAAGCTGCTCCCCGTTCGGGAGAGCGCGGCCTCGGGAAATCCTGTCGAGTGGGTCAAGGTTCACGACCTGCCTGACTATGCGTACTTCAACCACAGCGCGCACGTCACCCGGGGCGTGGGATGCGTTTCCTGCCACGGTCGCGTCGACCAGATGGAAGAGGTGTATCAGCAGGAGCCGCTCAGCATGGGTTGGTGCCTCGATTGCCATCGAAACCCAGAGCCCAACCTGCGACCGCCCGCAGAAGCGACGAATATGAACTGGAAGCAGCCCGAGGGATTCGGGGCACAGTTTCGCAAGGACAACAATATCAACCCCCCGACCGACTGCTCGACATGTCATCGATGAAACCGCAGAACAAGAAGCGTCCGAAATACTGGCGTAGCCTGGCAGAGCTCGAAGGCGACTCAGAGTTTCAGCAGTTCGTGGAGCGGGAGTTCCGCTCCCCCACAGAACAAACTCCTCTTTCCTCCAAGGGGCGCCGCCGCTTCATGCAGCTCATGGGTGCGTCCTTCGCGCTTTCGGGCTGTCATTGGAAGGAAGAGAAACTTCTCCCTCATTCGACGCGCCCGGAAGGGCACATCCCCGGTGTTCCTGATTTCTACGCGACGACGATGGACATCGGGGGCGTCGTGACAGGACTACTTGCCAAGAGCTTCGACGGACGCCCCATCAAAATTGAGGGCAACCCGGCCGACAGCACCACGGGAGGCGGGACAGGGACGTATCATCAGGCGGCTATTTTGGGCCTCTATGATCCTGACCGCAGCTCCAAATCTTATCAGGGCAGCACCGTCACGGAACAAAAGATGTTTGACGACGCCCTCTTGGCGGCGTTTGCGGAGGTAGCTTCGGCCGGTGGTGCTGGATTTGCGGTTTTGAGCCGCGCTTCTTCTTCCCCGACCCTGGTGAGGCTGAAGAAGGAATTTGAGCGCCAAGCTCCTCAGGGCACCTGGGTCGCGTACGAGCCTGCCGATGCGGCCGGTCCCCGTAAGGGCGCAGAGCTCGCCTTTGGGCAGAAGGTGGACACGACGCTCCACGCGGACAAGGCAGACATTCTCGTCGGCTTGGATTCGGACTTGATGTCCGCTTCCGTGCCCGGTGGCCTTCTCAACGCCCGCTTGGTGGCGAGCAGGCGCGATCCAGACCGAGGTAAGATGAGCAGGCTCTATGCTCTGGAGGCGAACCTGACGGAGTTTGGTTCGCTCTCCGATCATCGGGTGACGGTGCGTCCTTCTCAGATCGCTGCCATCGCCGCGTACATCGACGCGCAGGTGAGCGCGCAAGTGAAGGTTGCGGGCGCTCAAAAATTGCCTTCGGACACTGCCATCGGTGGTGCTTCCGTGAAGAGGGTTCTTGACGTTCTGGTGAAGGATCTGGTCGCGCATCAGGGCAAGAGCCTCGTCAGTGCCGGCAGCTCGCAGCTCCCGGAGGTGCATGCGCTCGTTCACCGCATCAATCACATTCTCGGCAATGTGGGTCACACCGTCACCTACCAGGCCAGCCCGGAAGCTCTCGTAGGAGGGGTGGATGAGCTCGCGACTTTGGTGGGCGACATGGAGAGCGGGAAGATTCAGTCGCTCCTCATCCTGGGGGGGAATCCGGTTTACGACGCCCCCGCGGATCTCAATTTTGGAGCCGCGCTCTCCAAGCTGAAGAGTTCCTTTCATGTGGGACTCTATCGCGACGAGACTGGGCAGAAGTGTAGCTTCCACGCTCCGGAGACGCATTTTTTGGAAGCTTGGGGCGACGCCCGCGCCAAGGACGGCACCTTGCGTGTTGCGCAGCCGATCATTGACCCCATCCTTGGCGGGCGTAGTCACCTCGAAGTGGTTGCCAAGCTTCTCGGGATGACGAAGCAGGACGGCATGTCTCTCGTGCGAGAGACGCTGGGCGTGACGTCGGACAAAGCTTTCCGTAAAGTGGTCCATGACGGCAAGAGCGGCGCACCTGCCGGCAATGTCGAGGTGGAACTCCAGGCCCTGACCGAGGTGGCACTCAGTGAGCAGAAGGGGCTCGAAGTCATCTTCGAGCTTGACCCGGCGCTCCACGATGGACGTTTTGCCAACAACGGCTGGCTCCAGGAACTTCCGCACCCTCTGTCCAAACTCACCTGGGACAACGCGGCTCTCGTCGCGCCGAGAACAGCCAAGGAACAGGGTCTCAAGGACGCTCATCTTTGCACCGTGACTCTCGACGGACGCAGCGTGACGCTCCCTTGCATTTACACTCCGGGTCAGGCCGAAGGCACGGTGGCTCTTTCGCTTGGGTACGGTCGTACCGAGGCCGGTGTCGTGGGCGGCTCTACGGAAGGAAAGGCCCCGTCCGTGGGAGTGAATACCTACGCCCTCCGCACCAGCCAGGCGCCCCACTTTTCGGTCGGCGGTTCTGTGAGTCCGGCAGGAGGACGTGTCCCGCTGGCGCTAACGCAGAATCTCTGGGCGATCGACGCCATCGGCAAGTCTGGGGAGAAAGGCCGCGAGGATCAGTTGGTCCGGGAGGCGTCTCTCAGTGAGTACAAAGCCGATCACCATCTCATCAAGCACAAGGTGCATCACCCGCCGCTCTTGAACCTTTGGAAAGGTCCGGTCTCCTATGACGGGCACAAGTGGGGGATGGCCGTCGATCTGAACAAGTGCAGCGGTTGCAGCGCGTGCATGGTCGCTTGTCAGTCGGAAAACAACATCGCCGTCGTTGGCAAGACGGAGGTGGCCAGGGGTCGTGAGCTCAACTGGCTGCGGGTGGAACGCTACTACAAGAACGGTGAAGACGACGCGGAGGTTCGTCAGCAGCCGGTCATGTGCCAACAGTGCGAAAACGCCCCCTGTGAGCAGGTGTGTCCCGTGGGCGCGACGGTGCACACGGAAGAAGGCCTCAATGACATGGTCTACAACCGCTGCATCGGCACTCGCTACTGTTCCAACAACTGCCCCTACAAGGTGCGTCGGTTCAACTACAGAAACTACAACAAAGAACTGTACGGCCTTCTCCCCTTCACCGGGACCGACGATCCGAGAGCGAAGCTCAAGGGCATGGGCCTCAACCCCGAGGTCACCGTTCGTTCTCGTGGCGTGATGGAGAAGTGCACTTTCTGTGTGCAGCGCATTCAAAGCGTCAAGATCCAGGCCAAGAACAACAAGCGCCCCATCGAAGACGGGGAGATCAAGACGGCCTGTGAAGAGGCGTGCGCCACCGGCGCCATCATCTTCGGTGACCTCAACGACAAGAAGAGTCGAGTTCACTCAGCTCAAAAAGTCCCCCGGGCCTATGAGCTCCTTCAGGAACTCAACAACCGGCCTCGCGTGAACTACCTCGCCCGCATCCACAACCCGCATCCGGAGCTCGCCTCGAACGATGGCCACAGCAGTGAGCAGCACTAACCCGTACCAGGGTCCGCTCAAGGGCGAAAACCGTTTCGCTCAAATCACGGACAATGTGTCACGCATCATGGAGGCTCCCAAGCCTCCGCGAGCTTGGTACATCTCCATGGCTTTTGCCCTTTCTCTTCTCGGCATGTTCGGAGCCAGCCTCGGTTACGTGGCCTGGGAAGGGATCGGCGTTTGGGGTCATGTGCACCCCGTGGCCTGGGGATTTCCCATCGTCAACTTTGTGTTCTGGGTCGGTATCGGCCATGCCGGAACGCTCATCAGCGCGATCTTGTTCCTGCTGCGTCAAAACTGGCGTACGGCGATCAACCGTTTCGCAGAGGCGATGACGATCTTCGCGGTGATTTGCGCGGCGATCTTTCCCGGTGTTCACATCGGCCGTCCCTGGCTGCCGTACTGGATGTTCCCGATCCCCAACCAGATGTCGATGTGGCCTCAGTTCCGCTCGCCGCTCGAATGGGACGTGTTCGCCGTGGGAACCTACGCCACGGTGTCCATCCTGTTTTGGTACATGGGCATGATCCCGGACTTTGCCACGTTCCGCGACCGTTCCACGAGCACCGTTCGGCGTTTCGTTTATGGTCTGCTTTCGATGGGTTGGCGCGGGTCCTCGCGTCAGTGGCACCGCTATGAACGCGCCTATCTGCTCCTGGCAGCGCTGGCGACTCCGCTCGTGCTCTCCGTGCACTCGGTGGTTTCTTTCGACTTTGCGACGTCGCAGCTGCCTGGATGGCACACGACGATCTTCCCGCCGTACTTCGTGGCGGGCGCCATCTTCGGCGGATTTGCCATGGTGCTCGTGCTGGCGATCCCTGCGCGTCAGTTCTTCGGTCTGAAGCGCATCATCACCATGAAGCACATCGAGCTCATGGCCAAAGTCATTTTGGGGACGGGCATGCTCGTCGGCTACGCCTACGCCATGGAGATGCTGATCGCCTGGTACTCCGGAGCCATCTACGAGCAGTTTGCCTTCCTCAACCGCGCGTTTGGTAACTACGCCTGGGCGTACTGGACCATGATTTTCTGCAACGTCATGGCGCCGCAAGTCTTCTGGTTCAAGAAGATGCGCACCAACATCTGGGTCGTGTTTGTTATCAGCATCATCGTGAACGTGGGTATGTGGTTTGAGCGCTTTGTCATCATCTGTACCTCCCTCACCCGTGACTTCCTTCCCGCCAACTGGGGAGATTTCATTCCTACGGGCATCGACTACGCCACTCTCGGCGGGTCTTTCGGCCTGTTCTTTACCTTGTTCCTCCTGTTTTGCCGGTACATGCCCATGGTCGCTATGGCTGAGATGAAGGCTTTCATTCCTGAAGGTCACGCTCACGATGACGATCATCACTGAAGCGGATCCGACAAGTGAGCGCAGAAGAAACCATGACTGACGACGCCCAAAAAGACGCACCGCTGCACGGCATCCTTGCGGAGTACGATACCCCGACGGCGGTGGTGAAGGCTTCCAAGAAGGTCCGTGACGCCGGCTACACCCGTTGGGACACTTACACCCCGTTCCCCATCCACGGCATTGACAAGGCGATGGGGATTCAGATGACCAAGCTGCCTTGGATCGTGATCTGTGCCGCCCTCATGGGACTCGCCACGGCCATTGTTCTTCAGTGGTGGACGAACGCGGTGGACTACAAGTGGATCATCTCGGGGAAACCGTTCTGGAGCTGGCCGGCCAACGTTCCGATCATGTTCGAGCTGACGGTTCTGTTCAGTGCCTTTGCCACTTTGGGTGGCATGCTGGCCTTGAACAACCTGCCTTTGCCTTCTCACCCGCTGGATCTGAAGGAGCGCTTCCGTCGCGTGAGCGATGACAAGTTCTTCTTGCTGATCGAAGCGCGGGATCCGAAGTTTGACGAGTCCAGCACGCGAAAGCTTCTCGAAGAAACATCACCTGTCGTGCTCGACGAGGTTCTGGAAGACCGCACCACGAGTGATTCGATTCCTCGTCCGCTCATCTACACTCTCGTGATCGTCGTCTGCGCGAGCTTGGTTCCCTTCGCGCTCTTCGCAAAAGCGCGCTCTTCCAAGATGCGCGAGGGTCGGATGCACGTGATCTGGGATATGGATTTTACCCCCAGCTACAAAGCCCAGTCAGGCAATCCGCTCTACGCGGACACCCGCGCCATGAGGAAGCCCCCCGAGGGAGCCGTCGCTCAGGGTCGACTCAACGAGGATGATCATCTGCACGAGGGCAAGACGGCGACGGGGGCTTTCGCTCTCACCCTGCCGAAGACCGTGCAAGCGGATGACACGACCATGGCGCTCGGTAAGGTGAAGTTTGAGACATACTGCACCCCGTGCCACGGATTTGCCGGAGAGGGTGACGGTATGATTCATCAGCGCGCATCCACGCTCGGTCAAGGCTGGGTTCCGCCGACCAACCTTCAGGAGCAACGGATCCGAGAAATGCCCGCCGGGCAGATCGTGAGCACCATCAAACACGGTATCCGTAACATGCAGGGATACGGTTCGCAGCTCGACGCCGAAGAGCGTTGGGCAGTTCTCCTCTACGTTCGCGCACTTCAGAAGAGTCGTGCGACTTCCGTCGGTCAGCTCTCTGACGCGGACAAGGCCCAGCTCAAGTGAGCGCCTGATTGAGTATTGCTATGTCTGACGACGATAAGAAAAAAGACGAAAAGCCCGCCAAGAAGAAGAGCAGCCTGTCTACTCTTCCTGAGAACGGTGACGTGATCGAACTGACCCCGGAGGCGGTTGGTCTCGGCCAGAAGGCACTCGGCCTGGGTGTACTCGGCCTCGCTGTGGCCCTGCTTCTCGGGGGCGGCCTCATGGGACCGCAATTTCAGCACTCCTACCTCACGGCCTACATGTGGGCTCTCAGCATTTCCGTGGGCGGTGTTTGGTGGGTCACGTTGCAACACCTATTTGGTTCTCGCGCCAGCGTGGTGATGCGTCGCACGGGGGAGATCATCGCCCAAGGCGTGATGGTGATGGGCCTTCTGGCGCTGCCTCTGCTCATTCCCGTTCTCGCGCACAATCCTGCCCTGTACCCGTGGGTCACTCACGAGGGGATGCACAAGTTTCACATCCATGGGTCCAAAGCGACGTACTTTTCAAGCACGTTTTTTGTCGGTCGCGTGGTGCTTTACTTCGTTATTTTCGCGCTTCTGTCCAGGTTCTGGATCGGAAAGAGCATCGCTCAAGAAAAGACGAAGGGAGACGTCGCTTTTTACAAGAAGCTGCAGGGCAACTCAGCGCCCGCGATGATTGTATTCACGCTGACGGTCACCTTTTGCGCCATCGATTTCTTGATGACGCTCGATCCGCTCTGGTTTTCAACGATCTTTGGCGTGTACTACTTTGCGACCTGCGTGGAGACGTTTCATTGCGTCTTGGCGCTCACGCTCATGTGGCTCCAGAGCAAGGGTATGCTGGAGAAGAGCGTCACCCGGGAGCACTATCACGACGTCGGCAAGATGATGTTCGCCTTCGTCAGTTTCTGGACTTACATCGCTTTCAGTCAGTTCATGCTGATTTGGTACGCCAACATTCCTGAAGAAACGCACTGGTTCAAGATGCGCCTCGAGGGAAGCTGGTTTGAGGCAACCCTCTGGCTCGGCGCGACGCACTTCGTGTTTCCGTTCTTCGGCATGATGTCCCGCAGCATGAAGCGCCATAAGGGCCGCCTCCGTTTCTGGGCGATTTACCTGCTCGTGGTTTGCTGGTTCGATATGTATTGGCTCGTCGCTCCCAACCTCCACAAGGAGGGCATGTCCATCAATGCAACGGACATCGCCGCCTGGGTTGGTATGGCGGGGATGGTCGTTTTCTCCATCGTTTTCTTTGCTCGTCGCAGCAAGCTGGTAGCCATCGGTGATCCCCGCTTGGCTCGGTCCTTGGCCTTCGAGAACATTTAAAGGAGCACTGGAATGTCGAACGAGCCTGATGAAGTAAACAGCGGAGCGCTTGCCACGATGATCGTCATCGTCGCGCTTTCGACCTTGGCTGTCGCTCTCGTCGTCACGTCTCTGGTACGTGATGAGACCCGTGAACTTCGCCATGTGCTGGATCAGTCCCAGGAGCGTGGCTTCCGCCAGCTCAGGGCGGAGCAGGTGGGGAAGCTGACTGCCCCGCCGGCCTGGACGGATCGCGCCGAAGCATTGGTCAGTATTCCCATTGATCGCGCGATGACCCTTGTCCTAGAGGCAGCCCGGGCAAACCCGTACTCTCTCAGCCCAGGGAAACCGCCTGAGGAGGAGGAAACGGAAGAAGAGCAGACTCCAGAGGAAGAAGCCGAAGAAGCTGCCGAGACTCAGCCTGCGGACGCTCAGCCTGCGGACGCCCGGCCCTCAGATGCTCAGCCTGCGGACGCTCAGGCTGCGGCCGCTCAGGCTGCGGCCGTTCAGCCTGCGGAGGTGGTCCCAGCCCCTCCGGCTCCGGTACCTTCGACTCCAGCAGCTCCGACTCCAGCAGCTCCGACTCCAGTACCTCCGGCGCCCTGACCTTATGAAATCCTTCGCCCGCTCCCGTGACCCTCGCCCTGCAGAAGCCGCTTCTGTTCGGGCGGGCGTGCGGCAGAAGGGCTCGCGTCTGTGGGGCTCGGCAGGAGCCCTCTTGGTGCTGCAAGGGCTGACCCTCCTGACGCCGGCGTTTGCGGCTGCCGGACCTGTCGCACCCGAGGAGATCAAGAACCGAACCGAGCGCCTCCCAGCGCGTCTCGAAGGGGTGGACGTGAAGGAGCATCTGGAGGCCCACGTCCCCGGAGCCCTCTCCTTCAAGGACAACGAGGGCCGGGACGTCCTTTATGACAGTGTGGTCAAGGGCAATGCGGTCAAGGGCAGCGTGCCCACGATCTTGACCATGAACTATTCCGACTGCCCCATGCTTTGCAGTCTGCAATTGAACGCCCTGGTGTCCAGCATGAAGCAAGTCGATCTGGAGCTTGGTCGTGACTACAGAGTCGTCACCGTCGCCCTCGATCCCAAGGAAACCGTCGAGCGAGCTCGCGACACCCGCAATCGCTATTTGACCATGTACGGGCGTCCCGAGACGCCCAAAGACGCCTGGCAGATCCTCACCGGCAGTGACGCCAACATTCACGCGGTGGCTCGTGGTCTTGGCTTCTCTTACAATTACAACGAGAAGCGAGACGAGTACGTTCACCCGGCGGCGTTCGTGATCGCCACGCCCGAAGGGGTCATCTCTCGCTACATCTACGGGCTTGAATACCACCCCAAAACTCTTCGCCTCAGCTTGGTCGAGGCTTCTGAAGGAAAGATCGGCAGCACTGTCGATCGCCTGATTTTGTACTGTTTTCACTACGATGCGTCGGAGGGTCGCTACGCTCCCGTCGCAATGAACATCATGCGCGTGAGTGGAAGTGCCGGAGCCTTGGCTCTCGGCGGTTTGCTCGCGGGTCTCTGGCGGAATGAAAACCGCCGCAAGCTAGGCAGCAAAAAAGACTGAACCGATGATTTCTTCACTCCTCGCCAGGATCGCAGCGGATGAATCGCTGCCCAAGAGTCCACCCTCTAACCAGTATTGGATGCCGACGGATGCGTCCACGTTTGCGGCGGAAATCGACCCTTTGTATGATTTCCTGCTCTGGCTCTCCGCCATTTCGGCTGCTGGGATCTTCCTGGCGATGCTGTACTTCGTCGTGAAGTATCGCGCCAAGAGTCGCGAGGAGAATGTAGTCGGCGACGACAGCAATCACCACAACACCACGCTTGAGATCGTGTGGTCGGTGATCCCCTTGTTGATTTGCGTCGGGATTTTCGTTTGGGGGTTCAAGGGATTTGTGGAGCTTCGCACCCCTCCCAAGGACACCCTGGAGATCCACGCCCAAGGGCAGAAGTGGAAGTGGCTGTTTACGTACCCCAACGGACATGTCGACAGCGATCTTCACGTTCCGGTGGGCAAGGACGTGCGCGTCATCATTCAGTCCGTAGACGTTCTTCACAGTCTCTACATCCCGGCCTTTCGCACCAAGATGGACGCCGTTCCCGGCCGCTACACGGACCTTTGGTTTCACGCCACGAAGGAAGGCGATTACCCGGTCTTCTGTGCGGAATACTGCGGGACTGCGCACTCGGATATGCTGGCTCACGCCATCGTCCATGAGCCGGGTGGGTACGAAAAGTGGATGCAGAAGATCGTCGAGGAGCAGGAGAACATGCCCCCGGTCGAGCTGGGCGAGATGCTCTACAGTCAACAGGGCTGTAAGACCTGTCACTCGATCGACGGTACGCCGCTGGTCGGACCCACTTGGAAGGGTCTTTTCGGCAAGGAACGCAAGTTCGCAGACGGCACGAGTGCTGTGGCCGATGAGCAGTACATCAAAGATTCACTCAACAATCCCAGCGGCCAGATCGTCGAGGGATTCGCCCCGAGCATGCCCACGTACCAGGGCAAGCTGAATGACAAGCAACAGAATGGACTCGTCGAGTACATCAAGAGCTTGAAGTAAGGACAAAAGTCAGATGTCAGCAGCTTCTACCGTCAATCCCGCCGACCTCGCGGTCGTCCCCTCCAAGCCCGAGGAAAACTTCATCACCCACGAGAAGGGGATCCTGTCTTGGATCTTCACTGTGGATCACAAGCGCATCGGTTTGATGTACCTCGTGAGCGTGCTGGCCTCGTTCGCACTGGGGGGCTTCTTTGCTTTGGCTATTCGCGCAGAGCTGTTTCACTCGGGTCCGGGCTTCCTCACCCACGATCAGTACAACCAGGCCATGACCCTGCACGGGGCCGTGATGGTGTTTTTGGTCATCATCCCCGGTATTCCGGCCGCTCTCGGCAACATCGCCATGCCGCTTCAGCTCGGGGCCAAGGACGTGGCGTTCCCACGCCTGAACCTGATGAGCTACCATCTGTGGGTTTTGGGGGCGATTTTCTTCATCTCGTCCCTCGTGATCTCTGCGGCGGATACGGGCTGGACCTTTTACGTTCCCTACAGCACCACGACGCCGACGGCCGTCATTCCGGCAGCGTTCGGTGCGTTCATTCTGGGGTTCAGCTCCATTTTCACGGGCCTGAACTTCATCGTCACGATTCACAAGCTGCGTCCACCGGGGATGACCTGGTTCCGGCTGCCCCTCTTCGTGTGGGCCCTCTACTCCACGGCCGTCATTCAGGTGCTCGCCACCCCAGTGATCGGGATCACCCTGCTCATGTTGATCGTCGAGCGTGTGGTGGGTCTCGGCATTTTTGATCCGGCGCTGGGGGGGGATCCGGTGCTCTTTCAGCACTTCTTCTGGTTCTACTCGCACCCGGCCGTGTACATCATGATCGTTCCGGCCTTCGGTGTGATCAGCGAGATCATCGCGACCTTCAGCCGCAAGCAGGTG
>CAYMQT010000061.1:0-25207 GCA_964392575.1 uncultured Polyangiaceae bacterium
AGGGCGAGGTGTGCAGCAGTCACCTCCCAGTCCGCAGCAGTCACCTCGCAGCAAGAACAGCCCAAGGCACGCGAGCCCGCAGGGCGAGGAGTGACGCGGCGCGGAAAACCGCCGGCGACTAAGTAGGAGCCGCCGGATTTTCCGGCGGACCGTAGGGAGGAGGAGCGGGAATTACTTCCCGCGACGGAGGGAGCGCTGCTCCCTCAAAAGAAAAAAGCCCTATTTTACGCAGCGCACGTTGGCCGTCGGAAAGTAATTCCAGGCCCCACTCGCGCCCACATTCCAACCGGTAAATCCGTCGCAGTAGCTGAGCCCCCAGCCTTCGCCGCCGACCTTTGAAGCTTCCTTGGCCCAGAACCAGTACTGGGGTTCCTTGCACCCCACGGGGTTACCGGGAAACGCTTCGTCCACGATGGCGCCGCCGACTTTTGCTTCATTCACCGTCGAAGCGAGTTCATTCAGGGCGGGCACCCGGAATCCTCCTTCACCGTTCAGGGTAAGAGCAGCGCAGTAACTTTCCGCCTCCGAAAAAGGCATGAGCGCCGGACTTCGCCCGCGCTGCCAGACGAGGCCCGTATAGTTGTCGGTGACGACATCCCCCTCGATGCTGTAGTGCTGTTCTGGCTCTACGGCGTACTCTCCGGCGGCCTCACCCTCTCCGTTTCCGCTCACGCAACGCGCCACGAGCCCTGTGTCGGAGCGAACAATCGCGTTGCTCGTGAAACCGTTGGTGCCGTAGCCCCACACCATGTTGGTGTCGTTGCCGGCATCCGCGTCGTTGTCGGTGAGAATCGTCTTGTACCAGAACGATCCGGTGACGTAATAGCCCGACGTCACCTCAAACACCCGAGGGTATCCCGTACTCCCCAGAGTCACATCGGTGATGGACGCCATTTCGATGCGCGTGGGAAGGCGCCAAGTGGTCACTCCGCCGAACGCCTCCTCGTTCAACTCCTGACAGCGGTCGAAGTTGTCCTGCCAGGTGCCGACGGCGGCGGGATTTTTCTTCTCCCAAAGAAGGCAGGTGACTTCATCCCGAACGACCCCATTTTCGAGATCCGAATAGGTCTGTGGATGCGCGCCGTCGGGATCCGAGACCGGAGTGGGCATCGGGTAGCAAGCCCATTTGTGAGAGCCACAAGCAGCGCGCGCGCAGGGATCGGACGAGCCGGAATTGCCGCCCGAGCCAGGACTTCCCCCTCCGGCGCCGGTGGAGCTCCCTCCTGTGCCTCCACCATCTCCATCCCCATCCCCGAAGACCCCGTCGCCATCCCCAAAAGTCCCGTCTCCGTCTCCTCCATCGCTGTCGCTCTCATCCGCCGAATCCGCGGTAGAATCGGCATCCGAGGAGCCAGAACCCGCACAGCCATAGGCCACGAAGCAAACTCCGAGGGTACCTATGATGGAATAGTTCAACCGGGGAGAAATAAGGAAACGTCGCATCATGTCCATGGTTGCCTCAGCCGCCGCAATCAATCACCAAAATGGGAAGTTCCCCATCCTCCCAGGTTGGCCACCAGAGCGTCCGCCTGCACAGGACCCCAGGTGCCCGGTTCGTACTCAAACACTTCTTCTGGCCGTTCTAACAATGGCTGCACGATACTCCAGGCGGCCTCGACGACGTCTTGACGCGCGAACAGAGTAGAATCACCGGCCATCGCGTCCCCCAAAAGTCGCTCATAGGGCCCCATTTTTTCGCCTGGATCGGCGCTTGAGTCCGGGACCACGGAGAGTTCAGTCGGCGTACCCCGCATGCCTTCCCCAGGACGCTTCGCTCGAGCGCCGATCCCGATCTGAACCTCGGGGCCGAGACGAAAGCGCACGTAGTTTCCGAAAGACGGTGCGGTTTCGTGAAAGACGACCTGCGGAGGACAGTGAAGTTCTACGATCACTTCCGTCATGGTGCGCGCGAGGCACTTGCCAGCGCGTACGATGAAGGGGACCCCGTGCCAACGCCAAGAATCCACGTGGAGCCTGAGCGCCGCATAGGTACCCATGCGGGAGTCCGGATGAACGTGAGGCTCATCATGGTACCCGCGAAACTGCCCGTGGACGACGTCGCTGGCTGACAGCTCGCGCACTGTTCGGAGAACCTTTGCCTGTTCGTCCCGGATGGCTTCCGGATACGTGCTCGACGGCGCCTCCATTGCCAAATAGCTGATCACCTGAAAGAGATGATTCTGGATCACGTCTCGAATCACTCCCGTTTCTTCGTAGAGCTTACCGCGACCGCTCACTCCAAAATCTTCCGCCAACGTGATCTGGACGCTCTTGACGTAGTGTCGGTTCCACACAGGCTCCAAGAATGCGTTGGCGAAGCGGAAGTACAGGATATTTTGCACCGCCTCCTTCCCCAGATAGTGATCGATCCGGTAAATGCTTTGCTCCGGAACGGCAGCGTGCAGGATCCGATTGAGTTCCCGGGCGGAATTGAGATCGCGCCCGAAGGGCTTCTCGATGATCACTCGCCCCCCGCCCACGCACGCGGCGTCTGCCAGGTGTGTCACCACCTTGCCGAACATGCTCGGCGGAATGGCGAGATAGTGGGCTGGACGCCCCGCGTCTTTGAGTTCCTTTCTGAGCGCGACAAACGTGCTCGCCTCGTTGTAGTCGCCGTCGACATAAGCCAGACTTTGACACAAAGTCCGAAAGCTCGATTCGTCAAAATCGCCGTGGGCTTCCGCACTCTCTCGGGCCCGGTTCCTGAGTTGCTCCACGGTCCACCCCGAGCGTCCGACGCCGACCACCGGAAAATCCAGACGACCTTTCTTCGCCATTTGAAGCAGCGCGGGAAAGATCTTCTTGTAGGCAAGATCACCGGTCGCTCCAAAGAAAACCAACGCGTCGGCGCGCTCGCTCATGTCTCCCCGCCCGGTTTCTCTAAATGCCCGCCAAATCCAAAGCGCATGGCAGAAAGTATTTTGTTCTGGAAGTCATCCTGCGCCCGAGAAGCAAATCTCTCTAGTAGTGCCGCAGTCAAGACGTGAGCAGGCACTCCTTCGTCGATGGCGGCCTGGACGGTCCAGCGACCCTCCCCGGAATCCGACACGCTCCCGGCAAAGCTTGCCAAATCACCCTCGCGCGCAAGGGCGGCTGCGGTCAAGTCGAGAAGCCACGAGGAGATCACACTCCCTCGACGCCAGACCTCACTGATCTCGGCAAGGTCGAAGTCATACTGGTAGTGCTCGGGTGTGCGGACCGGGGCGGTCTCGGCGTCATGACCGAGCGATGTCTTTCCAACATTCGCATGGCGCAAGATGTTGAACCCTTCGGCGTAGGCCGCCATCACCCCGTATTCGATCCCGTTGTGAATCATCTTGACGAAATGCCCCGCTCCACTCGGCCCGCAATGAAGATACCCGCGCTCCGCAGTCCCCTCGCGCTCGCCTCGCCCCGGAGTCGTTTGGATCTCGCCGCGCCCGGGGGCAAGATCACGAAATAGAGGATCCAGGCTCTCAACGACGGCCTTCTCACCTCCTATCATCAGGCAGTATCCTCGCTCTAAGCCCCAAACCCCGCCGCTCGTCCCCATGTCGAGATAGTGGACCCCTTTTTCTGCCATCTGTTTCGCCCGGCGTAGATCGTCTTGGTAGTGCGAGTTGCCGCCGTCGATGACCCTGTCGCCGGCTTCGAGCAGCGGAGCGAGCTCAGCGAGCGCCGACTCCACGGCTCCGGCAGGGACCATGAGAAAGAGGCAGCGGGGACTTTGCAGAGCTTCGACGAAAGACGCCAAACTCGCGCGCCCCGAAGCGCCCTCCTCCTCCAAAAGCCCCCTGGCCTTGGGGTCTCGATCATAAACGACGGCCTCGTGTCCCCCGCGCATGAGCCGCCGAGTCATGTTGGCTCCCATGCGTCCAAGACCGATCATTCCAAACTGCATTTCAGTGCTTTCCTTTCCGCTCGCCTGTACGAATCACTTGCCCGACCGCCGCATTCCGACCACATAGGTCCATTCGAGAGACGGAATCCCGGCATAAAAGTAACGAAGCCGGCCCTTGGTGTATTGACCTGAGGCTCGCTCTTTCTCGATGGCTGAAAGGACGCCAGCGGGCTCGAATTTCTTCAAGCTACGCTGACCCAGATCCTGTCGATCTGCGCCCGCAAGCGCGCGCTCCCTCGCTTCGACGACCACTTCACCTTGCTCGTTCAAGAGCCAAGACATCTCGTACCCGGGCAATTCTCGCAGAGGAACCTCAGCTTCGATGTCCGTGAGACGGAAGTCGATTCCTGCGATGGCCAGCAGCTCACCCTCAGGACCGTACACGGCCCGATTGCACGGGAGAAGCGTTCCCGAACCGCTTGCATCACCGTAAGGCCCTCCCCAGTTTGGCCCCTTCGTTCCCGTGGTCGTTACGTACCAAGGACGGGTCCTCGGATCGTAGTCGGGCATCAATCCGCTTCCGCCCGGATAGTTGATCAACACACCTGCGGGCGTACCGGCGTAAATCCATTGTAGCGGTGCGGCGCCCGCCTCCTTGCGCGTACCCTTGACGAAGGCTCCGCTTTCGAACGCAGCCTGAAAGTTTGCTTCTAGCACCAAGAGTCGCGCTTCATCCCTATCAGCCTCCGCGGACTTGGCGTTCGGCGCGCGGGCGAAGACGGGACGCTCAAACGAAATTTTCTGGCCGTATCGCTCGATGAACTTGGTGTCCCGAGGCCCTTCACCCGCTCTCATCATTTCCGGAGTCACGGCTTTGCCCGGAACGGGTCTCGGGTGAAGGAGGGCTTGCTGAAGCGAGCCCACCAACCGCGCCAGTTCAGTCTCGACACCCCGCGCGCGTGCGTCGATGGAGCCAGCGCGCGCGGCCACCTTTCCTTGTAGCTCAGAAAGTCTCCTTTCCGCTTGCGCCTGCTCACGTTCTCGCCGCGCGCCAGCCATAACAGATCGCACGATGACCGTCGAAGAAAGGAGGACAAGGACAAGCAGACCCACCAGAGCCAAAGTCTGATGTCGACTGAGACGTTTCCAGAGCTTTTTAGCAAACGGATCGGGGCGTACGGAAAGTTCTTCGTTGCGCAGGTATCTTCGGATGTCTTCCGTGAAAACTTGCATATCCGGGTAGCGATCCGCCGGCTCTGGCTCCGTCGCCTTGTCGATGATGGCGCGCAGTCCCGGGTCGACATAAGCGGGCACCGGCACCTTCGTTCCCATGATGGCGTGGGTCACCCCGGCCGTAAAATTCTCCGCTTGGCGCGCATCCGAGAGGGTCACGATCTCCTGAAGGGTCATCCCCATCGAGAACTGATCCGAGGCCGGACCCACAAGCCCCAGTTCCCCCCGAGCCTGCTCCGGAGGCATGTAGGCGACGGTGCCCATCATCTCTCCAAACACAGTCGCCTTCAGATCGCCGTCTACTTTTACCGCGTCGGCTTCATGCTCAGCCGGCAGAGTGCCGTCCTCGGTTTGAGCTCCCTCGGCCTCCGGATCGCCTGGAGGGTTCGATTTTACCGTCGCCAGACCCCAGTCCATCACGTAGGCATCTCTGTGCGGCCCCACCATGATGTTTTCCGGTTTCAAATCTCTATGAACGACTCCTCGTTCGTGGGCAAAGTGCACCGCATCGCAAGCGCGCACGAAGAGTTCGAGTCGATCGAACAGGCGCTCGGGTGGCTCCTGGTGAGCGGGACATTCGGCCGCGGCGGCAACAATGACCTCCTCTAGATTACGACCTCGTATCAGACGCATCGCCAGGCGAGGAACTCCTTCTGGAGTGAACTCTAGTCCGTAGGTGGGAACGACCCCCGGATGTTCCAGCTGAGCCGCGATCTGCGCTTCCTTGTAAAAGCGGTGCAGCAACGACTCTTTCTGGGCCGTTGCTGGGTGCATCACCTTGAGAGCCACTGTGCGGTGAAGCATCCTGTCGCGCGCTCGGAAGACGGCACCCATGCCACCGACGCCCACCTGCCCGCGCAGGTCATACGTGCTGTCCTCCTGCACCTTGATCTGATCTGGCAGTAAAGAGCGCGCTCTTACCCCCGAACCCGAGCCAGTGATCCCCGAGCCAGAGTCAGAGCCACTCAACGAATGAGGGTCGTCCACACCCGCGGCAACCACCGTGCGCGCGACCTCCTCCACTTGAAGTCGAGATGCTTTCGGCTCCTCGGTCTCTGGGTCCAAGGCGGGACTTCCTGCTTCATTCTTCTGCGTCACGATTCCCCTCGCAGGAGTTCAGACATTCGCACGGACACGAAAGCGAGGAAACCTGTTTCGTCGCCCCAGCCTCCTTTTCACATGCCTGACAGTGTTTGTTTACCTAGGCAGCAGGAACGCCTACGCCCAGCGAACTCGTGTTCGATAAAGCTAGATCAGCCAGTGCTCCATCAGCCGGCCCCCTGTCGGCCCCTTCTCCACCAGGAGCTGGCGATCTCGTGCTTGGCTACCTGATCTTGGGACTACAGCCGGTCCCCGTAGCCCTTCTCTCGCGAGGCGGCGTGAGTCCATCAGAGGCGGTCTTCGTCAGATTCGTGCTTTCGGCGATCTTCATTTTCGCCGTTTGTTTCCGGCAGAGGCACCTGCTCAGAACTTCGCAACCGATAGTCCTCGTCCTCCGGGGAGTGCTGGGAGCCGCGGCGGTTCTCCTCTACTTCACCTCAATCAAGTACACCGGCGCTGCCAGGGGCACGCTTTTGAACTACACGTATCCGATTTGGGCCAATGTCTTCGCTTGGTTTTTGGGAGCCCGCACCGGGCGAAACTCTTGGTTTGCGCTCGCGCTCGCGCTCGTTGGTGTATGGTTTGTCGTGGCGCCCAAAGGCGGTATCGGCCCCGCCCAGCTGAGTCAGGGGGACGTGGCCGGTCTGCTCAGTGCTGTCTTGGGTGGAGCAGCCGTCGTGGCTGTCAAGAAGCTGCGGGAAACCGACGACGCGCTCGTCATCATCGCCTCTTTCACCGGGTTTGGAATGCTGATGAGTCTCCCCTTCTGCACCATGCAAGGACTCACTCTCTCCTTCTCCCGAGCCCTCATTGGTCCTACTTTGGCGGTGGGAGTCCTCTCCTTTGTGGGGCACTACTATTTCACTCGTGGCTACCGGGGCGTCAGTGTGGCCACAGCCACCCTTCTTTCTCTGCTCGTCCCCTTCGTCGCCACATTGACGGGGGTCTTCTTTCTGGACGAGCCGCTGACGGCGCGCTTCATGCTCGGGACGTCTCTCGTCTTTGGAGCTTTCGTCTTTTCCTTCAAAATAGGCAACGATAAGCTCAAACCTACTGCGGAAGCGCGACCTCGTTCACCACCCCAGTAAGGGTGACGTCCCCCGAGGATAAACTGATCATGGTGTCGGAATAGACGAGCGTCCACTGATTCGTCCGCTTCATCATGCTCGCCACCTCGTCGACAAACCTGGGCTCGATGAGCAGCACTCGTACGTGCTCTGCTCTGTGGAGCTTTCGCTTTTGCGTTTCGCGGGCCAGGGCTTCCTCCCCCCTGTGACAGACAATCGTCACGCGCTCGGCCTTTTTGGCGGCCACATGCAGACGATCTGCGGAAGGCGTCCCCACATCCACCCAGTGCAAAAGCCTCCCCGTAAGATCATGCGTCCAAAGGGCGGGCTCGTCAGCATCGGAAAGCCCCCGGCCGAACTCCAGGCCTTCTTCATACAAAAGCGCATAGGCAAGGACGCGCGTCACGACCCGATCGATGCCCTCGGAAGGGTGTTGAGCAACCCTGAAATCCAAGGTTTCGTACACCCCCCGATCGATGTCCGAGAGTTCGAGCGTCACATGATAAACCGTTGCCGAAAGCGCCACCGGCCCATTATCTACGGACCTGCCCTTACGGGCCAACCTTCCTCATCCCACCTGAGTTCAAAGATCCTGAGCGTAGCGCGACCCGCCGCATTGGCGTCGTAGGCGTGGTACGCATGATACTGCCTTGAACCGCCAAGAAAGATCTCGCTCGCGCCCGCACCCCGGAAGCGATCATCGCCCGAGACGAAAACACTCCCTCCCCCCAAAAGGAGCTCCGTACCCTCTCGATCGAGGTAAGGACCCGCCGCCGCCGTCGACCTGCCTACCCGTATGTTGCTCGTGCTGTTCACCCCCTCACAGCAGCGATCAAAGGAGGCAAACAGGTAGTAGTACGGCGCGCGATAGAGCGCCGCAGGTGCTTGGAGCGCTATTTCTTCCGGGCGCTCGGCCAGATCGATCATCTCCGCGTCCGCTCTCGTCCCGTCGGGATTGAGAGCGATCAACTTGATGCCGGATCCGTAGCTACCAAAAACCATTTTCCTTTCGCCGGCCTCATCCTCAAAAGTGGAAGGATCAATCGCGTCCCAATCCACTTCTTCTTCCACGTCCGAACAGATCACCGGTCCGTGATCCTCGAAGACGTGACCCTCGAAGACAGCGGTGAGCGAGAGTTCTGGCGCCGTCGCATGCCCGATACACGAGCGCCCGGAGCCGAAAGTAGACGCGGCGTAGTAGAGGTGAACTCTGCCCCCAAAGCGCGCGAGGTGCGGAGCCCAGAGCCCTGTCACTCCCGGAAGCGTGTCCGTGATCCACTCAGGCAAGACCTCAAAAGCCGAGCCCCGAGACTGCCACTCTAGGAGGTTGCTCGAGATCTTGAGCGGCAGGAGCGTACCCGTATGCAAGAGAAAGAACTGCCCGTTGCTTTCGAGAACCGTTGGATCGTGCACCTCCAGATCGCCTGAGAGCTCCAGGGGACCTGACGTGGAAGCTCCGGCTTCCCCTCCAAAACCGCTCTGCCCCATAGATCCACCCGCACCCTCCGCTCCCCCCGAGAAGCGCGGCTCTTCTCGCTTCGTTCCGACCTCGTCCGGAAGCCCTTCGCAAGCCACTTCCAAAAGGACGAACGCGAGCGCAAGCAGAAAAAAAGAAAGGCGAGCTACTCTGCGTCGAGCCATTGCTGCAAGGATACAGCCTGAGCCGTGGACGGGTAGGACTTGATGAAGCTCTTGGTCAGCTTTGTCGCCTCTTCGCTGCGTCCGAGGCTGCGTAGTGCGCGGATTTTCCCGTACAGAGCTTCTTGAGCCAAACCGCCTTTCGTCTTGAGGTACGTCTCGAAGGAATGAAGCGCCGCCGCCGGATCTCCGAGCCTGGACAGCTGGATCTCCCCCAGGGAGACAAGGCCAGCGCGAGCTTCAGCGCTGCTCGGGAACTTCCCGAGCAGCAATTGATAGGTCTGAGCAGCCGCACGGAAGTCGCCATCTCTGCGCTTTTGTTGCGCGAGTGAAAGAAGCTGTGTCGCTGTGGAACCTGTCGCGGCAAGGCTCTGCCCGCCCCCACGATTCTCTTTCTCTGCAAGAGCAAAATCCCTTGCGGAGTCTTCTCGGGCAGCCTGAAGCACAGGAGCACGGCTCAAACGGCTTGCACCTCTGATCAGAAGCGACTCTTCGTGAGCGACGTGCCCTTCGGCTTCCACCCGCAACCGTCTCTCACCCCGCGCCACCAGCATCGACACCGGAGCACGCCCAAGCTCCACCCCATCGAGAGACACCGTTGCCACCCGAGGCTCAGGATTGACGTCCAGAGGCACGACGACCCCCTCCGCCCAAAATCCCGTGAGCGCGAGTATTTCCTTGTCCTTCGCCCACTCGACTTCCGCCGCTGACCTCTCATGCAGAGAATCCCCAAGAACGAGCGTCGACGGCGCTCGCACCACACGAGTTTCCCCGCCCTTCGAGCGCACCTCGACCACACCCTCGTGCAACCGCAGCAGGACCTCGGAATTGTCCAGATAGCTCACAGAAAAAGCCGTCCCCTTCGCCACAATCGTTCCGCGGCTGGTTTCAACGCTGAAGCGAGTGCCAGAAGGCTGCTCTTCGAGCTGACAGGTGACCGTGCCTCGGCTCAAATAAAGACGTCGATCTCGGTCTGATTGAGCCGCGAGATGCACCTCGCTATTTTCGGACAAGCACGCAGAGGTTCCGCTCGAATACGCGAGGCAAGCCTTGCCTTGCGCCGTCCTCAATTTGTCCTTGGGCCCCAGCTGCGCACCCGCCGAGGCCAGCTCTCCACCCACACTCACGTCCCCAGAGCTGAGAACGATGTCTACAGGCACCGGAACAAAAGGAACCGCTAGAGGCGAGCCCTGACGCGTCTCGGTCTCCTCCCAGGGGAAGAAAGCAAACGCAAACACAGCCGCCACAGAAGCAACCGCGGCCACAGAAGCAAGGGCCACGGCAACCCGCACGCCTCGCAGGGAGCGACGGCGTTGAGACGATCGCGAAGCCAGAGGCCCTTTGTCCGCATCGAGCATCACCGGGTCTTCACCCAAACCCTGACCCTCACTCAGGCCCTGGCCCTCACTCAAGCACAGAGCGAGCGATGCGTAGAGCTGCACTTCCGCCCCGCAGGCAGAACAACTCAGCCCATGCTCACGCTCGAAGCGCGCTTCGTCTCGCGTCAGAGCCTCGCCAATCGCTCTCCGATCAGCGAATTCTGCCCATTTTTCGCAATCCGTGAAGGTCATCGTCGTTCCCCGTCGGGGTTGTAGCTTCTGGTGGCAAGATCTCGGCGCACGCACTTTCGGATCTGTCGGCGGGCCGACAGCAGCCGGTCCTTCACCGTGTTGGGCGATACCTCCGTCATCACAGCAATTTCTGCGATTCCGTAGTCGAGAACATGACGCAAAACGAGCGCCGTCCGGCGCGCTTCAGGCAGTTCTCCCAGGTACGCGAGAATCGGACGCGGGATGGTGTGCCTGAACGAGGAATGAACCGGAGGGGCGAAGGCGTCGGGATCCACAGCCGAGTCCTCCCGGGCGGCTCGCATGCGTCTCTGGCGAGCGTATCGCACGGCGGTCCGAACGGCGATCCTGTCTGCCCAGGCATTGAGATTGCCGCCTCGATAGGCCCCGGCGGAGCGGAGAAGCTCCATCAGGATATTTTGACTTGCATCCTCAGCGTCTTCGGGATGTCCGAGGATGGCGAAAGAAATCGTGCGCACCCGACGACGAAGCAGGGCGACCAAATGCGCTTGAGCTTCACTATCCCCCTCTGCGGCAAGGCTCACGAGGAGGACCTTATCGGACGAAGCTTCATCAAAGGGGGACATGGTTTCCTCAAGGTCCACCTTACAGTGGATGAGCGCGCCTGACCCGGGCGGAAAATTCTGAGCTTACGGCAGATCTACAGAAATCCCGACGAAAATCGACGGGCGCACCCGGTACGGGGTGACCAAAACCGCGGCTCCGTCATCAACCGCGGCTCCGTCATCAACCGCGGCATCCTCCCCACCTGCTATTTCTTCACCGCCCAAGGTGTACTCAAACGAGTTGAGCAGCACTTCTGCCCCCCCCTTCCCCAAGATCCTGACCTGAGGGGCAAGCCGCAACGAAAGCCGGGCGCGAAATGCCGTCGACCAGGCGACTCTCGTCCGATCCTCCTGAGCGGTGACCTCCTGACCGACCTCCACGGTGCGGCGCGTCACCGGGTCCATCATGACCCCCGCCTCGGCTCCCCCGGAGAAGCGTGAACGGAAAAGCGGGTACTCAGCCCCAAGAAACACCTCGACCGGATGGCGAGAGAGACGGATCGTCACGTCTTCGTTCGACACCGTTCGCGCAGGGAAATACGTGTATCCGGCTCCCGCTCGGAGGACGCCGTTGGATGCCACCCACTCCGCGGACATCATCAGGCCTTCTTGAAAGGGGACTTCCCCCGCGTAGCGGGACATGGCAAGCCCAGCAGTCAAACCCAAAAAAGGCCCGCGCTTGGGCTTTTCTTTCGAGGGTTCCTCTGTTTGAGACGGTGCTTGGATCGGCGGTGCTTGGGCTGGATCAGCTGGAGCTTCAGCCCGTTCCAGAAGAGCGCCCACCGCAGAGCGAATGATGATGGCCACTTCCTCGATGCTCACCGCCTGCTCGCCTGAAACTGGGATCCGGCGTTCCCGAAAACTGACTCCAGCTGACTCATAAAAATGCACTGTCAGTGTCGCGTCGCTCTCGACGACCCAAACGAAAGCGAGGATCTGACGGCCGCCGAAAGGAGCACCCTTCTGAGGCTCGCCGGAAGGAGAAGGGGCGCTCTCGGGCGGTTCCGTCGACACTTCTACCTCGACGTCGATTTCAGCAAGTTGCCCCGAAAGCGCAGCAATCAACTCAGAAACGGGAAACGAGGAGTCCTCGGGCGGGGGCACAAAAATGACCGTTTTCCCAGGGGTTTCCGCAGCATCAGCGCGCCCTACGTGCAGCATGAGCAGCGCACACACCATCCAAAGGGCCCGCAGCCACAAGCACCTGCACCTACCGCCCACGCGCTTAAGCTAACCTTTCCTTGGGCCCGAAGAAAACTTCCGCCCGCTTTCGGCTCCGAGCTGCACTGACACAGAGAGGAGATGCCCAGACTCGGATGAAGGCTCGGATCAAGGCGCAAAGGAAAGTTGGGGTTGGATCTGCCCACTCGCGCGCAGGGCGGCACACGCGCATGAAGGCAAAGAGCGCCGTACTCGCCCTCGCCCTCTTCGGCACGGTCGCGTGTGAGGGGGGATTAGGAGGGAAAAGCCAGAAAGACGACGGCGCTTCCGATGACGGCCCGAACGTCTCAGGGGATGGGGACGGTGACTCGGGAAAACCACGTCCCCCCGGCACCGATCCTGGCCGCGTCACCATCCATCGACTCAACAACACCGAGTACAACAACACCGTTCGGGACCTCCTGGGTACGACATTGACTCCGGCGGACGGTTTCCCCCTCGACGGAAGCGGCGCCGGCTTCGACAACCTCGCCAAGGTTTTGACGCTTTCAGAGCCGCACCTGGTCGCCTACGCCGAAGCGACGGAAGCGCTCGTCGCGGACGTCCTCACGACCTCTCAGCTGCGTGAACAAATCGTTCCGTGCGACGTCAGCGCCGATCCGTCGGGATGCATTCGCACCGCCGTGCGAGCCCTCGCTCCCCGCGCCTTTCGCCGTCCGGTCCTCGAAGACGATTTGACCCGCCTCTTTTCGACCGTGGATGACGCGCTCGGCGCCGGAGATTCTGGAGAGCAAGCCCTCACCATCGCCCTCGAGGCCCTGCTCCTTTCCCCTCATTTTCTCTTTCGGGTCGAGCTCGATGAGGTCCCGACCTCTCTCGAACCGCACCCTCTTTCGGCTCATGAACTTGCGAATCGGCTCTCGTATTTCTTGTACAGCTCCATGCCGGACGAAAAACTCTTCGCCGCAGCCGACTCCGGAACGCTCCACGATCCGGTCGTCTTGAGTGCTCAAGTGGAGCGCATGCTGGCCGATGAAAAGTCCCACGCCTTGATCGATAACTTCGCAGGTCAGTGGCTTTACCTGCGCAAAATGGATGAAGTCGCGCCTGATCCGCTGACCTTCCCTGGGTTTGATGACGAGCTCCGCGCCTCCCTCAAGCGGGAAACGGAGATGCTCTTCGAGCAGATCGTCTTTGAAGGGCTTTTCGTCGATCAACTTCTGAACGCGGACTTCACCTTCGCAAACAGCCGGCTCGCCTCTCACTACGGGTTCACCGGAGTCACCGGCGATCAGATGCAGCACTTCGACTTGACCTCGAATGCTCAGCGTCCGGGAGGGATTTTGGCCCATGGCAGTATCCTGTCCGTGACCTCCCATGCCTCCCGCACCTCCCCCGTTCTGCGCGGCAAGTGGGTGATGGGTCAGCTCCTGTGCCTGGAGGTCAAACCGCCCCCACCCGACGTCAACATCAATTTGAACGAGGCCGAAATCACGGCGCCCACCTTACGCGAGCAACTAGAACAACATCGCACGGACGCGTCCTGCGCCTCCTGTCATCAGATGATGGACCCCATCGGTCTGGGTCTAGAGCACTACGACGCCATCGGCGCCTACCGGGAAACCGACGGGGGAACTATCATCGATGCCTCGGGTGAGCTTCCCGACGGGAGTCAGTTTTCCGGACCCGCCGATCTGAGGGAGTTGATTGCGAACGACGTAGGGTTCAACGAGTGTCTGATCAAGAACCTCTACACCTACGCGCTCGGGCGCGTCCCAGAGAGGGATCTCACTCACCTCGATCTCGATACCCTCGATGCTTTGAAAGAACACCTCAGCACGTCGAGGAGTTTCAAAGATCTGATCTTGGGCATCGTGTCGAGCCCCACTTTCAAAAACCGTCGCGGAGATCCCTCGGAGGAGCCCCCATGAAGACTCCCATCCATCCAGTCCATCGGCCCGGCCGCGGCTTTTCCCGTCGCGCGCTCCTCGGAGGGAGCGCCGCTCTCGTCGGCTTGCCCTTTCTCGACTCCCTCTCTTTTTTCAACCCTCTGCGTACGGCGAAAGCTCAGGACGCGACACCGCCGCCCGTACGCCTCCTCTACTACTTCGTCCCCAACGGAATGGACATGGATTCCTTCCGCCCGACGGTGGTGGGGCCAAACTACGACTTACCCACGATTCTCGCTCCGCTTTCGGCTCTCAAAAGCGATGTCACTGTTATCACCGGTCTCAACAATCAGCCCGCACTTCCAGACGATTTGGGTCACCACGCCGCGGGCACCTCAGCATTTTTGACCTGCGCCCACGCCAACAAGTCCTTGACCGACATTCGTTCCGGGATCTCCGTGGATCAGATAGCTGCTCAAGCCATCGGCAACCAGACACGCATCCCTTCCCTTCAGCTGGGTCTGGAAGGGGGCAGCCGAGCCGGTGATTGCGACAGCGGGTATGCCTGCGACTACGCGCGCAACATTTCGTGGGCCAATGAAACGACCCCGCTGCCCAAGCTCGTCGACCCTCAAGTCGTGTTCGATCAAATCTTTGCAGGCTACGATCCCGACGCTAGTGAAGCCGAAATCGAGCGTCGCAGGCAGCGAAAGACGTCCGTCCTCGACCTCGTCAAGGGCGACGCAACGGCACTCAAGCAGAAGCTCGGGTACGAGGACCGCCTCAAAGTCGATCAGTACCTCACAGGGGTACGCGGTCTCGAGCAGCGGGTGGCCAACTCCTCTGAGTTCACCTGTGTCCCAGGCGAAAGGCCCCCCCGAGACAGCGATCTCGCCTACCCCGACTACATCCGAGTCATGGCGGACTTGATGGTGACCGCGTTTCAGTGCGACTCGACCCGGGTCATCAGTTTCATGCAAGGCAACGCCCTCAGCAACCGCACTTATCCTCACCTCGGCATCAGTCGCGGGCATCATGACATCTCCCATCATGGTCGCATCCAGGAAAACATCGACATGCTGATTCAGATCGGGACCTGGGAGATGGAGCAGTTTGCTTACCTGCTTTCTGAGCTCAAGAGCATCCCGGACGGCCCAGAAAACAGCGCCAGCCTCCTCGACAATTCTGTGGTCTACTTGTGCTCGGACATCAGCGACGGCGACTATCACAACGCGGACGACAAACCTGTCCTCCTCGCGGGGAGCGGGGGAGGCTTTCTCAGAACGGGTCAGCACGTCGCCTATCCGAGAGGACGAAATGACCCCAAGGAGAAGATGTCCAACCTCCTCGTCACGACCCTGGCCGCAGCCGGAATAGAGAGTTCCCTCGGTGACAGCGACAAGCCGCTCCTTCCGGAGTTGCTGCTCTGAAGGTGAGTTGGTGCTCTGAAGAGCCGCAGTCGCGGAGCCCTTGCTAGTTATGAGATGCTCTCTAGGGTTCTGGCTCGATGCGGCCCATTTCTAACCTCTTCCTGCTGTGCTGTTTGCTCTCGACTCTCAGCTGTTCGAAGCCGAAGGAAGTCATCGCGCCCAAGCGCGGCCCCCTGCCCCCGAGAGAAGATCTCCTTGCGGAGCGTCCCCCAGAGTCGATCCCGGACGAGGAGCCCGAGGAATTGCCAGAACAGCCCACACCTCCGCCGTCGGCCTCCTTTCCGCTGCTCTTTTCAGAACTCACCTCCTTTGACGCCTCGCTCGGAGAGAGCTTGTCGGAAATCTCCCTCCAGGGCACGGAGGACTGTCCCTCGGAGCCCTTGCGGCAGCGCCTCGAAACCCACTTTCGTCGCCATTTCGACGCACCTCTTCTGGCGCGCTCCGGTGATCCGAAGCTGCGCGCCCTGGCCGCAGAACTGATGGCCATCGGCCCCCACGCCGCACCTGGCCACGCGCACCACAACATAGCGATGGGGCCCGTCGACGTCACCGCTTGCGCGCCGTGCGACTATGAGGCGCCGGGCACTTGCGATCAGGAGAAGTGCGACCGCCTGCGCACCTTTGCGATACCCGCGGACATTTCTTCAGCAGGCCTCGATGAGCATCTGGTTTTCGGAGGCGCCTCAGAAGCAACCGATCAAGGTGTGGAAATCTCATCAGGGGTGAGCCTCAAGGAATACTTGAACAGCGTAGAGGAGGCGGGTCTGTCTCATGAGATCATCAAAAGGGAATGCCTTGCCATCTCAAAGCTCCTCGTCCGGCGCTGCCTCTTCATCGAGGAGCCCCTGCGCGCAAAGCCCGCAGATCTACCTTCCGTGACTGCGTTCAGCGAAGCTCTGATTGCGGCCCTTTCGGCGATCCGGGCCGTCTACAGTCCCGAAGCACCCAAGCTCATCCGCCCAGAGAGATTCAGCTTCCCCACCGACGAAAACGCACTCCTGTTCCGCAAGGAAGCCTTCATCCAGCTTGAACAAAGACTGACGTCTCGCTTCTCATGGAGCGCGGCGCGAAAATGGCGCAGCGGGATCCTCGCCCTGAGAAAAGAGAACTTGGCTCTCGACCGGGGAGAGCCTTCGCCCGGCGGGCTAGAGCTCGTACCGGCCGCCCTCGATCCAGACGAGTATCCGCACCCTTGCCTCAGTGCCACCTCGAAATCAGGGGAGGATACTTTTGACTCCGCTTGTCAGGAGACGATGGATGCTCTTTCGGTCCTGGAGTGGGGTCTCGTCTCTCAAGAGCCCCGAGATGAAAATGAAACCGAACTCGTCGCCGTTAAGATCGCCCTCGGTCTCGAACGCCTCCTTGACGCAAAGGTCACGCTTGCGACCATAGAGCAGGAAATGACGCGCTTCATTTCCGACTCCAAAGCTGCGTCTCGGCGTCCCCCCGCCCCTCGGTCGAATTGATCCGCAAAGGACGTCAGAGCAGGCCTTTATGGCATCAAGCTATACGATTTTGCATAACTAAAGCTCAATTTTGCAATCATCTATACGCTAGCGAATAACCGCCTGCCACTGAGAGCACTCAAACACCCTCGCCGAAAGGGATCCCACTGATGAAGGGAGTCTCCTCAGAAATACTTCTGCGTAATGTCGGCGGTTTCGGACACACCACTCACCATCTCTAGGCGGTAGTCGTGCTTCTTCGTGCGCGTTTCTTCACCCTCATAGATGTAGTCCACGTTGCTGACCACCGCGATCACGACCCCATCCTTGGGCGGCTTTTCCAACTTGAGGCAGCTCTCTCCCGTCTCCACAGGTTGACCGTACACCGCCGATCCATCTTCGGCCCGGTACACCAGCTGCATGCGCATGTTGTCTGCCATCGGCGTGAAACTCACTCGCACCTCGTCGCCGCTCACGGTCAAAGGGATCTGATTGGCCCCCGACCATCCGGGGAGCGTGTTCGTCGCGGGCGTAAGCGTGTTGCCTTCGATGGTGGTGGCGACGTAAGGCCGAAGCTGATGAGGCGTCGGTTCCTGCAGAATGCCGCCCGGTGGGCCCTCCTCCGCACCGACGGTCTGACCCCAGCGTGAATTGACCGGACCGAGGAACGCATTCCGCCAAGGACCGAAATCCACCAAAGCCGTGCGAGCCCGATACTCCAGGATGGCGCGGCGGGTTTGCTCTTCCCCCAAACCATCAGCCAAGGTTTCAAGGACGTTGATGTGGTTGGTGTTGCTCCAGAGCCAGGCGTTCGAGCCAGGTGACACGTACAGCGCCAAGAAGTGCGAGAAGACCGAGTTGTACTGGCTCCCGCCCAAGTAGTCGCGCCAGGTCGAGATCTGCTGACCGCCTGCGTTGTTTCGGTTGACGCCTTGTGCGTCTGGTCCCCCAAACGTGCCGTCCTGAAGCCATCCACTGTAACATTCGATGGGTTGATGCGGAGCCAAAAACGGAATTCCGTCCAGGAAACCGACCCCGTAAGTGCCCGTGCGCTCAGCCTCCATGTTCATCTGAAGCCAGGTATTGCCGCCTTCGTTGAACCAATGCGCCTTTCTCCCGTCCATGGACGCCATGATGGCGTGGATGGCTTCGTGGGTGATGCCGCCGTAGTCGCCGGTGACGACCGGAGAGAAGGAAATGAGCACCATCGGATAGCCGTTGATCCCGCTCTGCCATCCACCAAGCGCGGTGTTGGAAGCGTTGTCCGTGCACAGGCCCGAGCCGTAGAGGTAGACATTGCTGAAGTAACCTTCCTGCGGAAGCTTGTCCGGAGGCCACCCCATCACCTCACGCGCGTACCCCAGATCCGCGTTGAGCTCTTCGAGAACTCGGTCGATTTGTTGATCCGTGATCGTGGGATTTCTGTCATGACCCCAGATGAACGCAAACCAACCAGAAGTCTTGTACCCGGCTACGAGGCTCGGACTACAGCCGAGATAAACTTCAAAGTCGTCCGGGTTGATGTCCGCGAATTCATCCCTGAAATCGTAGTTGATGTCGGGTTCATAGGTCGGCCACGGGTAGGGGTCACATTCGCCCAGTGGCTCTTGTGTCTCGCCTCCCGTTCCGACGGAAGCTCCCGTCCCGCTCAGTCCGCCACCGGTATTTGATCCTCCGGAACTTTCCGCGCCACCAGAGGACGGGAGCGAAGGCTGCGAACCCGAGCCGCTTGGACCTTCGTCGTCTTCGTCCCCGTCCGCGTCTCCACCGGTGTTCGCGCAGGCGAAGGCGAAGAGCCCCAGACCCAAGATCAAGAAGAGGTACTGCTGTTTCAAAACGAAATTCCTTCGCTCGGAGTCACGGGAGAAATGCTGCCGTCCGCATTGAACGTCAGCTTGTCGATAGCCACTTGCCTCTTGTAAGTGCCGCCGCCGGGACCGTCGCTCAGATGATAAACGAGGTACCATTGGCCCTGAAACTCTGCGACGGCCGGATGACTCGTGGCGTAGTCTTGTCCCTCGAGGTTGGGGAGTTCATCGAGAATGGTTCCGCGCCCCTGCCAAGGCCCAAAAGGACTGCTCGACGTGGCGTAGTCGATGGTCGCAGGATTGGCGCCGGCCGCGTACACCACATAATAGGTGTCTCCTCGCTTGAGGAGGTACGGCGCTTCAAAGAAGCCAGGCGGGGTTGCTTCGACCATCTCGCCATCGAGCGAGATCATGTCCTCTCCCAGCTTCACGGTGACCATCCGGAAGAAGCTCCCGTAAGTCAGATACGCTTGACCGTCGTCGTCGATCAAGACCGTCGGATCGATGGTGTACACGGTCTGACCCGGATCATTGTAGTCAAACGCAGCCATTTCGATGGCGTCGTTGATGAGAGGGCCACCAATGGGATCCGAAAACGGCCCCAGTGGGCTATCCCCCACGGCGACTCCGATGGTCATCGCGCCCCCCGACTGATTGATCGGCACGTACCAGTAGAACTTACCATTGCGCTCCACCATCTGGCTGGCCCACGCATTGGCGTTGGCCCAAGTGAAGACATCGAGAGTCAGAACCGGACCACCGTTGTACGACCAGTTCACCATGTCTTTGGACGACAGCACGTACCAATCCTTGAGGTAGAAACCCGTCGTGCCTTCATCGTGTCCGGCGGTGATGTAGAAGGTGCAGTCGTGCACCAGTACCGCAGGATCCGCTGTAAAAATTTCCGTGAAGAGAGGGTTCGTTCCCGTCGTGCCTGGGACGGGACCTTCGCACTCTCCCGCATCTCCCCCGGTCGATGCATTGCCTCCCGTACCCGCCCCCCCGGATCCGCTGAGTCCCCCGACCCCCGGCCCAAACCCACCGCCCGTCCCCCCGACGCCCGACGAACTCCCTGTACCTTCCCCGCTTCCCTCGTCCGCGTCACTCTCCCCGCCGCAACCCATCGAGATCCCACCGATCAGTACCAGTAGAGAAATCCATTGAAGCTGTCCCTGAGCAGCCATAGGAAGCGCGGAGATTCGACTCATTTCCGCAACTTGGTCGACGACGCGCCCAAGTTTCATTCAAACAAAAGCGCCGTCGGTCTCCCGGCGGCGCCTTTGCATCTCTTTATTTCTTCTTTCGCCTCGCGGATGCCGACCTCAGCCAGCACTCGCACTAGGAGAAACGCAATCGAGTCGATTAGAGACAGTTGCCCGTCGACGTGGCAAATGCGTGACCGCAGTGAAGATCCTCGTCACCCCCGGCTGCTGCATCGAGGTGATTGATGCGGCACTGAATCGTGTTGCCGCCGTAATCGCTCGTTGCGCCGTCGTCGGGGATGGGGGCGCAGGCAGTAAGGCATCCTGCCAAATCGGTGTAGGTACGCCCAACACGCCCTTCACAGCCAGCTGCGCTGTTGAACCAGTCATCACAGTAGTCCGAGCAAAGGACGGTTGGCTCGGGGCCGGGATCATCACCATCACCATCACCATCGCCATCGCCATCGCCATCGCCATCACCATCGCCGTCGCCATCGCCATCACCTGTGCCTCCACCGGTAGCGCCGTCGCCATCGCCATCACCCGTGCTTCCACCGGTAGCGCCGTCGCCGTCGCCATCGCCATCGCCGTCACCGTCGCCATCGCCGGCGGTCCCGTCATCGTCACTGCCGCCACAGCCCGGAGTCATGGCGAGCGCCACACCAGAAACAAAAACCAACCCTGCCCATGTCATCTTCTTCATGGCGAAATTGAAACGGCGTGACGACGCGGCGTCAATCGGAAAAGCGCCTCCAGAATTTCCAGGTCTCATTTCCATACAAGCTCGATGTAACGCGACGCTCGTGGAGCGCGCTGCTGTAACTTTCCGCCCCAGCGAAGAGAATCCAGCCAGAATGGCGTCCGGACTTGCACGCGGACTCGTGTGTAGGATGCTCCCTTCGTTGAGCGCTCTCGAACAACTCAAGCCCCTGTATCGCGGAACCTTCCTCTTCGGGATCGCGTGCGGGATCTCCATCGCTCTGACCCCGCTTTATCTCGACGCCCACGGCTTTCAGAAGGAAGAAATCGGCACTCTCGCCCTGCTCTTTGCGGCTGGGCTCGTGCTGTTTGCGGTCCCTGTCGGTATGGTCATTCGGCG
This sequence comes from uncultured Polyangiaceae bacterium, assembly GCA_964392575.1. GTDB lineage: Bacteria > Myxococcota_A > Polyangia > Polyangiales > Polyangiaceae > NIC37A-2. The sequence continues at coordinate 21,028 of CAYMQT010000061.1, forward strand.
TTTTGGCGGCAAGGTGACCCTCACCTCGACCCTGATCGGTTATGCGCTGGCCGTTTCCGCATTCCCGTTCATGGAGACGTACCAGACCATAGCCGGAGTCCGTTTTCTGGACGGGATGTTCTCCATCGGCGTTTGGGTGAGTTCAGAGACGATCCTGCTTTCCCGCGCGGACGCCAAACAGAAAGGGCATCTCACCTCTCTCTATGCCGTGTGGCTCGCCAGCGGTTACGTCGTCGGTCCGCTTTTAGCGACCGGCCTTGCTCGTTTCGCCTCTCATAGACAGCTGTTTCTTTTGGCCGGCGGCCTGGCCCTCACTTCAGCCACCTACCTCTTCTTCGCCCTCCGAAATCAAGGAAATGAACGCTCCACCGTCACCACGGAGAGGACTGTCGCAGTCGCTGCACAAGAGCACGACCTTGTAAAAGAACAGGTAAAAGAAGCCGAGGCGAGCGCCCTTTCCGTCCTCGGTCGCATCAAGACTTCCTGCTTCGCCGCCTTCAGCTACGGCTATTTTCAAGCGTCCGTCGTGCTCTTTTTGCCCCTCTACCTCATCGAGTCCAAAAACATCCCGCGCAACGACACCATCATCTTACCGGGTCTTTTTTGTCTGGGCATGCTCCTGTTTTCCAATTGGGCGGGTCGCGTGGGAGATCGGGTGGGACATTTGCGAGTCGTGACTGTGCTCTCGGCGCTGGGCACCTTGTGCGTTCTCGGGTTCATCTACATCGACGCGTATGTGCTCATGTGCGCCCTCGTACTGGCAGCAGGCGCTACCTTCGCGTCCATGTCTCCGGTCGCCTTGGCGCTCACGGGAGTCGTGGTCAAAAAAAGCGAACTTAGTCGAGCCAACTCCTTCTACAACACCTTCTACGCGGGAGGGATGCTCGTCGGGCCGCCCGTCTCCAGCATCATCTTTGCACGCCACGGCGGACCGATGATGCTGTATCACTTGGTGGCACTCTGGACCGTCTTCGTGCTCTTCACCCTCGTATTTTATCAAGACGATCCCGCCTCGGGTGTAGGAGCAGATCCGGCTGACCAAGCCTCTCGGGCGTAGGAGCGCCACGGAGCCGACGAGGTTCCTCGCTGAATATTATTTATAATAATTACAAATGCTTACGAGAAACCTATCGACCGATAGACTATCGACCGATAGACTCCTCCAAGAAAGCTCTCAGGAGCCCTCGAAGGAGAAACAGATGTCGAAGAACTCTACGCATACATCCTCCCAAGCCCCCGAACCTGGTTTTTTCGCGAGAGCGGGGTTTTGGGGCAGCATTCAGATCGTCGTGTCCGTGATCCTGTTTCTGATCATGGCGCTTTTCTACACAATCCTCCCCATCGCAGGCCTCGGTCTCCTCCCCTTCCTCTTCTTTGGCGGCGTGTGCTTGATTGTGGGGATCTGTGATGCTCTAGGCATGTATCGGTGAGTAGAGATCCCCTCCCCCCTGTCTCGGACGACGAGAAAACGACCGGACTGCGGGAGGAAGAAGTCCTTCGTGAAGCTCTGTTCCTGGTATCGGAGCGGGGCATCGCCGGAGCGTCCCTGCGCAAACTCGCGCAGCGACTGAACCTCAGTCAGCCGAGCCTCTATCACTACTTCAACAGCAAGGATGAGCTGATAGACAAGCTGGTCGAGATGGGCGCGGCGCATATGGTCGAAACCATGAACCTCCCTCGTCTCCCGGAGGTCCCGCTCGCCCAGCTCCCTCACGTCATCTGCGACAACATTTTCAAGCTCTGGACCGGCGACGAACACGCGCGCTACGTGCGGCTGCTCTTTATCGTCGCCATCGAAAGTCCACGCCACCAAACCGTGATTCGGCGCGTATTCGAGCAGCGACTTTTGGGCGATCCACCCGCGGAGGTGAAGTTTCTCTTTCGTCACGATCCGGCGCTCGCCGAGCGACTGATTCAGGGTCTGTTGATGCTTGCGCGCGCCCTGGGGCTAGCGCTGATCGAGGAGCGCATCTTGTTTGGAATGTCCGAACCAAGCGAGCGCACCCGAGCCCACGCATGCTTCATCGCCGATGTGGTCTCGCGAGTCATCACCGAAAAAGGGTAATCACGTAGGCGCGGCAGTTCGTTTGGGGCGGGTTCGTAGGGGCGGTTTTCAAACCGCCCCTACGAAATCACCAAAACCTCTTCCAATGTGCTCGCTGTCAAAATGCGAGATGCATAGGTTTCGAGTTGCGGCAGATCTGCCTGAGCCAGACGAGCAAGCGTCCTGTCATCGATCTGACCAAACTTCAGTCGCAGGAGTCTTTCTAGAAGACGACGTTCTCCTTCCTCGCGACCTTCTTCACGGCCTTCTTCACGGTATTGCTCGGCAAACGTCATAAACACCTCTCGTGCCCCAGGATCCACTTTCTCAGCGATGGCGTACAGCTGGTCCTTGGAAAGCTCAGCTTGGGCCTGTGAAAGATAGCCGAAGACTGCTATCAGCGCATCCCTGCCTGATTCTGAGCGAAACACCTCTGAAAGCAGCCTTGCCCACACCACCAGCGACGCCATCACCCGCTCCGCCTCGCGAGCGTCGCGCAGAGCCCAAAGCACAATCGGTACAATCTGATCAGCTTCGCGCTGCGCCCTGGCCATCAACTGCTCGTCACTTGCGCGACTGATGTCGTCGAGAATAAATGACAGACGAGGGAGATGCTTCTGAATCTCCGGTTCTTCGCAGAGGTCAGGCGCAAACAATTCGCTCACTTCAGTCGCAGAAGTCCAGCCAGAATCACTGTGATGCACGACAACTGGAATTACCGCGGGCAGCGGCAGCACCTTCACCTCGCTCTGCGCCACGTGGTGTGACAACACTTTCACAACATACTCCAGAATGCGAAAACTCATGAGCGGATCGACGGTGCTCTGATGCTCCAGAAGCAGATAAATGTAGCCGGGAGCTCCACCAATCGTCGCTTGATAGAGAATGTCGCAATGCCGAGTCGAAAGATCTCGCCCGATCCTCTCTCCCGGCACTGGCGCGAGTGAATCTAGGTCCACTTTCCGAAGAAGCGCTGACGGCAGCACAGCACGCAGTTCAACTGCCGCGTTCTCCGGCTTACCAAAAGTCTCCTTGAAGATTTTATCGTGGGGAGCGGAGGCCATGAAAGAACCCTCCCCCATCAACGAAACACGTACACTGCTCCAGAAGCGCTAGCCGCGTTACTCGCTTGGTTGCCACCGACACCCGTCGCCGCGCTGGCTTCCCCATAAGCGCCCACGGCCAGGGTAGTCCCATCACCGGACAGGGACACCGAACTGCCGAAATTGTCATTAGCCTCGGTGTTGGACGCTTTCACGTAGGCCTCTTGAGTCCACACGCTCCCCGTCCGGGAAAACACGTACACCGCTCCGGCAACACTAGCGGTGTTGCTCGCTTGATCGCCACCCAAACCAGTCGCCGCGCTGGTCTCAAAGAGAGCGCCCACGGCCAAGGTGTTGCCGTCACCCGACAGGGACACCGAATAGCCGAAAAGGTCTACTGCTCCTGTATTCGACGCTTTCACGTAGGCCTCTTGGGTCCACACGCTCCCCGTACGAGAAAAAACGTACACTGCTCCGGAACTACCAGCCGCGTTGCTCGCTTGGTCCCCGCCAACACCCGTCGCCGCGCTGTCTTCCTGGTGAGCGCCCACGGCCAGGGTGTGGCCATCACCGGACAACGACACCGAAACGCCGAAACTATCCGACGCCTCGGTGTTCGACGCCTTGATGTACGCCTCTTGAGTCCACACGCTCCCCGTCCGGGAAAACACGTACACCGCTCCAGCAGCGTTAGCCGCGTTGCTCGCTTGATCACCACCGACGCCCGTCGCCGCGCTGTCTTCTAAGTAAACGCCCACGGCCAGGGTGTTACCGTCACCCGACAAGAACACCGAACTGCCGAACTGGTCATCGCCCTCGGTGTTCGACGCCTTCACGTAGGCCTGCTGAGTCCACACACTCCCCGTCCGGGAAAACACGTACACCGCTCCGGAATCATTCGCCGCGTTGCTCGCTTGGTTACCTCCAACATCAGTCGCCGCGCTGTCTTCCCTGGAAGCACCCACGGCCAGAGTGTTGCCGTCGCTCGACAGGGAGACCGAAGCACCGAAAAGGTCGCCGAACATGTCCGTGGCCTCGGTGTTGGATGCCTTGATGTACGCCTGCTGAGTCCACACGCTCCCCGTACGGGAAA
>CAYMQT010000062.1:0-24739 GCA_964392575.1 uncultured Polyangiaceae bacterium
CGCAACGGCGCATTTTCCGTCGCCAACCTCCTGCAGGCCTATGAGCACTTCCCCGAGTCCATGGCCTCCGTCCGTTTTGAGATCCCAGAGCGCGGAGGGGATACCCCCGACATTCTCGACGAGGCCCGGGTAGAGCTCGAATGGCTGCTCAAGACTCAGCTCGACGACGGAAGCTTTCCTCATAAAGTCACTGCTCTCAACTTTGAAGGGGAGGTGCTCCCGACTTCTGACACGAACACGCGGTACTTTTTTACCCCCAGCTCTCATTCCGTGGGCAACGCCACGGCAGTCCTGGCCGCAGCAGCGCGCATCTACGAGGAGTTCGACGCGGATTTTGCCGAGACGTGTTTGAAGGCGGCAGAAGCGGGGTACGAGTGGCTGCAAGACAACCCACAGGAGGTGAATTCCGAGCAGAACTCGGGAGGGACCGGAACCTATAGCAGCGGCGGCGACGCGGACGAGCGCGCATGGGCCGCCGCCGAGTTATGGGAAACGACCGGCGAGACCAAGTACCTCGACGATTACGAAGGGCGAGCGGCCGGATTGGGCGTTCAGTTCGCCTTCGATTGGCCCGACACGACCAACTACGCGCTTGCCACTTATCTGTTCTCCGAGCGCGACGGGCGCTCGGAAACCCTCGTCGAAGACCTCAAGACAGAGGTCGTAAGGAGCGCCGACAACATGGTCGCCGCCGCGGAGGCCGATCCTTACGGTCGCGGATTTACCGCGTACTACTGGGGTTCGACCGGCGTCACCGCTCGCATGTCGCTCAACCTCGTGATCGCGCACCGCTTCTTTCCCAATCGCGCCTACCTCGACGCGATCCAGTCTAAACTCGACTACCTGTTTGGGCGCAACTCGTTCGCAAGAAGCTTCGTGACGCGGATGGGCACGAACCCCCCTATGAATCCCCATCATCGCCCGTCCAGGGCGGACGCTGTGGGAGATCCATGGCCCGGCCTTCTCATCGGTGGACCCAATGGCAATGCGGCAGAATGGAAAGACGAGTACGCCAGCTATCAAACGAATGAGATCGCCATCAACTGGAACACCGCGCTTGCCTACGCGCTTGCTGCCGCGCACTCTACCCGGACCGACGAGGACGCCGATTGCGTCCCGAACTGCTTACCGGACGACTCTCAAGGGGGCGCCGGGGGTGGGGGCCACTGACCTTCTGACAGAGCGTACTCCCGGCGGACCACCGAAGTCGGCAGCGAAACCCGCTTCCACCAATGGTCTACATTTACAGCAGTTGATGAAGGCCCTCGGCCTTGTAGATCGCACGAAATCATTGATAAAAGAAACCGCCTGGATGGATGGGGGAAGGGCTTCCATGTTTTCAGGCGCCTACACGATTTGGAGAATCTGATGTCGAACTCGAACCCGCTACAGCCTACTTTCACCCGATTCGCCTTGACCGCGATGGGCATTTTGGCCGTCGCGCTTCCGGGCTGTAAGGTCAATCCCACGGATCCTTCCCTCGCCAACTCTTCGGCCGGGACTGCCTGTACGACGCCCGAAGCGGTCATCTCGGACAACGACGACAACGACAACCAGACCAACGTGATCGGCGGTCGTGGCGGCTACTGGTACACCTTCAGCGACATGGAGGGCACGGAAGTTTGGCCGATCCAAGGCGCCAAGGGCGGCACCTTCGAGATGACCCCTGGCGGTGCTGAGAACAGCCCCTACGCCGCACGCTTCAAAGGGAAGGTCGCCCCCACGGAGGGCAACACTCAAGCGGGGATGGGCTTGAACTTCCTCGATCCCGAGGGTCCCTACGATGCGTCGGCTTACGGCGGCATTTCATTTTGGGCCAAAGCCGGTGCTGGCAGCGCGACGAACGTGCGCGTGAAGATCTCGGACATCAACACGGCTCCGGACGGCGGCGTTTGTTCCGAATGCTTCAATGATTTCGGCATGAACATCAGCGTGGGCAGCGAGTGGCAGCAGTACATTCTGCGCTGGGGCGATTTGTCGCAGCTCCCGGGCTGGGGCAAGCCGCGTAAGATGGGCATCACGAAAAGTCAGCTCTACGCCATTCAGTTCCAGGTGAACGACAAGGGCGCCAACTTTGATATTTGGGTCGATCAGATCCGGTTCACGGGCTGCACCAACGACTAGAGCTGCACCAACTAGAACAACTAGAGCTGCACCAACTAGAGAAGTGCGCAGGTCTCGTGGGCCTTGCCCTCCCTCCCACGACCGTGAGCTTTCATGAATCTTCGTCGTCCGCTTTCGCTTGGTTTCGGTTTCACGCTGGCTTTTTTGGTAGCCTGCGTCCCGAAAGCAAACCCCAAAGCCAGCGACACGGAAGCTCAAGGGGAGGGTGCCGCGCCCGTGGGCGGAAACCTCCTCAAGAACGCGACCTTTGAGGGCGGGGCGACCCTTCCCTGGATGCAGTCGTTCACTCCTCCTGCGAACGGTCAGTTTCGGGTCGAAAACGGAGCAGCTTGCCTGACCCTCCATGACGGAGGAACCAACAACTGGGACGCGCAGATCCGCCACCGGGAAATGCTCATTCAGGAGGGCCACACCTATAATCTAAAGTTCAAGATTTGGTCGGATAAGCCCACGATGGTGCGGCCGAAAGTGGGTCAGTCGGGCCCGCCGTATCAGGAGTTTTGGCACCAAAGCATCAAGATCGGCCCGGAGCCCCAGGTGATCCGCGGCGGATTCATTCACCAGAGTGCCGACGATCCTACGGTAGAGTTCGCCTTTCATGTCGGCGGAAACCTGCTGCGGGACGTGACCTTGCCCGTCACCATCTGCATCGATGACATCTATCTGAGCGATCCACAGTTTGAAGGGGCAAGTCAGAGCACGACCGCCCTTTTGCCGAGCATCCGCATCAATCAGCTGGGGTATTTTCCAGGTGCGCGCAAGATCGCCAGCATCAAGAGCGACGAAGCCGCTCCGCTCGACTTCCAGGTGCAAAGCGAGGGGACGGTCGTAAAAGAGGGCAAGACCGTGGTGTTCGGTCTCGACAAGGACAGCGGAGATCACATCCATCTCTTAGATTTTACGTCGTTGAAGAAACCAGGCGCGGCCTACGTCCTCGTCGTGGGAGAAGAACAGTCGACCCCGTTTTCCATTTCAGACGCCCTCTATTCAGAGCTAAAATACGACGCTCTTCGCTATTTTTATCAAAATCGGAGCGGCATCGAGATCAAGATGCCTTATTGCAAAGATCCCAAGTGGGCACGCCCCGCCGGCCATGCCGAAAGCGACAAAGCCGTCCCTTGTGGAGAAGATTTCGCGAAAGCGCAGTCGTGTGACTACTCTCTGAACGTCACCCGTGGTTGGTACGATGCGGGCGACCACGGGAAGTACGTGGTGAACGGCGGCATCTCGGTGTGGACGATGCTCAATCAGTATGAGCGCGAAAAGGCGAAGGGACAGCTCGCGCCGTTTGCTGACGGCAAGATGAACATCCCAGAAAGCGGGAACGGCGTTCCGGACATTCTCGACGAAGCTCGCTGGGAGATGGAGTTCTTGCTGGGGATGCAGGTGCCGTCGGGCAAGGAAAAGGCGGGCATGGTGCACCACAAGATGCATGACACAGCCTGGACTGCTCTTGGCATTTCACCCCAGGAGGCGGAGAAGGTCACGAAGCGCAATCTACGCCCGGTCTCGACGGCAGCGACCCTCAATCTCGCCGCCACGGCGGCCCAGGCGGCACGTATTTATAAAATATATGATCCGGCCTTTTCCGCTCGATGCCTCAAGGCGGCTCAAACGGCCTATGAAGCCGCAAAGAAGAACCCGAAGCTCTTCGCCGATCCGAAGGATTCCGAGAGCGGCGGCGGTCCTTATGACGACAATCAGGTCGCCGACGAGTTCTTTTGGGCCGCGGCTGAGCTGTATGCCACGACCGGGCAGCAGGAATACCTGACGGCGATGCAGCAGTCGGAGTTTCATTCTAAAATCACAAAAGAGAGCGCTGGGGTTCCTACGGCGATGACCTGGGGAAGCACGGATGCTCTGGGTACCATCAGCCTCGCCCTCGTCCCGAGCGCGCTGCCCGCCACAGCGCAAAAGGCCAAACAGAAGCTCCTCATCGAGGCGGCCGATCACTTCCTCGCGCTCATCGACAGCCAAGGGTACAGGATGCCCTTCAGTTCTGGCAGCAGCGGGAAGTATCCTTGGGGCTCCAACTCATTCATCATCAACAACATGATGATCTTGGGGCTCGCCTACGATTTTACCGGCGACGACAAGTACCTGGAGGGGATGGTCCTGGGTATGGACTACTTGCTCGGGCGGAACGCGATGGCAAAATCGTATGTGACGGGCTACGGCGCGCGCCCGCTTCAGAACCCGCACCATCGTTTCTGGGCGCATCAGTACAACTCCTCTTTTCCCGCGGCACCTCCCGGCGCCGTATCCGGCGGACCCAACAGTTCGCTTCAAGACCCCTACGTGAAGGCCGCCGGCCTCCAAGGCTGCGCGCCGCAGAAGTGCTTCATGGATCACATCGAGGCCTGGTCCACCAACGAGATCACCATCAATTGGAACGCCCCCTTCGCCTGGGTGGCCGCCTACCTGGACGAGAATGCCGGCCGCGCCTCCGCCCAATAGCGGCGAACATTTCGCTTCCACGCATTCCCCTCGTTCCTTACGAAGTGCCCCTAGATCCAGGATAAACCCGTACTATACCGCTCGCCCCAGCCCCTGACCCACAGAGAGAACAAGCATGCGATTTGGACATTTCGACGACGACAACAAAGAGTACGTCATCACCACTCCCAAGACTCCGTATCCCTGGATCAACTACCTCGGCTCCGAAGAGTTTTTCGGTCTCGTGTCCAACCAGTCAGGCGGCTACTGCTTCTTCCGGGACGCGAAACTCAGGCGCTTGACCCGCTATCGTTACAACAACGTCCCCACGGACGACGGCGGGCGTTATTTTTACATCAAGGAAGGGGAGACCGTCTGGAACCCGTCCTGGGGACCCGTCAAGACGGATCTCGACGAGTACGAGTGCCGACACGGACTCGGCTATTCACGGATCACCGGAAAGAAGAACGGACTGAGCGTGAGTACGCTCTTCTTCGTACCCGTGGGTAAGACGTGTGAAGTCCACGCGCTGACGCTCAAGAACGAAAGTTCCCAAAAGAAGAACTTTCAGCTGTTTTCGTTCGTGGAGTGGTGTTTGTGGAACGCGGAAGACGACATGACCAACTTCCAGCGCAACTATTCGACGGGCGAGGTCGAAATCGGGGGCGGCGGCAGCACGATTTACCACAAGACCGAGTACAAAGAGCGCCGCAATCACTACGCTTTCTATCATGTCAATCATCCGGTGAGCGGCTACGACACGGATCGCGAAACCTTCATCGGGCTCTACAACGGCTTTCATGAGCCCCAAGTGGTCCTGAACGGCAAGAGCCAAAACAGCAAAGCGGCGGGTTGGTCTCCTGTCGCCTCTCACGGGCTCGATCTCGAACTGGCCCCTGGTGAGGAGAAAACCTTGGTCTTCGTCCTCGGGTACGTCGACCGCGACATCGTTCCCGAGGGCCAGAAATGGGACAAGTGGGAGTCGAAGAGCGTCATCAACAAGAAGCCGGCAGCTGACTTGATTGCCGAGCTCGACAGCAAAGAAAAGGTTGAGTTCGAACTCGGCCGACTCAAAAAATACTGGGATGACCTTCTGAGCGGATACTCGGTGAAGTCGAGCGACGACAAGCTCGACCGCATGGTCAACATCTGGAATCAGTACCAGTGCATGGTCACCTTCAACATGTCTCGCTCAGCCTCCTTCTTTGAGAGCGGCATCGGTCGAGGGATGGGTTTCCGAGATTCCAACCAAGACCTTTTGGGCTTCGTTCACCTCATTCCCGAGCGTGCGCGAGAGAGGATCCTCGACATCGCGGCGACTCAGTTTGAGGACGGAAGCGCGTATCATCAGTATCAGCCGCTCACCAAGCGCGGTAACAATGCCGTGGGCTCCGGTTTCAATGATGATCCCTTGTGGCTCATCCTGGGTGTCGCGGCTTACATCAAAGAGTCTGGGGATTTCGCCATCCTGGATGAGATGGTGCCTTTCGACAACGACGCTTCCAAGAGTCAAACGCTGCTTGAACATTGCAAGCGTTCCCTCGACCACGTCACCAACAACCTCGGGCCGAACGGTCTTCCTCTCATCGGTCGCGCCGACTGGAACGACTGTCTCAATCTCAACTGCTTCTCGGAAACTCCAGGCGAGTCGTTTCAGACGACGGAGAATCGAGAGGGGCGCACGGCTGAGTCCATCTTCATTGCCGGCATGTACGTGTCGATCGGTCCCATGTACGCGGAAATGGTCGAGCGCCGGGGCGACAAGGCGGAAGCAGAGCGCGCCCGGGCCAATGTGGCCAAGATGGAGAAGGTCGTTCTCGACAAAGGCTGGGACGGCGAATGGTTTCTGCGCGCCTACGACTTTTTCGGCAAAAAGGTCGGTTCGAAGGAGAACAAAGAAGCCAAGATCTTCATCGAACCGCAAGGCTACTGCGTCATGGCCGGGATCGGTGTGAAATCCGGCGAGGCTCAAAAGGCGCTCGACTCCGTAAAGGAACTCTTAGACTGTGAGTACGGGATCGTTCTCAACAATCCCGCCTTCACTGAGTACGTGCTCGAATACGGTGAAATTTCAACCTACCCGGCCGGCTACAAGGAAAACGCGGGTATCTTCTGCCACAACAATCCGTGGATCATGATTGCTGAGACGGTGATCGGTCGTCCCGAGCGCGCCTGGGAGTATTACAAGAAGATCGCTCCGGCCTACCTCGAAGACATCAGCGATCTTCATCGTACGGAGCCGTATGTTTATGCGCAGATGATCGCAGGCAAAGACGCCGTGAAGCCAGGAGAGGCGAAGAACAGCTGGCTCACGGGCACGGGTTCCTGGAACTTCGTCGCCATCAGTCAGTACCTTTTGGGGGTTCGGCCAGAATGGGAAGGGCTTCTGGTTCAGCCCTGCATGACGAAGGATGTTCCCTCCTACACGGTCACCCGCCGCGCGCGCGGGGCTACCTACGTCATTCAGGTCGAAAACAGCGGGAAAGCTGGATCTTCGCAGCTGACCGTCGACGGTAAGCCCGTGGAGGGCAACTTGGTGCCCTATGCCAAGCCGGGCGCCACGGTTCAGGTCACCTGCAAGATCTAAAACGTACTCCTCGCCTGACCCCCACCAGCAAGGCTCAAAGTGAGGAGCCTCAAGATCGGTGGGTCAGGGTTTGGTGGGGCAGGGGATCCGGGTGCTGGAGACGGACACGTCATCCATCGCCAAGGAATCAAAGATGCCAGAATAGCTCTGCTGCCCTACTTTGAGGTACCTGGCTTCGAAAGAGCCGCCGACTTCCGTGCGGGGCTGCGAGTGGATCAAAAAGTCCTGGTTGACTCCGTCGACGTAGAGATCAGACACAAGTGAGCCCGAACCCTGAGTCACGTGGACTTCCAGGCAGTACCAGGCATCGGCGACAGGAAGTCCGTCGTTGACCTTGCTCCCCGTGCACCCGGTGTCTTCCCCGCCGGACGCTCCTTTGGTCGCGCCCAGCTCCCAACCTTGATAGCTGGAGCTGGCATTGGGGCAGGAACTGTCTCCTCGGTAGCCGATGCGAAGCTCCGGATCGTCCTTGTCTGCCTCGCTCCCCAGCTCGAAAAAAGTGACCTCGTGTTGTGTGTCGATCATACCCCCGATCTTCACCCAGGCCGTGACCCAGAATTCACTCAGAACTCCGAGATCATGGACCAGCGCGCAGAGGTTGTTGCTCGAACTCGCGCCCGTCGTCACGAAGCCTTTCGAGCCGTTGATCCCTGAACCCGCCGTGACCGTTGCCGAGTAACCCTGGGGAAAGCAAACGTCCGGGAGCCACGGTCCGCCCACGGGCTTCACGCCCACGGGGTCAGCCTCGAAGTCTGCGCACATGAGATCCGCATCCTGACAGCCGAGCGCCCCAGGATTGTTCGTTCCGCCCCCGGTGGAGGATGAACCGGTGCCTGTGACTCCCCCCGTCGGGAGGCTGGAACTGCCACCAGTCGAACCGACATCACCGCTCCCCCCGCTGCCTGGCTGAGGATCCACCATTCCATCGCCGTCGAGGTCGAGGGCGTCCAAGATCCCGTCACCGTCCGTGTCGATACCCACTGCATCCGCAATCCCGTCGCCGTCGGTATCGACGCCGATGCCATCGAAGATCCCATCGCCGTCGATATCAATCAGATCTGCGATGCCGTCCTTGTCCAGATCGACCGCTTTACCGAGATAGTCTGCGACCTTGTCGTTGTCCGCGTCGAGCACGTCTTCTTCCTCTGTATCACCAGTCCCCAAGGGTGAGCACGCGACCAGAGCAGCCATGAGGAGCGCTGCAGTTGAAGCGGTTGAAAGGGGACGAGAGCAAACAAGGGAAGGGTGAAGGTTGCGCATAGGGAAAGGGCCCGAGCGGAGAGTTCTCCGACTCAAGCAATCTCAGAATGGTAGCGCTACCCGACCGTTAGCGCTCGTGAAAATCCGGTTCTCCTACTCACCCAGCATCAGAGATACCACCAAGAACGAAAACTTGTGCTGACGCTGCGGTGTAGCCAGAGGTGCGAGTACGTAACGAGGCCGGCGACAGAAAAGAAAAAGCCCCTCAGCTCAGGCTGAGGGGCTTTTTCGATGACTTACCTCTCTTACATTACCACCACATGGTGGCGGTCAGGGAGATGAGATTCTCATCCGGAATCAAAGTCGCCGCGCCCTTGTTGCCAGGAGTCTGGTTGTTGGGGTGCGCGCCAAAGCCGTCCGGGGGAGGAGAAGAGGGAGCGGGCTGTGTACACTCGAGACGAAGCGGGAAACCTTCTCCTGGATCTGTGTTCGGCTGATTGTACAGGGAGGTGCCGTTCGGACGGAAGGGGTCATCGGCCGGGCTCGCGACGTTGCCTGCCGCATCCTGGCACTGACGACGGTCATAGAAGTAGCGCGAGTATTGCAGGGTGATGGTCTCGTGGGTCACCATCTTCGTCCTGAAGCTCAGGCGCGGCGACAGGATCGAGAAGCCTTCATTTTTCAGTTTGCTGTGCGGATCCAGGCGGTCGAAACGAACACCAGCGCTCATCCAATCGAGAGGGAAAAACTCCATGTCTGCGCCGAACTTGATCTTGGTGGTGCCGTCCTGACGCAAGTCGTTCACCGTCTTCTGTGACGTCGGAAGCAGAAGCTCCCATTGATCGAGCAAGCGCTGCTCTTCGATGTCGTCGACGCTCACATGATTGAACATACCGTAGAGCTTCGTGCGAAGATCCATGCTCCCCGGCAGGATCCCGAAGTTCGCGAGCCCGAGCTCGTACTGAAACAGGACGGTGCCGATGGCCCCGTCACCGTTGGAGCAAGACTCGTTGGGTGCTGATGCGGTGAGGCAGTAGGGCGACTCGAGGTAGTTGTCGACGACGCCCAGCCTGAAGTTACCTGCCCCCAGCGAGTGAATCGATTCAATCGCATTGTCCACGGTCAGGGCGTTGGACAACATCTGGTAGGAGTACCCAGCATACAGGTAACCAAACAGACCCAGATCCATGCGAGCGTCCGCGCCGACGATGGTTTGCTTGCCTGTGGGGTACTCAGGCCCGAAGACGCCGAGTGGCCCGTCGACGCCCCCGTAAAGCTCGGTCCCGTCCGCAGCTGCGATCTGGCCAGGAGCGATCGTGCATTGAGTGCCGGGCGACTCAGGGTCGCAGCCGCCGCTGCCCGGAAGGACACCGGGGTAGTGGGAGGCAGTCGAGGCTGACGCCCATGCGTGAAGGGCGTGAGCGCCGAACTCTACCGAGGGGAACTTCAAAAATGCATGCCCATGAGCCATAGTCGTGTAGCGCGCACGGTTGTACATCCGCGGATCCGGCTGCTTGCCGCCAAAACCGCCCTCGATGGCGAGATCGAAGGAACTCAGGATGAAATCGAGACGGGTGGTGGCGCCCATCGTATGCGTACGACCGAAGAGATAAGTGTCGTACTCACCGGCGTCATACACGCCGGCGCGGCCGTAACGCGCCCAGTGAGATCCGACCTTGGCGCTGAACTTCACGTTGTCAAAGCCGAGGTCGTGATTGATGTCTACGTAGCCCTGACCGATGCCAAACTGAGCGCCTTCCTGCACCCAGGCCGAATCCGTGAACTGAAATCCTTGAATGGCGAGCACACCGGCTACATGGGCAGTGCCGACCGAGAAGAACATTTCCGCCCAGCTATTTCGATTGTGGCTCGTAAATTGCCAGCTGGAGTACTGATCGTCCGGAACGACCGGGCGATGAATCGTCATTTTCTTATCTTGGAGCCCTGTAGCTGCCCAGGTGCCGTCGGGGGCCTGCTCATGGTTGACGACCTGACCGTCGGGATTGTCGAAGTCAGAGGACCGATTTCCCTCCGCCACATGTTGGGGCCCGGTGTTGTTGGCGATGCCCCAGCGCATGGGCGCGCGGAGGTAACCGTTGTAAGAGAACTCCCACTTGTCTCCACCGCCGCCGCCGTAGGTCGATCTGCTGGGCGAGGGACGGGACGTCGGTGCGGCCTCTGCTGCAGGCTCGACTGCCGTGGGTCCGGCGGTCGTGGAGGCACCTGCTGCCAGACCAGCGCCAGCATCTTCCAGCACCACAGGCTGAGCCTCAGGACCACCCGCGGTGAGCGGAGGAGCCTCGGGACCTTCAGCCGGCGCAGGCTGCTCAAGCGCAGCCTCTGCGGGGGCCTCGGCCTCGGGCGACTCTTCGGGTGTCGCCTGCGCAAACGCGCTTGCAGGGATAAGAATGCTCAGCAATGTGAGGGGGGTTGTCAGTTTTCGCATGGTATTTCCGTAGGTCGCTGGGTAGCGCTATCACCTCAGCGCTTGCAGTCGCAATAGACTTGCCCCCGCTTCCAGCCTTTGAGAACTATTCGCTCGCTTTGAGAAACGAGCGCTCCAACTCGTGCAGGGACCGCCCCCGCCGCGCCTTCTTTACCAGCATCCCCCCGCGACTGGAACCAACTTTTCCTCAATAATTCAGCCATTTGAACGTGGGACGTATGGAAGCGCCCCTCGTATGAAGCTGCGTATGGAAGCGGAGAGCGCGAGGATTTCACCGGATTGCAGCACGACCCGCGCCTGACTTGGGCGGCAGGCTTTGCTGTGCGAAGCTCTTTCCCATGTGCAGGCTGTTTGGGTTTCGGAGCGTCATCCCCAGCCAAGTACACAGCTCGCTCGTCGCAGCGGACAACGCGCTTGGCGTTCAGAGCAGCCAGCACCCGGACGGTTGGGGCGTGGCTCATTATGTGGACGGGGTGCCTCATCTCACCCGCAGTCCGATGACTGCCTTGAGTGATGCCTTGTTTCATCGACTGAGCGGGGTGGTGGCGTCTGAGACAGTGCTGGCCCACGTGAGGCAGGCCACGCGAGGACAGAACAGCGTCTTGAATTGCCACCCGTTTCAGTACGGGCGCTGGGTCGGCGCTCACAACGGAGATGTTCCCAATCTGGATGAAAAGAGAGAGGCGCTCCTCACAGAAATCGCTCCCGAGCTGCGTCGCCATGTGCTGGGGGAGACGGACAGCGAACTCATCTTCTTTCAGTTCTTGACCCGCCTTTCCGCCTTTGCGCCCCTCAGTCACAGGCATGCGATCGCTGACGTGGTCTCAGCCCTCAGCGAAGCTTTGCTGTGCGTAAAAGAGATCTGTGAAAGTGCGGAGCATCCCTCTCTTTTGACCTTCATGGTCACGGACGGAAAGTGCCTCATCGCCGTACAAGGCGGAAAACCGCTCTACTACTCGACGTTCAAGAAACGCTGTCCCGAGCGCAACGATTGTCAGAGCTATTCTGCGGAATGCGAGGCGCCGACCAAGAGCGGATTCGTGAATCATTTGATCGTATCCAGCGAGCAGCTGCAAGGGGAAAATGTGTGGGAGGAGCTGTCCCCCGGTGACATCATCGCGGTCGATCATCGCATGCAAGTCGTACGGGGCGTTCTCGGTCGAAAACAGCTCCCTGTGCTCGGCACACCCTTCGAAGTCGACGTGCCCGTCGTGGCAGAAGCTGCGGGTTAAATCATGTGGGGGAGGCTCGTCGCTCTTGTCTTGCTCGCTTTCGGTTTCTTGCGAGCACTCGCGCGTAGAGCCACACCCACGCGCCCCCTGAGCCGCTTTCGTGAACAATACCAGGACGACGGGATCCTGGCTGTCACCGCGGAGGAAGCCATCGTCCTTACCTCTGTCGGGCGCTGCGTGGCCTGCGGCAAGTGTGATCGCGGGGAGGCGACCCGCATTCGAGAGAGTACACAAGGCTATCGTGGGATGATGGCCTTTTCTCTGAGCGGAGCGCGCTCTCTGCCTGACTACCCCGCCGCGAGCCACATGATCGCGGGGATTGGTGACGAGGCGTTTGAAACGGCGGAGCGCGCGTGCCCGGTCCATGTGCCCCTCTTGGCCCTGGCGCGGCTCGTCAGGGGGCACGCGCAAAGGATGGCTGACGCCACGTGACGGGCGGGTTGATCCTTATTCAACCGCTGCCCCTTTTCAACCGCTGACGAGCTGGAGCTTGGGAGCGACAGAATAGGCGGCCAGATGCCCGCTCTCCTCCGCGACATACACGTTACAGCTCTCGTCGACCCGCAAAAGGTCGGGAATGAGGTCGCACGGTAATTCACCGATGATTTCCCCCGTGTCTGGCCGCAGGACCGAGACCTGATGAGAGGGCACAAAGAGCGCGCCATTTCTCAGGACGGGTTCCAAGCGTCGTGGCTGATCGCCCTCCACCTGCCGTGAAAACACATGATTGTAACGGACTTCGCCCGTGTCGGCTTCGAGACAGAGGACGGTGCCGGCAGCACTGTTGGCCACAACGGCGTCGGACAGACGACACCAAGCAGTCGCTGCCGCGCTGAGCCCAGGATCATGATCCCAGAGCAGCTCACCTGTCTCCTGGGAGAAAGCCAAGGCACCCACCCCACGGCGATCCCTGGTGGGAACGATCACAGAGCCGGCTACCGTCAGCGGCTGCTGCCCAAAAACGGGCTGCTCCTCCACATAGGTCGTAAAATGGATTTTTCCGCTCCACAGATCGATGTGGTGCAGGCGCGCTGCTCCCACCGCGCTCGTGGAGAGGGCAAAGGCACTGTCCCCCTGCACCGCAATGTCGCCACTGAAGGGCAGGCGATCACGGACCCGCCACACGGTTTCACCCGTCGTGACATCGAGGGCTGTAAGCGACGAGTCTCCGCCGGACATGAGCACCAAACGACCGGCACGACGCAGGCGAAAGTTTGCCGGGCGGCTTGCGCGGTGACGCCAACGCACGTCGCCGGTGACCAAGTCTACGGCGGTGACATAGCGGTCCCCTTCGGCAACCAGCAAGAGTTGAGGAAGGCCGGGAGTATTCACAAGGGCACCTGCCGCCCCTCCTCCGGCGCGGGGCATGAGGCGGGTGACTGAGCGCACCGTCCCGTTTTGAAAATCATGGATCCGGAGGCGTCCGTCCGCATGGATACGAGCGAGTCCGACCGGCGTAGGCACCGTGGCGGCCCGCTCACTCTGCACTCGCCAGGTGATCTCCCCCGTGCGCGGAGACAGACTCGCCATCTCGCGTGAAGAGCCGACGATGAGTTGCTCTTGATAGAGGAACGTACTTCTCAGATCGACATTGGGCACGGCGGCCACCCAGCGAGGAACAAAGCGCATCGCGCCGCCGCGACTCCAGGTGCCTTCGCTGCTCGGAGCGACGCTGGGAAGGCCATAGCTCTTGTAGCTGTCGCGCTCGGCATTGGTGATCGCGTCATCCATGCGCATCTCGCTCAAACGCTCACGTAAAATGCGCGCGCTCTCGAGGAGGACCCCCAGCCGAAGATTGTTGGTCTGACGCTGATCATGCGCCATGAAGCGTTCTCCGAGGGCCTCCGCGAAATGGGCAGCGCCTTCGACAAAATCGATGGTGGGAATATCGGTGAGGGTCAGCGTCTTGCCGGCCGGGCCGTCGTCAGCCCCTGACTGACTGAGCGAAAGCGCCACGGGAGAGTCCCCGGGTCCCCGACGGATCCCCAGGCGGACTCCCTCCATGGAGAGGCGGCGAAACACCGGGCGTGCCGCTTGCCAGGAGTCCATCGTGTCTTCGGCGAGCCAGATCAGTCGCTCTGCCAGCAAGAAGAGTTGAGCCTGGCGAAGACTGAGACTGCGCCGACCTTGACTGATCTTGAAGTGGCCAGGCGTCAGCAAGGCATGCAAATCAGCCCGCTCCACTTGAGCGTCCTCGTCCGAAGCTTGGGGGCCGATGCGAAACGAAGCATGGGCCGTGAGTTCGAGTGCCGCGCCCGCTCGAATGGTGATGCGATCCGCCGCAAGGCCACGCGGGAGGGGCTTGGCACGGTGGCGACTCAGAGCGAGCTGATCGCGCGCCGCCTCCAAGATGGTCCGATGTCCGGTGGGCAGGGTCGCTTCCAGCGCCACACTTAGAGCTTGGGTGAGAGCTTCATGAAGAGCAGAGACCGACACACGGCGCTCGTGCACGGCCACTTCCGGACAAGGGCCGGCGCGGAATACGCTCAAAAGCACATCCGAACCGTCAGCCTCTAGGCCCAGCTCCCAATTGTCTCCATCGGTGCAGAGATGCGCGGTGGCCCTTGTCGTGCGTCCCCGCGCCAAGCTGGAAAGGGAATGCCCGAGCTGTGCCAAGAGGGTGAGGCCTTGAGTCCTCCCGGCCCGGGCGGTGATGTTCACCCCGTCCACGAGGATATCGAGCACACCCGAAAGCGGCTCATCAGGGTTGTTTGGATTGCGGTCCGTACGAAGAACAACGTCGACTAGTGTCATCCGGTTGCAATCCTATGAATATTCACCGGATAGACCCCAACTTTCCACCAAGATTGCCAAGGATTGGACTTCTTGGAACAGAGCAGGTAGCCCCTCTCAAGCGCTGAATCCGGACTCCATGTTTACCACAACGGCCGGTCAGTGTCGTCCCTCTCGGCTAGGTTTGATCTGGGCCCTCGGGGCGGCCTGCATGCTTCCGACATGCTTGGGCTTTTCTGTCGATGACGCCTTCATCGTGAGCCGGGTCGCATCGAATGGAGCCTCGGGACTCGGCTTTGGGTTCAATCCGAATGAGCCCAGCGACGCCGTCACTCCCTTCGGATACGCGCACCTGCTCGCGCTGATTGGACTCTGCTTGGGCAAGACAAGCGCGGGGTTCATGTTTGCGAGTGCTCGCCTTCTGGGAGTCATGAGCTTTCTCGGAGCCTGGTATCTTGCCGGACGTGCCGCGGCGGAACGAAACGCCTCGATCCCGGTCTGGCTGTCCATCTTGCTTCCGCTCGTGAGCTTACCGCTCACTATTTGGGCGGGGGCGGGTCTGAGTCCCCCGCTCGTCGCCTTCCTGCTCATGGCGGCGTTCTCCCTCGCTGTGCGGGACCGAGCTGTTCCTGCTGGGTTCTGTCTCGCCGTTGCCTTGGGCCTGCGGCTCGAGTTGGTTCCCGTCGGGTTTTCAGCTCTGGTGGCGGTCGGTGCCAGGGACGCGAGGTACCGTTCACGACTGGCGAAGATGACCGGCATCGTACTTCTGTGGCTTCTGTTGCTCGGATGCCTGAGGCTGTACCTCTACGGAAGACCGCTTCCCCTTGCTTTCACGGCAAAAGCGCCTGATTTCGCCAGCGGTCTTCGCTACGCTCTCGTTACTGCTCTGTGGGGTGGACTCCCCTGGCTCCTGCTTTCACGCGCGGAATTCTGGAAGTTCAAAAGCTCGGTCGGGATCGGTTTTCTCTTCTTGGTCCACCTCGTCGCCCTCGTTTATGCGGGAGGCGATTGGATGCCAGGGCTGCGGCTCTCGGCGCCTCTTTTTCCTGTCCTTGCCGCTGTTTTGGCCCCTCATCTCCGGCTGAATCGCGCGCTCCTTTTGCCCGCGCTTGGCGCGACGCTTGGACCCCTGCTCATGCTCAAAAGCCAGGGGGCTGATTATCGCGCAGTGCTCGAACGACGTCACACCCTCGTGGCAGAAGGCGCTCCCTTGCTCAAAGGTGAAGGCGCTGTGGCGGCGCTCGATGTCGGATGGGTCGGGCTCGCCACCAAGAGAAGGATCTTCGACCTAGCCGGAGTCACTCTTTTTGAGGTCGCT
Source organism: uncultured Polyangiaceae bacterium (assembly GCA_964392575.1). GTDB lineage: Bacteria > Myxococcota_A > Polyangia > Polyangiales > Polyangiaceae > NIC37A-2. Next base: position 16,077 of record CAYMQT010000062.1, read on the forward strand.
GAGCTTCCGGGCGGGCACACGAGCAAACAAATCCCTGGAGCCATGTTCCACAAGCACGACGTCCAGACCTGGGTGGTAAGGACACGCGACAGGGTCCACGAGCCTGGGCAGGAACTCTCGAACCTTCACCCGGTCTATGAGGTGGACTTCCATCTGATGCGTCAGGGAAGCGCAAAGGACTGGGAGAGCATCGGCACGCTCCCGCTCCCGGGGACCGAGGGACAGTATGTCGTGCTTCGCCTGAAAAAACGCCCCTAAGGTCAAGGTGCGGCCATGGCTTAGGCGCCCTTCTGGACCACGAGTTCACCGCTATCGCGCGACAGGCCAATGAGATCAGCCTTGAGTTCTTTGGCCGTCTCGTACCGGTCCTCCCGATCCGGCGCGAGCAGTCTTGTCAGGATAGAGCGTAAGGACTCCGGGATCCGTTCAAGAGACAGCGGCAACTCCTTGCCGGGAAGCTCACAAGTGAGTGCCTCGCGGAGGCATACGCCTAGGGAATACAGATCCGCCCGAGCATCTACTTCGTCACCTCGCTCCTGCTCGGGAGCCGCATAGCCCTGGGTTCCCACACGAGCTCCATGGCGAGTCAGCCGCGTCTCCGCCCAGGTCACCGAAGCAACACCGAAGTCGATCAGCTTGAGGACTTCGGAGAAGCCCGTCGCGCGATGCAGGAAGAGGTTTTCTGGTTTGATGTCGCGGTGCACGATCCCCGCGCTATGAATGGCCATCAAGGCGTCGGTTGCTTGAAGCGCGAGGGCGATGACTTCTTCTTCCGGGAGGGCACCACGAGTGAGCCGACGAGCAAGGGTTTCTCCCGTGAGCAGCTCTGTGACAAGGAAAGCCACCCCGGAGGAAAGGAGACCATCGTCGAGCGCTTCTACGACATTGGGGTGCCAGGCAAGACCCAAAGCCTGCGCCTCCCGTCGAAGCCGGTCTGTCGCCCTGGGATCCTGCGCGAGCGCCGTCCTCAGGAGTTTTACAGCAACACTCACACCGTCCGTGAGCCGCCGAGCCTTCCAGACCGATCCCGCTGCTCCTGCACCAAGCTGCTCAGCAAGCCGGTATTTCCCGGCGATGATCGGCTCTTCATGGGGGCGCGAGATTTCCTTCACTCGCTTTCGTTGCAAGAGTCCCTCTCGTTCCAAAGCCAAGATCCGAAGCTGTTGCGCGCGGCGCAGAGCCCGAAAATGCGCGTCTCGAGACACAAGAAAAGTCGTGACCCCGGTGAGCAACGCTGCCACACCAAGCGCGATAAGACGCTCAAGCAGAGGCATCCCCGCCGCCGCCGCGAGCGCATACGCCGCTCCCACGAGGAAGGGAGAGGCGATCAATCCCGCTAAAAGAGGGGGAGAAACCGCGCTGCGATAGGTCGCGGTCTGAACGACTTGGTCGTCAGATTCTCCCGCCGAGTTGTTTCGGGGCTCGACTCTCGAAGTCACCGTAGCGGGAGCGAGACCGAAGAGGAGGGGGATCGATTTGAGCTCAGCGCTCAGCGCTTTGCGGATCCGCGCGCGATCCTCAGGTTCATCACTTTCTAGAAAGCAAATCTCACCGCTCCAGCTCCGACTCGTTTGCTGGAGAACGCGCCAAGTCCAGCCACCAATGGGATCTCCGTGCGACTCGTCCAGCTTGGCATAGATGTCGTGAGGCGAGCGGGCGCCGCGCAAGAGGCTCGACCACACGCCCAAGTTTTTGGGATGAACCAGGTAGCGGCTGAGGCGCCGAAATCCCATGTCGCCCACGGCTCTCTCAAACTCCAGAAGAGCGCGTAGCCAGAGTTCTCTTGAGATCGGTTTTGTTTCGTCGTCGAAAATGCGTCCTGCATCCACCGAGCGCACGAAGGCGCTCGCTCCTTCACGACCCTTGAGTGAGCGCACACACAAGTACAAGGCCTTGGCCCGAAAGGCCGGCGTGCTTTCCGTCCCCCGGGCCGGCATCATCTCTTCATGTTCCGCGCGGACGGCAGGGGGTCAAGGGATGGATGAAACCGTATGCGTTCGGCCCAGACAGCGGTGTCGGAAGGTCACCTACATGATCCCTGGCAAGCAAAACCGGTCGAAGGCCTCTCGGAACGGAGGAGTTCCGTGTAAAGAATCTAGGCTCATTGAAACGCTTGTTCGAGCCCCGGGCCTTCTGGTACTTCATACTAAGGGAAATGGAGATCAAGCAACAACTGCGCCTCAGCCAGCAGCTGGTGATGACACCCCAGCTGCAACAGGCGATCAAGCTGTTGCAACTTTCGCGCCTAGAGCTCATCGACGAGGTTCGCAAGGAGCTCGACAACAATCCGGTGCTGTCCGAGGAGGATCCCAATGGGCGCATGAAGGACGCGGCGGCGACCTCGCGGGTGTCTCGGGAGGAGCGCTCTCTTGAGCATGTCGAACGGTCCGACCAAGCAAAGGAGACCGACAAGGCCACCCGGGAAGTAGATTGGGAGAAGTTTCTGGAGAACCGTACGCTTCAGAACAACGCCTCAGGTCCGGGGAAGGGGAGCGGCAGTTATGATGACCTTCCGCCCATCGAGCAAAATTTTACCCGTCAGCTCAGCCTACAGGATCATCTGATGTGGCAACTTCAGATGAGCGATTTTACAGAGGTGGAGAGGCAATTTGCTGAGCTCGTCATCGGCAATCTCGATCACCGGGGATACCTAGACCTAGAGGGGGTAGACCGCCCGGACGGAACGAGGACACCTGATCTGACCATTGACGATCTGGCAGACGAAGTGGGACTCCACCGCGATGATGCTCCCCTTGTTCTGGAGATGATCCAGCGTCTCGACCCGGTTGGTGTGGGGTCGAGAAACCTGCGCGAATGCCTCCTCCTGCAAGCGGAAGTCGCTGGCTATCAGGCCGGCGATACCATCATGGAGATCATCGAAAATCACATCAAGGATCTCGAACGCCACAATTATCAAGCCATCGCCAAGGCCATCAAGCTCCCCCTCGACGAAGTGTACGATTTCGTCAAGGAAATTCAGACCTTTGAAAGCCGTCCGGCACGTAACTTCGTCGATCACGATGAGCGCAGTATCGGGATTACTCCCGATGTGTTCGTCGTGAAGGACGGGGACGAATTTCACATCGTCGACAATGACCGCGGTACACAACGATTGTTCATCAACGAGGCGCTCACACGGAAACTCATGGCCGATCCTCAGGCCAAAGAGTTCGTGGGTGAAAAACTAAGAAACGCTCAATGGCTCATTCGAGCCATTGAGCAGCGAAGGAAGACGATCCTCAAGGTTTCCGAATGCATCTTGGAGAAACAGCATGAGTTCTTCGAAAGGGGCGTCAGCTGTCTTAAACCTATGATCTTGAGGGACGTCGCGGACGCAGTCGGGATGCATGAGTCCACGATTTCCCGCGTCACCACGGGTAAGTACATGCACTGCCCGCAGGGACTCTTCGAGCTGAAGTACTTCTTCAACTCCAGCATTCGACGTGTGTCCGAAGACGACATCGCGAGTGAGAGTGTGAAGCAGGCGATTAAAAAGATGGTGGAGGGGGAAGACAAGGCCAAGCCCCTCAGCGATCAGGTTATTGTCAAACTTCTCTCGGAAGAAAAAGGCATCACCATCGCCCGACGCACCGTTGCGAAATACCGCGAGATGCTAGGGATTTTGGCCTCATCGAAGCGTAAAGTGTTGTTCTGAGCCGGGCTTGTTGCCGGCTTTTGGGAATACCACGGCGTCTGTGCAAGTTGGCCCTACAGATGCAGACTCACGAGTCAGATGCAGGCTCACAAGTCGAGGGTCCTGACCCTGATCACCATAGCGTTTGGTCTATAGTGTTTCCGCTACGTCACCAGCAAAGCTGGCAGGCGGTTCACTGGCAGGCGGTTCACTGGCAGGCGGTTCACTGGCAGGCGGTCAAACAGCAGAGCTTAAACACGCAGAACTTGCGGTTTGACCTGCAACTTACGGTTCGACCTGCAAAAAGGACAAGACCCGCCAAACAAATCCTAGTTTTTGTGCTGCCCCCCCTTTCGGATCGCAAAGAGCGTTCTATATTGGGCACGTTGACGTTAGGGTTTATCGCTCTCGTGCTTCCTCCGGTGGTGGGCCGGTCTGGGAAGCCCTGCTTGCGAGACCCAGGGAGACGGCCCTCGTGCGTTTCCCGTCGCAATCGTCTTTCGGTCTGGGCCTTACGCTCCGCGTCACCAGCTCTTTTGTCCTTACGCTCCGCGTCACCAGCTCTTTTGTCCTTACGCTCCGCGTCACGGTGGCGCGTTCGTTGTTTTGATCGTCGGACAGGCTCCGAGATGCACGACTACGCGTGTTCTCGTGTGACTTTCCGAATCCCCGCAATAAGGAGAGAAAATGGATCTATCGACCACCTTCAGGCACCTTGAACCCTCAGAAGCCCTTCGGGACTATGCCCATCAAAAGGTGAGCCGCCTGCAGAAGTTTCTCAGGCAACCGATGACGGCACGGATCACACTCTCCGTGGAAAAGCATGAGCACCAGGTAGAGATCCAGCTGACCAGTGGAGGGCAGCATTTCGAAGCAAAGGAAACCTCCTCCGACATGTACGCCACGATTGACTCCGCCGTTCACAAGCTGGAGCGCCAAATCCACGACGCTAAGGGCGTTGCCAGCTCGCGGCGCCGAAAGGAGACCGATCTTCGCCATTCCGATACCGATGCGGAGAGTCTTGCGATAGCAGCCGGAGACCGTTAGAAGTCGGCCCAAGGGCCGCACTCGGTAGACTTTTTCTGCCGACCGAAAGGCTCGCCCAGGCGAGCCTTTCGTCCTTCTGACAGGGACCACTACCGATGCAACTGAGCGAGATCCTTTCCGTTGACCGCGTTTCCATTTCGGGTCAAATGCGGGAGATAACGACCAAGGAGGAAGTGCTTCAAGAGCTGGCTCGCCTCTTGTGTAGCGGTGGTGATTGCAGTGAGGCTCAGATCCTTCAGCAACTCAAGGACCGCGAAGCGCTTCAGAGTACGGGCATTGGAGAAGGGGTAGCCATCCCACACACTGCCGTTTCATGGGCACAGGGCCAACGCGCGGCCCTCGTTTTATGCCCCGCCGGGGTCTCCTTTGACTCCATCGATGGTGAGCCGGCGCGTATCTTTTTGGGGGTGATCGGACCGAAAAGCGAGGCGAGCGCCCACCTCAAAATTCTAGCCAAAGTCTCGCGATTACTGCGAAGTCCGGACACCCGGCGAAGATTGCTGGAATCTTCGGTCAAGGAACAGGCATACTCTCTCATCCGCGAGAACGAAGCCCCTCCGACGCAGTGATCGCCCTTCAACGCAGTGACCGCCCTCCGACGCAGTGACCGCCCTCCAACCCCATGACTGTCTACGCCCCCCCCGAGACTAACCAAGGAGCAGGTGTCCCCATCCGGGAAATCTTGGAGGACTCGTCGCTGGGGTTGAAAGCACGAGTGATCGCTGGCGCCGCTGGGCTTGATCGCCTCGTGACTCATCCGCGTGTTCAGAAGTCGGGCTTGTCCTTGGTGGGTCACCTGCACGGTCTCATCCCCACTCGCGTCCAGGTGTTGGGTGAAACGGAGGTGAGTTACATTGAGGGGCTCGATGTTCAGGCGCAATCAGCTGCGGTCTCCTATCTCTTTGGCGCTCACCCCTGCTGCGTCCTGGTGTCACGGGGAGTAGAGCTCCCGCAAAATGTTCTGGCCTGCGCCGAAGCCACTCAGACGCCCCTGGTCCTTTGTGAAGAGAAATCCTCCGTAGCCATCACCGCCCTTCATACGGTTCTCGACGAACATTTGGCTCCACGAGCGCGCATGCATGGCGTTTTAGTGGACATCTTTGAAGTGGGGGTGATGTTGTGCGGACAGAGCGGCATTGGAAAGAGCGAGTGCGCGCTCGAACTGGTGATGCGGGGGCATCGGCTCGTCGCCGATGACGTGGTTGAGTGTGACTTTCGTCCTCCAGGAATGGTGTTCGGTGAGCCAGCGAAGCCGCTCAGACACTACATGGAAGTCCGGGGACTCGGGATCCTGAATATGAAGGACTTGTACGGTGTGACTTCGGTGCGTGATCGGAAGCGCATCGACTTGATCGTCGACCTAGAACTCTGGTCCCCGGGCGCGGAATACGACCGGATTGGTGTGGAAGATCGGCATAGGGCCGTTTTAGGAGTGCCCATTCGGATGGTGAAACTGCCCATTCAGCCTGGGCGGAACATGAGTTCGATCATCGAGATCGCGGCGCGTGCTGAACTCTTACGACGGGCAGGGCATCACCCCGCCAGGGAGTTCATCGACCGGATTGAAGGTCGTTCTCAATCATCCTTGGCGCCGGAATCTCAAGCGCTTCCCCCGCGAAGACAGCTCACCGAGAGTTCAGCCCCTCCCCCGGTGCACAGCTATGAGGGGCAAGGACTCGGACCCTTCGGGCGGGACAATGGAAAGTGATTCGAAAATCTCAACTGTTCCTCCTCAAGTGCCTACTGAAGTCATCATCATCACAGGCCTCAGCGGCGCGGGGAAGACGACGGCCCTCAACGCCCTTGAAGATCTGGGGTACTTTTGTGTGGACAACCTGCCTCCTCCGGTGGTTCCTGCGACGCTCACGTCACTCTTCACGGCGGGCTTTTCTCGAATTGGACTTGGGATGGACGCCCGAGCCCGTGTCTTTCTGAGTGAGGCGCCGACGATCGTAGAAGCGCTTTCCATCGATCCGTCCTTTTCGCTGAAGGTGATCTACCTCGATTCATCCGAGGAGCTTCTCGCCCGGCGCTTCAGTGCGACGCGTCGACCTCATCCTTTAGCCACCGATGGCTCTGGAGCAGCGCGAGCGGTTCTCGACGGGATTCGAGAAGAGAGGAGGGCTCTCACGGCCCTGCGTGGGCTCGCCAGCTTGGTGATCGATTCCTCGGAGCTGTCCGTTCACGACCTGAGAAGAGCGGTGATCACCAGCGTGACTCAGGGTGACCCTGTGGCACTGGCCCCATGTGTCCGGGTGGTTTCCTTCGGTTTCAAGTATGGCGCGCCGCGGGACGCAGACCTCCTATTCGACGTTCGCTTCCTGCCGAACCCCTATTTCGTGGAAGAACTAAAGCCGCATTCTGGTTTAGACCGAGCCGTGGCAGACTACGTCCTGGAGACAGAAGATGCGAAGGGCCTGCTCAACCACATCCTTCCGCTTCTCACGTACTGCCTGCCGCGGTACCAGGAAGAAGGAAAAAGCTACGTGACCATCGCGGTCGGTTGTACGGGCGGACGTCACCGGAGCGTAGCCCTTTCTACGCGGATTGCTCTGGAATTGACGCGCGCGCTTGGTATCTCGGTGGATGCAGTGCACCGTGATCTCAATGCGGGTGAGTACGGAGCAGAGTCTCGACCTGTGGACGAGTGAGCCTATCCCTTTTCCCCGCGTCCCTTGAACCGCAGCCCCCTTTTTAACCGCGCCCCTTTTCAACCGCTCCCTTTTAACCATGTCGCACGCAGAAGAAACCTTTGAAATCATCAATCGTCTGGGCCTTCACGCGCGCGCTGCGAGTAAGCTCGTGCAGACGGCCTCCCGCTTTCCTTGTGAGGTCATCGTGCGCAGGGATCAACAGGTTGCCAATGCCAAGAGCGTCATGGGAGTCCTGCTTCTCTGCGGCGCCAAGGGAGCGCGGATCACGGTGCTCGCGGACGGAGAGCACGCGGGAGAAGCGGTCGAGGCGGTCGGTAAATTGATCGCTGAACGTTTTGGAGAAGAGGACTGATTGGAGAAGAGCCCTGAATCGGAAGTGATGACCGTACGAGGAGAAAGCTCCACGATTCTCAGCGGGATCGGGGGCTCTGCCGGGTTTGCCATCGGCCGTGCAGCTGTCATCGACTCGGGCTCTTTGGGCGTCGTTCACCGGAGAATTCGGGCCGGCGAAGAAGAAGCTGAACTCACCCGCTTCGACCAGGCCGTCGCTCATTCGACGAAGGAATTGCAACAAATCACAGCGCAACTTCAGAGCCAGAAGGGCAGCGGAGCCGAGACGTCCATTCTGGACGCTTACGTCATGATGCTGGGGGATCCGACTCTGCGCACTGATGTCGAGATGGAGATTCGGAGTGCTCTTGAGTGTGCCGAATGGGCGCTCGAAAACGCTGTCGAAGTCATGTGTAGCCAGCTCCGTCAGACGGACGATCCCTATCTCGCGGAGCGCAGCCACGATTTTGAGTTCATCCGCGACCGAATTCTGCGCGCTCTGAGCGGCAAGTCAGAGACAGACATCATCCCGGATTCTGAAGAGCCCTTCATCCTTGTGGCTCGGGATCTGTCGCCGGCCCAGACGGCGACCCTCACCAAGGAAAGGGTTCTCGGGATCGTGACGGAAGTCGGGACCCGGACGAGTCACACCTCGATCCTTGCGCGTGCCCTGGAAATTCCGGCCGTGGTAGGGGTAGCAGGCTTGCTCGGACACGTCGGTGATGGAGACACCCTGGTCGTGGACGGAATCCACGGGCGGGTGTTCGTCGCTCCGTCGGAAGAGGCGCTCGAAGAGATTCAGCCCAAGGCCGAAAGGTACTATCAAGTCGCGCGCGGCCTGCGTGCTCATCGCGACGAACCGACTCAGACCAGTGACGGGATAGCCGTCACTCTGATGGCAAACATCGAGCTCACGATTGAAGCGCAAATTGCCGTGAGCCATGGAGCGCGAGGGATCGGACTCTATCGTACAGAGTTTCTCTACATCGACCGCAAGG
>CAYMQT010000063.1:0-16792 GCA_964392575.1 uncultured Polyangiaceae bacterium
CAGGCCCCACTTTTTCGTGGGCGACTACTTCGAGGGAAGAGCACAACTGGTGAACTCACATTCTTGAAACTTCGGACACCCCGTTGTCTCAATGGCTTTCTTCCCCAATGTGCTCCCTACACACTTCCAGCTCGATAGGCCATCATCGAGGCATCCGTACGGCATTTCATTCCCGACGCAAACCGTCGCGGCCGTCTTGCCGACGGAGCACTCTCCCTGCCAGCAATAGGTGCCGCATGATTCTCCGCGCTTCCAGAAACCGTCGGCACTGCAGACTTCCTGATTGTTGTAGCGACAGCGCTTGGTGCCCGGGGCGCATTCAGCGCAGAGGGGCTTCTCGTTCCCACTGATCAGGCAGATGAGCCCCTTTTCGGAGCAATCCCCCTCGGGCTTCCATTCACCCTTTGAGGTACAGATAGCGACGCTTGTTCCCTGACAGCTATAGGTGCCGGGGGAGCAGACTCCGACACAAATCGGATTTGAAGTGCCGCCGCATACGAATCCCGACGGGTTCGCACTCTGGCAAGGCACGTTGCTCGACCATTCGCCCTGGGCGTTACACGTCTGAATGCCGTCCTTGTCAGGGTTGCAGCGTTTGGCGTCCTTTTCGCATTCACCCTGACAAGAGCCCGCGACACAGGTCTGGTTGACACATGTTGCGTCCGTGATCCATTCGCCACTGTCGCACTCTTCGGTTTGAAGCGTGCTGATGCAGCGCCGGTCACCGTTTCCGCACTCGTCGGTGCACAGCGGAAAATCCCCGGAGAGCTCGCACTCGTCCTGGCATGCAGGAACGCCCTCTTCTGCGGTCCACTGTCCGCTGTCGTTACAAATCGACGGTTGCTTGCCCTGACAAGAGCGCGCACCCGGTACGCACACTCCGCCGCAGGCGTCGTTGACGCAGGCATTGTTGCACATCGAGGAGTTCCATTGCCCGTTCTTATTACAAGACTGAAAGTCCGTGGCGGTCAGGCACTCAGAGTCCCCGGGATCGCAGATGCCGGTGCACTCTCCGTTTACGCATAAGAATTCGCAAGGGTCGAACACGTCGATCCAGTTGCCACCCGCGCAGATCTGACGCTGCTTGCCGTCACATTTGAGCTTTGACTCCTCGCAGTTGTCCGATTTGCCTAAGTTGCCCTCGCCGCCCAGGCCATCGCCATCGCCATCGCCATCGCCGTCGCCATCTCCGTCCCCATCGCCATCTCCGTCCCCATCACCATCACCATCACCGCCTCCGGCGAGCTTGTCATACTCTTCGTCATTGAAGAGCAGGCCCTTGGTGTCGACGGAACAGCTCGCCGCGAGCACAAAGAGGGCGACCAGACTGAGGGGGACGAGTTTTCTTTGGTTTTGATGTTTCATATCAAGCGTTCTCCGTCGAGGTCAGGACTTAAGGTGAGGACAAAACGAGAGCAAAGGATTTCTAAAAGTGGCCACTGGCGAGCACACCACCACCGGCGAGCGCAGCCATGGGAGAGAGTTTGAGGCGAGGCGCCGCTGCCTGCTTGGTGGGGCCCCAGGTGAGGCTTGCCGTTTCACCGGCAGGCTTGTTTCCTCCAACGATGATGAAGGTCACACCTGTGGCGGCGAGCACGCCACCCGAAATGAGCAGGATGTTGGCAACGGTAGCGAGAGACTTGGCGCTGTCGAAGTCCCCCTCACTGGCTTCGGTGCAAACTTCACCGATGCAATTTTCGAGAGCAGACTTCTCTTTCGACTGACTCAGGATGCCGGCGATGAGTCCGCCGCCGAGGACCGCAACACCCGTGCCGGCGGTGATGAAGCCGACGATGCGAAGGGTCGAGGGCTTTGACGACGTTTCGGTAGCGCTCTTCGCCGGATCTTTGGATTCGGCTTTTGTGGCCTGCTGGTTGAAGTCGAAGACATAAGACGTCTCTTCCCCTGCGGAAAGGACAGTGCTCCATTCGAGGCGCTTTTCACCAGACTTTGCCACGATGGTGAACGAACCTGAGCGGAGTCCGAGCTGGGCCTTTCCACCTTCAAGCTCATAGAGCTGCGTGGGGGAAGTAGAACCTTGACGGGTCACGCTGACGCGCGCCTCCGGGTCGGAGGCCTCGAGTTTTACCGTGGTCAGGTTTCCCTTGATGAGGAGGAGTTCGCGTTCGATGTGACTTCGCTCTTGCGGGTCGATTTCGTCCCCACCTTTGTCCAGGTACTCGCCATAGTGCACCAGAGCCTCGCCATCTCGTTCCAACTTCAGAGCACAAAGACCGAGATTGCCACGCACCTTCCAGCTCCCGCCGCTCTTCTCTAGCGCCAGCTGAAACTGCCGGTAGGCGTCCTGGTAGTTGGGCGGATCCGACTGCAAGAGTTCGACGCCGTTGGCGAAGTGCAGGCGAGCCGTAGCGAGTTCACCCTCATCCACCGCAGGCCCAGCGTCTTCCGTTTCTGCGGTGCCTTCTCCAGAGTCAGCGGTTTCCTGCGCAAGGGCTGCACCCACTGAAAGACTGAACGCCAGCGTAAGCCGCGCGAACACCAGAGCCCTCGACGAGCGAGCGTGCGTGTAAGAATTCACCACCAAGATCCAACTCCCTTTTCTTCCGCGCCGGGTCCACCCCGTGAGCGGCGCCGCCATCCGTCGGCCGCGTACCATCCGCGATGCTAGGCCAATTTCAAGGAAAAGTCCCCAGTCATTTGTGGTCTTTGCTTGGAGGCGGGGGTGGCGCTTGGATGGCATGGTAGTTCCGACATGGAGGCTGATGTAGGCTGAGGGATGACGAGCAGAAGCAGCCTGCGATATTTTGCAGCGATCATGGGAGCTTCCGGCGTGGCGGCGGCGGCCTTTTTCGCGCATGGACTGAAGGCGATGACCGATGCGGACGGCCTACGCCTGTGGGCGATCGGGGCGAGCCTTCAGCTCGTCACGGCTCCCGCGGTGCTGGTCCTCTCCCGGGAGGGGATCTCGGGGGGACGGATCAGCGGATTTTTGCTCACGGCAGGGGTGGCCCTTTTTTCGGGCACCCTGTACCTCATGGCTCTTGGAGCGCCGAGGATTCTGGGGGCAGTGACTCCCGTGGGGGGACTGCTTCTCATGCTCGGATGGATGGGGCTTGTCTTTCCTTCGAAGGAATCAGGGGGCGAGCCTTCTAAGGATCCGGCGTCGAGGAAGGGTAGTCAGTGAAACGATTTGACAAGAAGTTTCTCTCATCGCGGGAGATCGCGGCGGCCTCCGTGAGCATCCCCGTGCGATTTCAGGATGTGGATGCGGCCGGGCTCGTCTACTTCGCCCGGTTTTTCGAATACTTCCATACGGCTTACGAAGTGTTGCTGACTTCGGCTGGACATCCGCTCGCTGAGGTCATTTCCGCAAAGCGCTGGGCCGCGCCCCTCAGACACGCGGAAGCGGATTATCTCTCGCCGGCCCGGTTTGGAGACGTGCTCCTCGTCGAACTCGTCGCGGCTGCGGTCGAGGAGTCAGAGATTTCCTTGGGTTTTCGCTTGAGCGAAGCGGGAGATCGGGCGCGCGTCCTTGCTCTCGGTCAGACGGTCCACACCTTTGTCGAGCTGCCGAGTTTCGTTCGGACGAAGGTTCCCGAGGCCCTCGTGACAGCGCTTTCTGGTGTAGCTGTCGCGGAGGAGTCATGAACCACGGCTGGGTGAGTATCAGACATGCGCGCTGAGAGGATTGCGATTCTGGGTGATCTCCACGGTCATTGGAGCGCTCGGGACAACGAATACTTCGATGCCGAGGGCTACGATCTCCTGCTGTTCGTCGGCGATCTCGGGGCGGGGACCCTGCGAGATGGGCTTTCGGTCGTGCGGCAGCTCGCGCATCTCAAGACCCCCGGCCTCGTCCTGCCGGGCAACAACGATGCCCTCCACATGCCCGAGATCCACGCAGAGTTGGCCCATCAGTCCGGTAAGGCAGAGCTTCTCCGTATGATGCAAAAAGCCGCTCGGGGGCGGCTTTCGAGCTGTGGATTCAGCGCGCATCGGCTGGTCATCGGGGCTCCGGGTCAGGAGGAAGAAGTGACGCTTTTAGCCGGCCGACCCTGCGCCATGGGTGGATCAGAGTTTTCATTTCGCGAACAGGTCCAGGAACGTCATGGAGTCGGATCGCTCGAGGGCTCGCGGAGAAAGATGCGTCATTTGATCGACGAGGTGACCACTCAAGCCGTCCTTTTCATGGCTCACAATGGACCCACTGGGCTGGGTGAAGCACCGAGCGATCCATGGGGGAGAGACTTTTCGCTTTCAGAAGATCTAGACCGTGTCGCTCCCAGGGACTGGGGAGACTCAGACTTGCGAGACTCGATCGAATACGCCCGTGAAGCCGGCAAACAGGTCCTCTGTGTCATCGCCGGTCACATGCACCGAGGGAAGGACGGCGCTGCGCGTCCGCTCCTGACGATGAAGGAGGAGATCACCTACATCAATCCTGCCGTGGTGCCTCGGCTGACGCCTTCGGGCGCTGGGACGACGCATCACCATGTCAGCTTAGAGATCAAGCGGAACAGTACGAAGATGCGGTACGAGGTCGTGGTCGAAGATCGCTTTGTGGAGCTCAGTTAAGAGCGCGCTCACACCTCCGTGAGAAGCTCACTGGCGCGAGCCTGTGGAATGCGAAGCCACTTCGCCAGTTGAGCGAGGAGTTCTGCTTCGTCGCCGGCGAACGTTTCGTCGGCGAGGGCGACTACGCTCCCGAGAGTGAATGCCAACTCGGCATCTTCCCTGTCGCTTGCGAGGGAAGAACAGACGGACTCGAGCATCGTCATAGCGCCCTCGGCTTTCAGTTGATCCGCGAGCTCTTGCTCCAGTTTCTCAAGACTTGCGCTCTTGACCCGACCCCCGGTGAGTGCGCGGAAGGCGCCTAGAGTGACGGCTCGCTCGCGAGCGTCGATCGTCCCGTCCGCCGACGCGACAAGAAAGAAGAGCTCGGCGAAGGGGCGAAAGCGCAAAAGGACTGCACTCTCGTCGTCGGAGCCCGCCGTCGCCCGAGGAGCTCCAAACTGAGGGGCGATGGAGTGCCTACCAAGGGAGAGCAGGTGCTCACGCAGTCGGGCCAGGACGGGCGTTTCAAGGTCCATAGCGCTCGTTGATGTGGCCGGCGATTTTGTCGACGATGGCCATCATCGGAAGCATCGGGTTTGCCACGGGGGTGCTGGGGAGGAGGCTGGTGTCGCAGATGTAGATGTCATCGGCGTCGTAGAGGGCGCCACTCGGATCTGCGGCGTGCCTCGAGCGATCAGTGCCCATCGCCACGGTGCCAAAAATATGATTGGAGGCGAAGGGGATGTGGGTCACCGGGAACTCTTTTGAGCGGAGGTGAGTGATCACCGCCGGACCGCCGGGCGCCGCGACTCCGTGCACACCCGTCATGATGCTTTTCGCGCCGACGGCGAAGAACATCTCGCCAAGTTTGGCCATCGATTCGGTCATGCGATTGCAGTCGTTTTGATGGATGTTGTAAACGATGTCCGAGCGCCGCCCGGGGCGATAGCGGAGGCGTCCCACGCTGTCCTCACCACTCACCCAGCAGTCCCAGCTGCACATCTTCCGGTAGTTCTTGAGCAGGCCGACGAGTTCTTTGCCCAGGCCCGGGAAGCGACAGCCCATGAGCGCTGAAGTCGCCCAGAGCGCTTCGAGTTTGATCCCTTCGGGGATGAAATCGAGGCAGTGATAACCCTGTGTCGCCCCACTCCAGGGCTCAATCTCTTCTTCAAATTCACCCATGACCATGCTGCCCGGGTGAAATCTGAGGTTTTCTCCGACGCGGTCGTTCCCTACTCCGCTGCGTTGGAGGATTTCTGGGGTGGCGAGACAGCCCGCGGCTAAAACCGTGACCTTTGCTCGGATCGTGACTTGATAGGAGCGCTGGTTCGTCGTCGGATCTACGACGAACCCCTGAATGCCTCTTACGCGACGTCCTTCGGTGATGAGCTTGTGCGCGCTCACGGAGGTATACACCGTGCCTCCTAGCTCCAGAACTTCCGGGATGCCGCGTTTATCCGCGCTGAACTTTGCGTCGTTGGGACAGAAGGTGAAGCACTCGCTGGAGCCTTTGCAGCCTTTCTCGTTGCGCAGGACTCGCGTGGGTTTGAATCCGACCTTCTCGCAGGCCTCGGCGAAGAGCTCATTGCGCGGTCCGAGCACATCATCCTGTACCGGCCGCACCTCCATGAAGCGCTCCACGGCTTCGTAGTGAGGGGTGAGCCCCCCCCCGGAAAGCTCCGTGAGACCGTCCTCGTGAGCCCATTTATCAAGTATAAAATCTGGGGTCCTGAGGCAAATGGCGCTGTTCCAGACGGATCCGCCACCGAGATTTCTCGGTTGCATGCTGGGCATGACGGTGTTGCCGCGGGTACTGCGCATTCCGCCGTAGAAAAAATAGCGGTTGAGGACCTGTCCAGCGTCGCGTCGGGTGTCACCGTGGCGCACCTTGGGTCCGGCTTCGATGACGACGACGCTCTTTCCAGAGCGCGCGAGCCGCTCGGCGGTCAAAGCTCCGCCGGGCCCCGAGCCCACGATCACCGCGTCGACCTCGATGTCGATGTCCCCGTCGTAGTCACCGTGCTCAAGGAGACGGCCAGCTCGACGGGTCGTTATTTTTTTGCGGGATGACTGCTTCCGCCCAGGATCTTCGCCTTGGCTTGTTTGAAAGCATCCTTGACCGCGGCCTTGCCGAGCGGCAAGGCCGGACCGCCGCTCTTGTACATGGACGCCATGGTCGCCTCGAAGGCTTCGAGGAACGTCGTGATGTCGGCGTCGGTGAGGTTCACGGCGGGCAGAATCTTGATGGCGTTGAGTTCCGGGCCCGGGATTTGAGTGATGACTTTGTGCTTGGCCATCATCTCCACGTTGACGGACGCCCCGAAGACGCCAGGATCGGCGCCCGCGAGGAGTTTTTGCTGGATCTTGAGCAAGGTACGGGACTCCGAGGGGCGGAAGTAGACGCCGATCATCAAACCTTCGCCGGCGATGCGCTCCATCACGTCGTAGCGAGACTGAATCTCCTTGAGTCCGCTACGAAACTTTTCTTCCATCGCTAACGCCGCTTTGCAGACGTCGAGGTCCTCGAGCACCTTACACGTGGCCAAACCGGCGGCCATGGCGATGTTGTTCTCGGCGAACGTGGAGAAGTAGATGGGACCGCTCTTGAAGTTGGCAAAGACGGTTTCGTAGAGTTTCTCCCCGATCAAGGTAGCGGCCACCGGAACCGCTCCGCCCGAAAGCGTCTTGGAGAGGGTGACCATGTCCGGAAGAATCCCGGCTTTTTGAAAGGCAAACCACTGTCCACCCATGCGGCCCAGCCCCGTCTGGACTTCGTCGGCGACCATCATGGCCCCGTACTCCGTGCACAAGCGGCGCATTTCCCGCAAGTAGGATTTATCTTGAACCGTGAGCGTCATGCCCTGGCAGTACTCATAGAAAACTGCCGCGACGTCCCCTTTCTCCAGCTCTGAGCGCAGCTCCTGCACGTCGTTTGGCGTGATCATCGTACAGGTAGGCATCTTGGGGTCCATGCCCTCGTTCATCTGACTGAATCCGCACAGGCTGATGGCGCCGTAGGTGCGGCCGTGGAAGGCGCCCTGCATGTGCAAGAAGCGGCGCTTGCGCGTCACGAAGCGAGAGAAGCGGATGGCGACCTCGTTGGCCTCGGCGCCGGAGTTTGAATACTGCACCTTGGTGAAGCCCGCTCCCGCCATTTCTAGGAGCTTCCCGGCCAAAATCCCGCCCAGAACCGAAGCGTTCACGACGCACAGGTTGGGCAGATCGCGCGAGTTGACCTCAGCGATGGCGGCGACCACTTCCGGGTGTTTGCGACCGATGAAGTGCACGCCTCCTCCGGAAAGAAGGTCGAGGTATCGCGTCCCGTCTTGGGCGTAGAGGTAGCTCTTTTCGGCGCGCGTAAATGCGACGTTGAGACCTGCCATGTCGAAGAGTTTCGAAAGGCGAGGGTGGATGTGCTTCTTAGACAGATGATCTGAGGAGCTGAGGTGCTGATCCAGCAAATCTTTGATGAACGTCATGGCCGGTATTCTTTCTCGTAGCCGTAGGTGTCGTACACGTTTTTCCAGCGACTGTAGACGTAGTCTTCCAGCTCCGGTTCGATCTTGAGTTTGTTCACTTTGTAGCCCTTGATGGATTCGAGATACGGGGTGATCACCCGCTCGAACTGCTCCCAGTCCGGGATTTCAAGCTGTTTGTACACGCCGCGGAGCACTTCGAGTTCGTTTCCTATCAGCTGATCGTAGGCGAGCTCGACCAGGTTGCCTTCAGGGATGAGATTTCGGTCCTCGATGAGGCGTGTGTAGAGACGAGCGCCGATGGTGGCGGTGTGGTCCCAACGTTGATCGAGGAACTCCCGCGCCGGCACCTGGAAGAAGTTTTCCCAGTCCACGGTTTCGCGCATGTGAACCATGGAGCGGAAGGAGCGCGCGGGATGGCGGTGAATATGGATGAACTTCGCGTCCGGAAAGATATCCAGAATCATGCGAATGCGCGCGCTGTGGGGGCATGATTTTACGACCACGCGCTTGCCGCCTGTGGCGAGCATGATCTTCTTGATGAAGAGGACCATCGCTTCTTTGAAGCGGCGCCGTTCTGTGGGCGTTGCTTCCAGAAAATCGATGTACTTTTCGTATTCTGCGGAGGAGTCCGGAAACATGATGGCGCTGTAGAACGAAAGTCCTCCTGTGAGCTTCATCAGACCGATCTCGTCTTCTGCTGACTCAAAGAAGTTTTGCGCGACGTTGTCGTAAGAGCGCTGAGCGGGGACGGCGCTTTGAAGGAGTTTCGGTCCGAAATTCCCGGTCGTCAGGAAACTGTCAGGGAAGAGGACCTGGTACAAGGTGGAAAAGGTGTGGTTCGGATCACGCCCCAGCATGTTGTGCATGTGTGTCGTGCCGGTGCGCCAGTGCCCGAGAATGAAGAGCGGAGTCGGGTTGATCTCCATGCTTTCCAGTTGTTCTCCGAAGCGAGCTTCTTCCACTTTTGCGAAGGCAGAGCTGATGCCTGAAAGCGCAGTGATCCACGCCAAACGATGATAATACTCGGGGCTCACGGCGTACTTGTTCCGCCGCAAGAGTTCCCGCCACTGCCCGGCGCGGATGCCCGTGATCAGTTGCTCTTGAGACCATCGGTTTTTGATTTCTGTCACGCTCATGGTGAAATTAGATGCTCCCTTGCTCGTAGGCATCGCTGCCAAATCTCAGCTCCGGGGGAGCGAGGGAGCGAGGTGCCTCTTCGTGGCCCTGCGTGTCTTTTCGACCCTGCGCTTCTTCGTGACCCTGCGCTGTGAAAATGGCCTTTCGGGCTTCCGCGAGTCGTTCTTCGTTGCGGCGCCGCGTGGCTTCCGTACCGCTCGTGAGCCCCATGCTTCGTTCGACCTCTTGGCTATCGACGTAGGCCCAGAGAAGAAGGGTGCGAATGGCCATGAACACGAGGCGCCTTTGAAAGAGGCTCGATGTTTCCCAACCCGCCAGGTTCCGGGTCCGATCCTCGGGCTTGGCGCGCGAGAAGAGTGAAGGGCGAAGGCCATTGAAGGCTAGCATTTGGACTTCAAGCAGGGCCGTGAGGCAGCGAATCAGGAGTTTTTCCTTCAACGGCAGGTGAGCCAAGAGATCGTCAAAGTAATCGACGACCCTGGCCTCTTCGACCGTTGGCATCGTGGTCCCCTCGGTCGGGAACATCGTTTCGGCAAGGGCCGAAACGATGCGAGCTTCGCGCGGGGTGAGCACTTGGTGCCTGCGGATGAGTAGGGCGCGAGGAATGGGAACTCCGAGAGCAAAAGGACGGTTGCGAAATGCGCGAGTTCATATCCTCCCCCCAGGGCCCCTGCAAGGAGCCCGAGGCCGCGCGCCAGGGAGCGGCAGTCCCGGGTTACAATCTCGTGCCACAATCGACGTGTAACGCCACCACTTTGCGTCGGATTTTGCACCCTTTCAGGTTTGTAGAGGGGCGTACCGGAGTGCGCACAGGGAGGGGCGATGCTGCGTGGCCAGCTGGAGTGCGTTCCGGGCAGCGGTGGAGTAAGTAGGGCGCGCTTGAGCGCGTCGACGAGTTCCCCACCAAGAGCGCACGGAAGCTCTTCGCGAGTGGTTGCGCTCGACGCAGCGCGCGTGCTTGCCACTCTCGGGATTGTTTGGGTGCATGTCGCCGAGATTCAGGGGCAAGACGAGCGTCTCAGCACCTTGGGGCGCTTCGGGACTTCGTTCTACATTTTGGCCGCGATCTTTCTGGCTGTGCGCGGGCATTTGCACCGGCCACAAACCCGTACCGTGGATGTGGCTCGGCGCCGAGCGAAGCGTCTTTTGATCCCTTTTGTGCTTTGGAGCGTCATCTACGGGGTGTTCTATTTTGCAACGATGTACCCCCAGGGTCACCCCGTGAGCGTCATCACGCGGTACTGGGGACCTTTGTTCGGAACGGCGCCGCATCTCTGGTTTCTCCCGTTTGCGTTCTTCGCCGGAGTCCTGGCCAGCTTTTTTGTGCCGCGACTGCTTCGCTTTCCGGGCAGAGTTCTTCTCGTGATGGGTCCGCTCGTGACCCTCGGCGCTTATGTCCTCGTTTACGGCTATGTGTTTCCGCGTCTGGATCAGCCTGCGATCACCGCGGCGCGGATTCATCGTTTGTCGCGCTGGGTGGAAGAGATGCCCGCGGTGGTAGGGGCGATTTTTGGGTTCGCCATTTACGGGAAGTATCTCCCGGAGCTCAGTCGCATCGGCCCGTCTCGGCGGCGCCTTTTGGTCGTCCTTGGAGCGGTCGGGTTTGTTCTCACGGAAGTGGCCTACGCGCTCACTCTGGAGAAGTTGGGGGCCGTGTTCTGGAATCGCGTCCGCTTTTTCTCCAACATCGCCGGCGCGTTCTGGATGCTTACGTTTCTTGCTGCCTGGCAAGGCAAGATCACCAAGCGACTCGCTCCGCTTGGATCAGCGACGTATTTTGCGTACCTCGTTCACCAGATGGTCCTCGACTCGGTCAAAAGACAGCTCACTTTTCTCCCCGGATACGGAAGTCTTGGCTTCGCAATCGTGTCGACCTTGGGCGTCTTTGGCGTTTCGGTCGGTCTCGGGCTTTTCGTTTCTCGGGTACGGATCCTGCGCTGGCTCAGTCCGTAGGGTGCCAGGTGACGCCGCACACCGCGAAGCGTGGGGTCAAGGTGAAGCGCCCGGAGAGCTTCTTCGGAGAAGCTTCCGAGGGGCGCTGGAGCAGAGAGAGATCGAACTGTCCGCGGAGGGGCCCCGCCCCAGTTTCCACCGCTCGCAATTCGAAATGAACGTCGTGAAACCCCAGGCGACAGCGCAGGCGCGGGAAGATGGCTTTGTAGAAGGCTTCCTTCGCGGAGAAAGCCAGGAGCGAGAGTTCACCGTCTGATTTTAGCCCTTCCACCCGGAGGGCTGTGGGTCGACGAGCGAGGTTCGCGCGCTCCCCTTCGCTCAAGATGTGAGCTGACATGTCGCTCGGTAGAGATCGGCGTTCTTCGGCGTCGAGGCCCAGATTTGCGCCTGTTGTGGTCACGACGGCGGCGGCGAAGGTGACTTCACGGCCAGTGTGGGTGATGCTTCCCGTGACACCTGGTGGAAAGGCGGGCACGCCGTCCGGATCACGAGGCAAGGCGCAAGGCGAGCGCCCTGCAAGAGCCAGAGCGAGACGCGCATGATAGCGCCCGGCAAGAAATTCTCGGCGTCGCTTTTCCGCCCACGTAGAGAACCTCTGAGGGCATTCGTCGGGATGCAGAGCCGGAAGCTGAGACACGTCCTCGGGGTGCACCTCGCCATAGGAAACCTGGCAAGGGGTGTCGAAGAGCTGTGTAAGGTCGAGACTCACTTTCAGGGCGGACCGTAGCAGCTCGCCGGAGAAAGGTGAAATACTCACGGAGGAAGAGCAGGGGAGGTGATCACGCGGTACGCCGAAAAGAGCACCAGTCCCGCGCCGAAATAGGCCAAAGCGCCAGGACGCTCGTTCCACACGAAGATCGCCAAAAGTCCAGCCACCACCGGCTCGATGAGGGTGAGGATGCCGGCGCGGCTTGCGGTCAGGTGTCGAATGCCCTCGACAAACAAGAGACCGCCGAGCACTCCCGGGAGTGCTCCGGCTAGGATCAAGAGCACCCACGCGGAGAGAGGAAGGTGTGTCAGCTGCCCTTCAGGGATGAAGAAGTACAAGATCAGCAGGGCTCCAGGGTAGTGAAGCACAAGGATCTGATCGGAGGAAAAGAAAGAGCCCAGGCGCTTCATGCTCATCATGACGAAGGCGAAGAGAACGCCGCTCAAGAGCCCCATGAGAGCTCCTCCGGCAGAATTTTCGGAATTGGCCTTGTAAGGCTCCACGAGGAGAACCAAGCCCAGGGTGGCCACGGTGAGAGCCGGCCATAGGCCCTTCGTTTTCGGCTCTTTGAGGAGCAGCGGAGAGAGGAGCGCAACGAAGAGAGGCGCGCTGTAGTGCGTGACCACGGAAACCGCGATGCTGGTCATCTGCATGGCTGAAAAATAGGCAAGTACATTGACGGCATCCGCGACGGTGAAGAACAGAAGCCAGAGGAGCGCTTCCCGAGTCGGTGTCTTCAGGGGGCGCTTACGGAGGGCGGTGGGGGCGAGCGCAACGAGCACCACAAGGAAAAAGACAAATGACTCTGTAGCCGAGCCGAGCGTTTGACCCGCCTCGTTCGCTGCGTGTTCTGCACTGCGAAAGAAGAGGCTGAACGTCCCCCACAACGCCGCGGCACTCGCCACCATGAGTCCACCCCGGAGGGGGCTTTGCTTTTGACTCACCAACTGCCGGTGTTTTCTAAACCAAGTCCGTTGCAAAGACGGAGATTCTTTTTGAGATCGGTGACGCGAATCATCGGGTGAAGGCACTGCATGATGAGGTGAAGCGAGTCTTGTGTACACAGGTCGTGGGGGAAAGGAAGGGCTGCCATATTTCCGCTAGAATTCCTGCGTATCACCCCCTTGTGACGAGGAAAAAAGCGCCACGAGAAAAAGCGCTACCATGACATAGCCTTTTCTGCCGCCTGTCACTGCTGGGTATAGCCTTCTTGAAATGAAGCGCGCGACCGCGGTGACCATGTCTTTTCTCTTCGTGGTGAGTTCTTGCACCTTGTACGATGCGGAGCTCATCAATCAGGCGCAGGGCACTGCTGGCGATGGCGATGGCGATGGCCGAACGGGTGGAAGTGATGGGGCAGGAGGCAGCGGTGGTGCTGGTTCTGGCGGGATAGGCCCTTCGGCCGGTGGACATGGCGGGGGAAGTGGAGCTTCTGGATCAGGTGGTGATGCTCCTGATGGAGGGACGGGTGGAGGAACAGGTGGCGCGGGAGAGGACTGTGATCCGAACTCTGGAGAGAAGGGAACCTTTACAGGTCACGACAGCACATGGCTGATTGATGACTTCGATATCGAATGGACGGAACTCGGTCCAAACTTTACAGGATGGTGGTACGCCGCAGGAGACGCGAACGGAACCGGCCTTTCGCCCACCGCCGTCGCGTGGTCGTATGATCACGACGGTTGCCTTCCCCCGGGAGACGGTTCCCTTCACATCACAGGGAGCGGCTACGATAACTGGGGCGCGAGCTATGACGCCAACCTCGACAAGGATCTCAACGCGGTTGACCTCTCGGCCTACGCGGGAGTGACGTTCTGGGCGAGGTCTAGCGCGTCGCCCAAGAACCAGATCATGGTTGCTCTCACCGACGCGGACGATGCGAACGGGACCGGCTCGATTGCCTCCGGCACGAGACTGATAGGGCAGCAGTGGACGCAGGTGGACGTGCCCTTCGACGCTTCATTGACCTTGGAGGAAGTCATCGTTTTACACCTCGTCGTCGTGGCGTCAGAGGCGTTTGACGTGTGGATTGATGATTTGTCCCTCTACTCCGAATAGTCCCGCGGCAGTTTTGGTTCCTCTAGGTTCACGCGCTCGGCGACGGTGTAGAGAGGTCGTCGCTTCACTTCTTCGTAAACCCGGCCGATGTACTCACCAAGAACACCGGTCATGAGCAGCTGCGCGGAGGAACAAAGAGCAATCAGCATCATGATCGTCGTCCATCCGATGACGACCGACCCTCCCATGAGCTTCTGATAGAGAGCCCAAAGTCCAATCCCCACCGCCAGTAACCCCGTCATCACTCCTAGAAACGTCGCAAGTCTCACCGGCACGATAGAAAAGGAAGTGATCCCATCAATCGCGAAGCGCAACATTTTGTTCAGCGGGTACTTCGTTTCCCCGGCAAATCGCGCCGGACGCTCGTAGAAAACCCGGGTCTGACGAAACCCCACCCACGCGACCATGCCGCGCACGAAGCGGTGTCGCTCGCGAAGGGAACGCAAAGTGAGCACGACCTGGCGAGACATGAGCCGAAAATCTCCGGTGTCGACCGGAACTTCGAAACCCAACATGCTGCGGAGCAGCCGGTAGAAAACGGCCGCGGTCGCTCGCTTGAACCAACTCTCGCCGTGCCTTTGCGTGCGCACCCCATAGACGACGTCATACCCTTCTCGAAACTTCTTGATCATGTCACCCACGACCTCGGGAGGGTCTTGGAGATCGGCGTCCATGACGACCACTGCGTCACCGTCGGCCACATCGAGTCCGGCGGTGATGGCAATCTGATGGCCGAAGTTTCGACCGAAACTGAGAATTTTGTAGTGAACGTTTTGAGCAGCCAGGTCCCTCAGCAGGAATAGAGAGCGGTCGGTCGACCCGTCATCGACGAAGACGACTTCCCACACGTCGTCAAACTGCGACAGGAAAGCCGTCAATCGTTGGTGAAGTTCTGGGATCGTTTCTTCTTCGTTGAAGACGGGAAGTACCAACGAAAAGTCCGGACGTTGAGCCACGGGGGGCTTATAGGCGGACCCGGCCGATTCCCGGAGGGCCCGCTGTAAAGGAGCCGATTTTGCCGAAAAATTCCGCCCCTCTCACTGGGGCATCGCCTGCGGCCGTTCGCAAGGATTGTCAACTCGGGTGACAGGGATTGTCCCTCCGGGGGGAGGGTTGCTGCCCGTCTGCTGGTTCTGCCTTTCGGGACCTGGTACAGGCCAACGGCTCCATGTCAGATTTGGATGTTCAGAAACCGGCTACAGTGCTCGGCCCGGAGCCCGACGGCACACACTGGGGATTTCTGATCAAGGTCGTCGTGACCCTGGGTCTTCTGACTTGGCTTGTGAAGAGCGGTGCCCTTGATTTCTCGCAGCTTCGCTTGCTCGTCGGAAGTCTACAAGTCCTTTTGACGACGCTTTTAGCGTGGTTCGTGCTTATCGTATTTTTGTCTGCTGCGCGTTGGAGGATGCTGCTTGCTTTGGTCGACGTTCGCCTCCCTTGGGGAAGGGCGATTGCTCTTCAAGTTGTCGCCCTGTTTTTCAACGCCGTGGTGCCAGGAAATATCGGCGGTGATTTCTTGAAGAATCACACGTTGCTCGGGAACCAGCCGGGAAAAATAGCGGGGATCGTATTCATCGAAAGGGCGCTGGGCCTGGTGACCTTGGTCTGGGTTTCGCTTTTTGGAATTGTGCTGAGCGCTGAGAGTTTGGCGCAAAGCTATGCGCTGCTTTCCTTGGCAGGAGTTTGTCTCTTGCTTGTCATCGGGAGCATCCTTGGGCCGTGGCTGCTTCTTCGCTTTTTACCCAAGGATTTTCAGGAGGTATCGGGTCGTCACGAAGAGGGTAGCCTTCGTGCTCGCCTGCGCTCCGCCCTGTGGGGCTTCATCGAGAGCCTCAAGATAGCTCAATTGTCACCCCCGACCATTGTTCGGGCGACATCAGTTTCGTTTTTGATGCACGCAGGGCTAACGGTTTTTTTCTGGTTCTTGACTTGTCATCTTGCAAATCCCGATGCTTCGCTCAGTCAGATCGCATTGGTGTATCCTCTAGGTATGCTGACGTTTGCTCTACCCGTTTCGGTCTCGGGGATGGGCGTTGGGCATGTGGCGTTCGATCAGCTCTTTTCAATGGTCGGATTGCGCTCAGGGGCCAATGTCTTCAACCTTTTCGTTTTCGCGCAGCTTGTGCCGGGGACGCTGGGGGCGCTCGTTTTTCTCTTCGTCAAAGACCCTAGGAAAACGCCACAGGTCCGGCCGTCGAGCGAATCACGCGGCTAGATCTGCGCTTACAGCAAGATGAGCTCTAGAGAGGCTTTTTCTTGGGTTCTCCGGAGCGTCGGGGATAGCGAGTCGGAGTGGGCCCTGCTTTCGTCAAAAGTAGCAGCGTGGCCGTCTCTTGCCGTAGTGTTTCTTCGTGTTTTACGCCCAAAGCCTGAAGCGCGCGGGAGGCTTGGGACAGCTCTTCTTCGGCACGCCGTCCTTTGATGAAGATGAGTTTCGCGCTCGGGGCGGCGAAAGGCGCTGTGAGTTCGAGCAAGGTAGGCAGGGGAGCAAGCGCACGCGCGGTCACGAAGTCAAACTGCCCCCGGAGGCTGCTCCCGACGGCACCTGCTTTTTCCGCTCGCTCACACACAACCATGGCGTTCTTCAGCTCCAGGGCGGAAATGATCCGGCGCAGAAAGGCGACCTTTTTTTCGGTAGCTTCGAGCAGAGTGACCCGGACCGAAGGATGCACCACGGCAAGGACGATGCCGGGAAGTCCTCCTCCGGTCCCGACGTCGATCAGGTTCTTGGCCGGTGAGAAGAACGGCGCCACGCGTAGACATTCAAGGATATGTCGCTCCCAAGCTTCCTCTCGGGAGCGAAGGGCCGTGAGATTGAACTGTTGGTTTTCTTCGAGAAGCGCATCGAGGTAGGCGTCGAGACGCTCGCGCTGGGAGGGAGAGAGCGCGAGCCACTCGGCTTTGGTAGGAACACTCATGGGGGCGCGCTTTTCTTGGCGGA
>CAYMQT010000063.1:16802-24573 GCA_964392575.1 uncultured Polyangiaceae bacterium
GAGGTGGGCCTAGGGATCAAGCTTTTGCCTCACGACGCCTCAGGGGAACGATTTGATCTGATAGCGAAAGGACGATGTTCCCGTCGGCGTCTTCCGAGAAAAGCGAGGAGACTTGAAACGTGGCCGAGCGCAAGAACGCAGCTTCAAAGGCGCCTTGCTTCACCCTGCAGTAGAGCTTGCCCTCCTCGCTCACGCTCAGGGTTTCAGGGCAAAGGAGCTCGGTTGTGCCGTCACTCAGGCAGAGTTCGACCAGGCAGGGTTCAACCAGGCAGGGTTCAGCGCCGGAACCGTCCTCTTTGATGCGGACCCCGAGGACAAAGAAAGGTGTGTCTTCGACCCTGAAATAGGTCCAGTCGTAACCGTTGTTGAGGATGTAACGTCCGTCCTCCGGGTGCCGCTGGATCCATGAAGAGAACGCGATTTTCATTGTGTCTCTTTTGAAGAGTTCACCATCATGGAAGAATCGACCGTCCGCATCGAGCACGATGGTGCTCTCACGAGAGCGCCCGTCCGGAGGCGGAAGGCGAAAGAATTCAGGATGGTCGTGAGGCTTCACTAGAGTGTATCTCATAACTAGCAAAAGCTCCGCCGCCGCCCACCCAAAATGGGTGAGGCGAGCGTCGGCGGAGCCAAATCCACAAGTCTGCTCGATGCCCGAGTCTTTTCTTGTCTGGAACGCATCCCGCCACCCTTCGGGTTATGGGATGCGTTCTAGACGCGTCCCACAACGTGAGTCAGTTGTTCTGAGCGCCTTCGCAGATCCAGGTGACGAACTTTTGTACGTTTGCTGGCGAAAGCGGGTTCTCATCGAGCGGCATGCGCGCACCTTCGCAGAGATTTCCACCCACAAGCTTTTCGATCAGATAGCTGGTGTCGGGACTCTGCGGAACGACGAACTTCTTGGCCCCACAACTTTCAGACGTGACGTCGACGAGCGCCGTAAACGCAGTATCAGGGAGGAGCCAGAGGGCGGAGTCCTCTGAGCCCGAGTCGTGGCAATCGGTTCCGGCGCAATTCTTCTCGATGATGGGCAGCAGATCTCCCGCCAGACTAATGCCTGAGACGGGTGGGAGAGCGGGTGCGCCGGCCGCGCCTTCGCCTGGATCGCCTGTGGAGTCACATTCGCACACGCCGGCCAGGCACGTGGATCCGGCGCCGCAGCGATGGCCGCAAACCCCACAATTGTCCTCATCGGTCGCCAGATCGCTGCAGGCAATGCCGCAGCGGACGGTCCCGCTCGTACAGGGGTTCTCACAGGTTCCCTGCGCGCAGACGGTCCCGTCCGCGCAGGCCTGACCGCAGCCTCCGCAGTGACGCAGATCAGTGTTGAAATTGATGCATTGAATCGTTCCGCACGTCTCACAGTCCTGACCGTCGGTATCCGTACCCGCGAGTTCGATGTAGTTCTTCAAACACGCGAGTTCTGAACTGCTCAGCTCCCTGTCGATGGGCATGCGACGCCCGCAGAAGGGTTTCTTGCTGCTGACCTTCAGGTAAAGCACGGACTCGCTGGGGTTGCCCGGAAAGATGAGAGGGCGTTTGTCGCAGTCCTTCGTGGCGGGAACGTGAAAGAGGCGCCCTTCGAGTCCCGGGGAGACGAGATCCAGATCGGCTCGAGGAGTTTCCGAACCATGGCAAAGGGATCCATCGCAGGAGCTCTGGAAAAGCGCAGGAATGTCGCAGTTCCGCAGATCATCGGAGCGCTTTTGACATGCGCTCGCGGAGGGGAAGGCGACGACGCAGGCGAGGCTGAGCGCAGCGAGCGCGCCTAAGGACCCAGAGGGGCGCTTCTGAGGACCTTCGTTCATCAAAAGTTGGCCTCCACTCCGAGGGCTCCTGTGAAGCGGGAGGCCTCGACCTTTTGTGTGCGCATGGAGTCGGCGGCGTCTCCCCGACGCGTCGCTTTGAGCAGGGATTGGGAGAAATAACCCAGGCCTGCGGTTCCGCGGAGCGCCGCCCAGGGCGTGAGCCGATACCTGATGCCTACCTCTCCCCCGAACTGCCACCCCAAACGCGGCTTGCGGATCACATGGGACTCTTCGAGCTCAGTAGTCACCGCTTGCAGGTCACCGCCCACCTGGAGCCAACTGACTCCGCCTACAGGCTGCACGATCAAGTACACGCGATCCGTCAGTCGAGGGCTAAAATCGATGCGTACGTCTCCGGTCCAGAGCTGTCCGTTGGTGAGATAGAGCGGCTCGAAGTCTTCTTGTTCCTTCTGCTCAGGAGTCAGGCGTTGCTTGAGATTGTAGTTGAATCCGTATCCCACCGCCCCGCCTACCCGGAGAGGTCCGAAGACCTTTGTCACGAACCCGATGTGCATCAGCGGTCCCAGGGCTTTGATGTCGGTGATGTTCAAGGTGGAGTTCCGACCGACTTGGTCTCGAGTCATGTAGGTGCCGCTGTCCGCGCGGACGCCAGCATCAAAAAAAACGATCGTATTTCCCATCTCGCCAAAGGCGCCCGCCGCGACCGCTCCTGCGGCAACAGCAGTTCCAGCGGCAGCGCCGGTTCCAGCGGCAGCGTCGCTTCCAGCGTCAGTCGCAGAGGATTCTGACGTCTCCGTCGACTCAACTTCTTCTGCTACGGGCTTCTCTTCTGGCTCTTGTTTGGGCGCTTGCTCAGACTTGTCCTTTGCAGGCGCCTTCTTGGTGTCGGCTTTCTTTTCCGCTGCGAACGCGACTTGAGTCGTGAGCAGAAGGGCGAGCAACGGAGACAAGAACGAGGGAGACAAGAACGAGGGAGACAAGCAAGAACGGAACAAGGTGGGCTCGGCGCTGGGGCAACGGGTTGAAACCATGGGTGAATCATAAGCAAGGGAGGACTGATTCCCCAAGTCTCTCTCGCGCTTCTTCAGACTTTAGCACTTGGGTCATGGTCGGCTGCTGCGGAATGATTGACCAGGCGGTGATGTAGGGGACAGGCGGTGATGTAGGGGACAGGCGGCGATGTAGGGAAGAAGTGGGCATTGCGTAGCGCTCAAGGACAAGGGTAAACTAAGAAGAGGCTATATCTTCCGTCGATTGAGGGAACTCCGAGATGACATTCTTCAGAACATCCGTCCTTGCGGCGCTTGCGTGTTCGTCTTTCATTCTCCTTTCGGGGTGCAATGAAAACTATCAGTTCGTTCCGCAGGATCCCGCGCGCGGACCGGGTGAACTTGTCGGTCTCGACAAACCTCTGAATACGACCTTTGGCGGGGGCTCCAGCCCCGACATTCAGCCTCGACCGTTGAGTGGGGATATCGACTGGACCGATTGTGACAAAGAATGCGAGGCTTATTGTGCTGCTCAGAAGTTCGACAATCCCATCGATGAATCGATCTGTCCCTTTCTCTGGGGAGTGGGCCTAGACACCCGGCCGATTGATGACGAACAGGCCTGCCGCAGGATCTATGCAGATCTCACGGGAGCTTTTCCGACTTACAAGGAGATCAAGGCCAACTGTTTAGGTGTTCCCATCTCCGCGACGGCTGAGCGATTGATCGAGGGAGAAGCTTTCGTATTTCAGAACCAGCGCCTGTGGGCGGATCGGCTTCGGTACAACAACGTCGCCGTCAACCTAGAACGCATCTACGACGCGGATCTCCTTGTCGGTAAGCTTTATCGTGGTTTGCTTCGCTATGACCACTTCATTGAAGTGGTCAGCGCGCACCCGGTTCTCACCCGTCGCTTCGACAATGCGAGTGATCGCGCCGAAGCGCTCTTCAATACTTTCGTAGGCCGCCCGCCCTTCGACAATGAGCGCGCCGACATGGCCAAGCTCTACAGCCTCTGGTCGAACGGCTATTTCGACCATCCGGAGCTCGGAATCCGTGTGCCGGATTCATTCATCCAGCATCGGTGTATCAACAGTCTGGGAGAGATCGATAGCGAGACGGCAGGTGCGTGTACCAGCGTCATGTGGGGGCACAACAGCGTCATCCTTCTCCCCGACTATCGCGCTGTTCGCTCCGAGCGCGGGGATGCCTTACTCACCTGGAATGAGAATCTCACGCCAGCAGAATGGGAACTGCTCCAGACGCCTGGACGTATCATCGGAACTTGGCCTGTGGTGTGGGAGCACGCGGTCGAAGATGTGCTCAAGCATTATCTCGGGTACGATCTCTCCAAGTACACCCCAGCCGTTGTTCAGCAGCTCGTGGAGTATGTCCTGAATCATAGCGGTGACATCCGCGCCGCGCACTATGCGGTGGTTACGTCTCAGCTCTACCTACAGTCCACCGAGTGCGCGGGGGACGAGTGTGAGGGGCAGAAGCAGGCGCCTCCGTGGACTTATGGGCCCTTCCGTCAGGCCGATGCTGAACTGTGGATCGATTCTGTCGGAGCGATGGTCTCTTCCCCGCTGGGGGGGGCGTGCGATCACCGGCTTCCCGATCCGGAGCAGCTGCTCCAAGACTCACCCATAGGGTATGAGGTCGTAGCCGCTTCTCGCTGGGCCATAGAAGAAGGCTCCCGCAATTTCGAGGTTGTCGATGACTATCGAAGTTTTGCGCAGACCTTGGGCGGCTGTCCCGACAACGAAGTCTCCGGGCGTTTCAAGGCAGTCAGCATCCTCAGTACCGCCACTCAGGAGGCATTTGTCGGGGATCTTTGCAACCCGGGCAATCGGGGGGGGCGGCGGGGCCAGCGGGGTGTTCCCGCTTCCGTCCTTCTGCCCGCCGACATCGATCCGTCCTCATCGCTGAACGAGGAACGTGCCATTTCCATACTGGAAAATCAGGTCGAGCAGTACTTCAGCCGTAGAGCCATTGACGCCGAGGAAGCGATGGCCATCTCCGCCGCGGAAGCCTGCTCTCCCAAACCTTGTGACGCCGAAACCTATGCGAGGGCGCTCTGCTACGCGCTTCTGTCGAGCAGTGAGATGCTCTTTTACTGAGGAACCAGGATGAAACAGCCAGAGAAGAAGACTCAGAGTTCCCCCCTCGTGTCCCTCGGTCGTCGACGCCTCTTGGGGCTTTCCGTCGCTGCTGCTGCCGGCCTTTCGTTTCCGCACATCTGGGTACCGCGGGCGGCTCAAGCGGCCACACGAGCGCGTGGATCCATCAAACACCTCATTTATATCCGCTTGAGCGGGGGATTCCGCTTTCCCTGTGCTTTCAATGGCGCTGTCGCAGATCAGTTCAATCCCTTCGGTGTGGCTTCAGGTGTTCCGAGCGGAGTGGACTGGGGGGTGAGTTCTCTCCTCACAGGAGCGAGCTGGCTCACCGGGGCTGGCACCGCCGGGATGAGTCCGGTGCATGAGTTGGCCGATCAGATTTCGGTGATGCCCTGTGTCGACCATGAGCCGCTCTCAGGTGGCGCTGACGGAAACCACACGACGGGCCTCGAGCGCTATTTTACCGGGTTCGTCAACGGCGAAGCGGGGATCTTTACCCGGATTCAGCGAGGGCTTGCCGCCAGGTATGAGGAAGCGACGCAGAATGGTGAGCTGATCCTCCCTGCCTTTGTCATGGGCGGCGCGGGCATGGCGCGTGGTCTCGGTGAGTGGGCTCCCCATCGCCCACCGGTTTTGAGCGGAGCCGGATTTGAGCGATTCGTGTCTGGCGGCAATGATCCCCCTGAATGGGCGGAGACGATGGTGACCCAGACCGATGAGCGCATGCGTGATCGACAGCACCCGGCCCTTCGAGATCTTGTGGACGCCTTCATTCAGACCCGCGCGGCGACCGAAGCGTATTCGGAAATCTTCGCCAGCAATCTCTTGAAGATCGACAACAACTCGGACGAGTTGTTCGATGGCATTTCCAATCGACAGCTTGCAGGCATGTTCGGAGGGTCTGGGGAATCACAAAGTCTGCGTCTCGCCCTCCGCCTCTTTCATCACGGAACGCCGGCCGTGTATCTCGATCAAGGCGGTTACGACATGCACTCGGACGAGCAGCCCAGCTTGCCGGGTGCCATTGATCGCATGAACCGCATGATCAGCGCCCTTGTGGCCGCCTTGCAGATCATGGACCACCCAAGCGGCGGCAAGTACTGGGATCATACGGTTGTGGCCTTGGGAAGTGAGTTTTCTCGCACGGCTGGAGGGTCACGTTTCAATTCCGCCCAGGGAAGCGACCACAACGGCGACTACAGCACCCGATGGATGTCGATGCCGTTTTTTGGTGGCCCCATTGAAGGCGGTCGCATGGTGGGTGCGACGACGAAGCGGACAGACCTGTCGCCGGACGGTCAGGTCTACTCCTACCGTTCCATGGTGAACACCCTCATGGATGGGCTCGGTTGTAACCCGTCCGTTTTCTTTCCCGCCGATGAGTTTGTCCCAGATCTGTTGACACCGGTGACATGAAATCTTTCACGAGTTCCTTGATCCTTGCAGCTTTGGTGGGCGTGTCTTGCGCGCCCAAGGCGGATGCACCTGAACTGAACTATTCCCCCCCGGAGGGCTTGTCTTGGGGCGAAGGAGGACCTTCGTTTCTGACGGAGGCGAAGGAGGCAGAGCCCTATACCGGCGATAACACTACTGTCCTTGAAGCGCAGTCGCGCTTGCCTACGGGTTCTGCGCTTCACGCCGAAGTGGTTTTGCGCAGTTGTGGCCCGCTCGGTGGTGTGTGTCACAACCGCAAGGAGTATCCGGATCTGCGTACGCCGGCGAACTTTCTCGAAATCATCGGCGCGCCCTGCAACATTCAATCCGGAACTCCCGAGGGGGTGTTCGATCGCTGTGAGCGGCCGGGCGATCAAGTGCAACTCGGCGGTTCGGATAGATCTTATGAGATCGGTTGGCTGGAAGTCATTCCCGGCAACTTCGATGACGATGACCTTTCTGAACAGACACCGGGACTTCACATTCATTTCGCAAGACCCTTGGGAGAGGATGTCCTCCGCTACTCCTATCAAGAACTGCGCTTCTTTCGCGTCTTCGAGGTGGACGGAAAGGTGGAGAAGCTTGGTTATGAAACCTTTTCCACGAACTGGTACAAGATCGGGGACGGGAGGCACATCGTCGGTGAGATCCCGGACTATCGGGTCGACCGCGTGAACGCTTTGCTCGCCGCCGGAGTCGAACAGGGCGATTTGAATAGGAACGGAGTGTTTGGGGCGGCTCCGGATGAAGACGGCAATGTCCATGGCCCCGTTCCCCTGATTCAACCGGGTGATCCGGAGACGAGCTACCTTGTTGCGCGCTTACGCGGGCATATGCAGGGCGAGGACGTTCCTGGAACGCGGATGCCCCTGGCCAACCCGCCCTTTTCGGTTGCCGAAATGCTCGCGATGTTTTGCTTCATCGAAGGCCTTCCTGAAAATGGTCAGGTCAACCTAGCGTCGATGATAGACTATCAAAACTGCAGCTACTCGGATCCAGACACTCATGCCGCTCTTGCGGTGGAAGGGGTCGGGAGCGGGTGGGCGGACCGGGTGGCGCCGCTTCTTGCGGCCAACTGTGGCGGGTGTCACTCAACGGAAAGAAAAGAGGGAGATCTCGTACTGAGCGGGATCGACCTCTACAACTACCTGATCAGCACTCCGTCACCCACAGATCCCATGGGTCGAAAATTCATCGAACCGGGGGATCCGGCGCGGAGCTACCTGTTCTTGAAGCTCATCGCGGACGATTCCATTGAAGGTAAACCCATGCCGTTTGATCCACTCGAAGGTGTGCGCACGCTCGCCGACAACGAACTCTCTGACATCGAAGCCTGGATCCGCGACGGAGCGCCTCCTTGATCTTGTAGGAGGGCTTTCCCAGCCCCCCTCGCTTTCGGAAGTGAATTGGGTGCAGATCGTCTCAAGTCAGGCGGCAAGCAGGCCTGGAAGGGGGGCAG
>CAYMQT010000064.1:0-24428 GCA_964392575.1 uncultured Polyangiaceae bacterium
AAAGAGTAGGACGCACGAGACGCAGCGGGGAGGCGCAGGACTCGGCCGTTAGCGACTCCGATCCGACAAGCGTACGCCGTTCGGCATCAGATCAGGAGGGATCATCCGCCCCTGAAGGTTTCGCTGATAGCGCTCGCAGGCGGTGTGGTTTCCCTGGCAGTACCGAGTTTTCCAAGTTTTGAGGGTGCCTGCCAGACTGAGAAGCGGGAACATGGGGCAGCTGGCCATGTTCGGGCATTCCGCCTGGACGTTGGCTTCTTTGTGACGCGCGAGCGCTTCTTCGAGCGACAAAGGAACGGATTTGCTTCCCATTTTCCACAGTACGGCCGCACGACTCCCCCGATAAGAGCGCCCGCTCGAAAAAAGGCTCATTGAAATCAGAGGTTTGAAGCGGGACTGCGGGAGGAGGGGACAGGCGGCACCTCGAAGGGACACGGTGCGCCCTCAAAGGGACACGCTGCACCTCAAAGCATCAACTCTAAGATCCGGTCGAGTTCATCCAGACTTCCGTACTTGATGACGATTTCGCCCTTTCCGTCTTTGTCTATGACTTCGCAGCGTGCGCCCAGGCGCCGTTCGAGGCGTTTCTCGAGATCTCGCACGCTCGGGCTCTTGGGTTTCTTCGCGGCGGCGGCGCCTTTGCCCCCGCTCTTTTTCCCGCGAACGAGGTCTTCGGTTTGGCGTACAGAGAGGCGGCCGTTGATGACTTTGCGCGCGACCTCGTCCATCTCTTTGGGATCCGCGATGCCAAGGAGGGCGCGTCCGTGACCTTCACTGAGTTCTCCGGTGACGACGCGCGTGCGGACCGCTTCGGGGAGTTTCAAAAGGCGCAGGGAGTTGGCGATGGTGGAACGGTCCTTGCCGATTCTTTCAGCCAATTTCTCTTGCGTGTAGCCGTGTTCACTCACCAGGCGGCCAAGCGCCTCAGCCATTTCGATGGCATCTAAGTCCTCGCGCTGAACGTTTTCGATGATGGCGAGTTCGAAGGCTTTGACGGGCGTGACTTCGTGAACGACGACAAGGGCCTCGTGGAAACCAGCGCGCTGGAGCGCGCGCCAGCGTCGCTCACCGGCGATCAGTTCAAACTGATCGTGGCCCTTTTTGCGGACGATGAGCGGTTCAAGGAGCCCGTGTTCTTTGATCGACTGAGCGAGTTCGTCGAGCTTCTGTTCGTTGAAGTGCTGCCGCGGCTGCCCCACCTGAGGAACGATTCGCTCAAGCGCACACGTGAACACGCCTTCTCTGTTCTCGCTGACTCGTGCGGTCGCTCCTTCGCTTGTCTCGGGTCGACTCTTAGCCGGCATCAGGGCATCGAGCCCTCTTCCGAGTCCACGCGCCCGTTTCATGCGCTCTCCGCGCGAGCTTCAGTTCGTGCTTTTGGGCGTGCGATTTGCGGGCCCTCCAATACTTCTCTGGCCAGGGTTAGATACCCTTGAGCGCCTTTGCTCTGCACGTCGTACAAGAGCGCGGGGAGGCCATGAGACGGGGCTTCACTCAGGCGCACGTTGCGCGGAATGATCGACTCGAAGACACGAAAGTGTGCGCGGACTTGATCAGCCACTTCGTGGGCCAGCTTGTTCCGGCCGTCCCACATCGTCAGCACGATCCCTTCCACTTCCAGCCCGGGATTGAGGCTTTCACGAACGCGGTCCACGGTCGCCATCAGGTAGGTGATGCCCTCGAGCGCGTAGTATTCGGGCTGTAGAGGAATGATGAGTCTGTCGGCGGCGCCGAGCACGTTCAAGGTAAGAACGCCGAGCGACGGAGGCGAATCAATGACGACGAACTCGTATTTCTCAGCGTCCGCTGAGTGAAGAACTTGACGCAAATGAGTGCCGCGATTGTTCTCGAAGAGTTCGTACTCAACCGCCGTCAAGTCTTGACTGGAAGGTGCGATGTCCAGCATTTCGATGCCAGTCTTCAACGTGACTTCAGCGAGGGTACTCTCGCCAATCAGCGCGTCGTAGATCGTGCGCTCTGCCGTACCGGGCGCGATACCCACGCCGGACGAAGCGTTTGCCTGCGGATCGAGATCGACAAGAAGAGTCCTGCGCTCCGCGGCCGCAAGACTGGCGGCAAGGTTGACGGCGGTGGTCGTCTTACCGACGCCGCCCTTTTGATTTGCCACTGCGAAGATGATCGGACGCTGAGCCATTGAGGGACGGCGACAGTAAACAACTTCTGGTGTTTGATCGAGACCATCGACCAAGAGAAAATGTCAGAGCAAATGCGCACGTGATCTGCGCAGGTTATCCACAGGATTTGAGCGCGCAGCCCGAAAAGAAATTCCATGAAAGCGTGAAACAAGTTTTGTTTGGCGTTTCTTTTCACGCTCATTTCTGACCTTTGAGGTTGGGGGCATCGCGCTTGCGGTCGTTTCCAGCACCCATGCAAGGGGGTGGGGAGGGATCTAAGCGCCTATCGAACTGCGCTGATGGCCAGCCGAAAGCTTGGGCCATCATCTTACACTGTCGTATTCTGTATGCAGATGTAGGTGAACAGCGCACACCATCTTACTCAACAGCTTGCGCCCCCCGTCCAGGAGATCCCCCGATCCATGTCCAATCCCCGCGGTTATCGAACCTTCGCCGAGTTTCAACGAGAAGCCATCCGCCCCGGCATGCGCGCCGGCTGGAGCATCGACGAACTCGACATGCCAAACGAGCGAAGAGAGCTGGATTTTGACCTCGACCCCTTCGAGCAGGCGCTCGTCGACGCAGAGAATGAGGACGAGGAGGATTATTTTTGAGGGAGCAGCGCTCCCTCCGTCGTCGCAAATACTGCGGTTCATTTCAACTGCAGCGCGACTCCTCCTCCCTACGATCCGCCGGAATGCTGGGGCTCCGGGGCCCCAGCAAAAAAACAGCCGGCGCCTCACACTTGTTGACTACGCTTCGCGTTCCTCATCTGCGATTCGGACCGTCTACCCTCCCGGACTTTGTCCAGCTCGCTGGACTTCGTCCACTCGGGTTCGGCGGCGGTTTTCCGTGATGCGCTCTAGAGGGGTTCTTCGAAGGGGGGCGTTACGATGATGGGGGCCATTTCGCAGTCGATGGGTTGATCGTCGACGGTTACGTCGTCGAAATGAACGGCCAAGCCGGCGGTGGTGCCACCGGTCGCCAAAATCCCATAGGAAAAATGAGTGATGCCGTCTCCGGGCCGTGTGTCTCCTTCGTTCGAGGTGACCACTAACGCATTTTCCACCAGGACTTTCAGGGTTCCCGCCGTTTCGCTCACGAGTGCCTCCGCCCGGAAACAGAACCACTTTCCGTATGGAAACGACGCTTCGAGAGAGGAAACGGCTGTGGATGAGTCGACTGTGCGAGCAAAGACGCGCCCCGAGCTTTCGATGCCGAAGGTCAGCACTTCAGAAGATGCGCTCTCAAAGCGGAACAAATCGAGGGTGGAGACGAGAGCATCGGTGGAGACGTGAAGCCACGCGCGCAGATAGAGTTTCTGATAGGCCTTGTCAGGAAAGCCGAAAGTCATGGAGACGGAGGCTGTGGAACCTGATTCCTGCATGGTGAGCATGGCTCCACCTCCCCAATGGTAGTTGCCCGTGGTGTGAATCAAACTCGCCGTGGCAGCGGTCGTAGGCGTCCCAGGGAGTCCCCCTTCAAAGTCGTGGTACAGGAGCGGTTCCCACAGGGAAAAACCACCGGTCCCGTTGTTGAGTCCTCCACTTCCCTCGTCACCACCGGTCCCATCCGAGCCTCCGGTCGAGCTTTTTCCGCCTGTGGCTGAGGAGCCCCCGGCTCCGTCGGTCCCGCCCGTTGAGGGATCGCCGTCCCCGTCAGCATCGCCATCGCCATCCCCGTCACCGATCTTGGCGTCACCATCGCCGTCGCCGATCTTGGCGTCACCGTCACCGTCGCCGATCTGGACGTCATCCTGGTTGCTATCGTTCAGGTCGAGTCCGACAAAGCCGCAACCCACCGGTAGCAAGCAAGTGAGGACTCCTATGGTCCGACTCAAGGTTCGCCGCTTTACCAATGTCCCTCCTCTACACGAGTCCCATGCCTACACAGTGTCCCAACTGTGGCGCGGCGGCAAGCGTGTGAGACTGGTGTGCTTCGGGGCTGGTAGGAGGGTGCGGGATACATGGGAACACATGTGACCACAGAGTGATCGGGGTGATAGGGGCGAGGGGCTTGTTCCACTGCATCTAGGAGGAGCTTTTCAGCTTTGAACGTTGCGTTCCGCCTGTCTCGTACGGGCGTTCCTTGTGCTAGCATCTTACTGACCCCGGGCTCACCAGGTTCACTTATGAAAAATATTTCACCTCCGTTGCGTCCTCTTTTCACCTTGTCGCTCTTCGGCTCGTTGCTGTCGGCTTCTGGGATTGCTCGTTTCCTCCGTATCGCCCTCCTCGCTCTTGTTCCTGTTTTGGCGTCGTGCGGAGGTGAGGGTGAAGTCGGATACCTAAACGACGTGAACGGGAGGGAGACCCTTCCTCCCAGCGCTTCGTGCGAAGTTGGAGCTGTGGTGTCGTGCTCCGTCACGTTGGAGCAAAAGAGCGGA
The DNA here is from genome assembly GCA_964392575.1 of uncultured Polyangiaceae bacterium. Classification (GTDB taxonomy): domain Bacteria; phylum Myxococcota_A; class Polyangia; order Polyangiales; family Polyangiaceae; genus NIC37A-2. Next base: position 4,522 of record CAYMQT010000064.1, read on the forward strand.
GTTCTGTCTTGTTATCATGGCACACGCACCTGCGTGGCTAAGGATGAGTGGGGACCTTGTGAAAATGGCTCTGTGACGAAGCAGGTAGACGCAACCGCTTACGACAAATCCGGCCAACGTGTGTCCGAGGCGCCCTCCGGCCGTGACGCTCTCGCGCTCACGACGCCCATCGACTGTATCAACAATCCTTGCAACCTCAGCTGTCAGTTTTGGGCGGAGGATCCTGTCGACATCAGCACGATGGGAACCCCCGGAATGGATCCGGGACCGCTCGATGATTGGAGCACCACGGCGTTGTGCGCTCACGAACTGTGCGACGTCGACACTCCCGCGCTCCCGCGTTCCTGTCATCCCTGTGTGGCGACCGTCTGTGACTCGGATCCGTCCTTGGCGCATTGCTGTGACGGGGCGACGTCGACGAGCTGGTCAGAAGACTGTGTCAACGCAGTCTACACGCTTTGCAGCGCGACGCCTCCGCCGCAAGTTCCGGAGATTTGTGGTTTCTCGGTGCTCGCCGACCAGACGATGAACCTCAACAATGCCACGAACTATCCGGGCGCCGTCGGCGCCCACAATGGCGTCATCCTCTCGTCCATGGTGACGGCGGGCGCCCTGATTTCGAGCGCCAACCTCAACCTGACCAATGCTAGTTCCTTCGGCCTCGTTTACACCACGGGCTCGGTGACGACGGGCTCGGGTCTTTCCGTTGCGCAGATCGTCGCCGAGGGCGACGTCACCATCGGCAACTCCGCCACAGTAGGCGTGAACGGCATTTTTACTCACGGCAACTTCCTCTCGCCTAGTTCAGGCTGGACGGTGCAGGGACCGGTGACCGCTCTCGGAGATTGCAGCATTTCCAACAGCAGTCGCATCGACGGGGACGTGAACTGTGGCGGAAGTTTCACCATCAACTCCTCCACTTTCACCACTGGAGCGAATGTCTATGTGGGGGGCAATGTCACGATCCAGAATCAGAACAAGCCTGCTGTGAACATGCACATCGGTGGGGATCTCATTTTTTCGGTGGGAGACTCTCGCGTGGGCGGCAATGTATGGTTGGGGGGAAATGTCGGGTTCAATGCCGCGGATAACCGAATCACCGGGACCCTTCATGCGGGCGGCAACGGCAACTGCGGGCACAGTACCGGCACGGGTGTGATCGGTAATGCCTATTTTGGAGGCACTGTGACCAGCCCAGGAACCTGCGCAAACTGGGGAGGCGGCTCGCCCAACGTGATGCAGGCTTCGCCGCCTCTCGTGGCGCCAACTCCTCCGGCGATCGCTCCTTTTCCTAGTCCTCCGACACCGCTCCCGACGGTGGATGCCTACCGGCGCGATACGACTGCCGTGTGTGCAACGGCAGCAGCAGCAGCGGACCTGACCGGCTCCAGTCGCGCCCTCTATCCAGGCATCTACGGTGATATCGACGTGCCCAACGCGAGCACCATGACGCTTTTGGCTCCTGGCTCGTACGTCTTCAACAGCTATCGAAGCGGCTCGGGTGTACCTTTCCGTATGGCAGGGGGCGGACCGTGGGACATCACCGTCTGCACTGAGTTTGCCCTGAAGAACGGCGCTCAGATGATCGACACGAGCACAAATGCCCAAGTAGCGGCCAATTTGGTGACTATCTACAGCGCCGAGGTGAGCGGAGGCTGTGCGCCGAACGGATCGGACAACTGCTGCATCTATTCGGAAAGCTCGACGAAACTGTCGGGCATGCTCATCGCTCCCGACTGCGACATCAGCGTGGGCAACGGCACCGATGCCAAGGTCCTGGTATGGGCCAACAACGTCTTCACCGGTTCAGGAGTGAGCCTCCCGCCGACGGTCGAGGACTGTAACGACGCGAATCTCATGGGCCAGATCACTTGCGGATCGGTCGCCCTCTATATGGACGGCATCGCGTACGCGAATGGCGCCCAAGTGACCTACGGAGGTAAGCGCTACGTCTGCACCAACGCGGCCAACTGCAGCGCGGGCGGCTGGGCCAACTACTGGCCCGGGCAAGGGACAAACTGGGCCTCGGCTTGGAACGAGTTCGACGATTGCCCTGACATCGTCATCCCCACGATGCCGATAGCTCCGGAGATATGTCCGGTCCTGGTGGGCTCGCCGTCCGTGCTTGATTACGACGTCGAGGATTGCGTTTCTTCTGCGGACTGTCAGGTCAACAGCTCTTGCACCGAAGCGTTCACGGCAGCCTCCTGCTCCCATAGCAAGTGCGTTGCGGGTGCCCCCTTGTCGAACCCTGCCTGCCGCAGGGATGACTGGTGTGTGAACGCGATCTGTGAGCTTCAGCCCAGCTGCTGCAGCGCTGCTGGCTTCTGGGATCAAACCCTTTGCGCCGATAAGGTAGAGAAAGTCTGTTCCGTCACCTGTGGCGCGCTCACTCCCTCGGTCTGCACCCACGATGCGTGCGTCGTGGGAGCGGGGCTCGACGAGAGTTGCTCTGCTGCTGTCGAGGCGGTGTGTGATGCCCCCGGATTTTCGGGCTGCTGTGGCGGCGGGGCGATGGACTGGAATGCATCCTGTGTGGACCAGTACACTCTCGCAGCCACAGGTTCCCCTCCGACTCCACCCTCTCCGGTAGTCGGTAACAGCCTCTGCGACTACGCTCTGACCAACGGTTCCGGGGCGGCCAACATGAATGGCTCTAGGGTTTACGGAAGCGTTTTCGCCAACGGCGCGATCAACGGGAGCGGCCTCCTCGACGGAAACGCCAAGGTGACCAGCGCTTTCGTGATCGGCCACACCAATGTGACTGGAACGAAGGACAACTCCCTCACGATGGCCCCCTACACTTTGCCGACGTGGGCCCAGGTCCTTCCGAGCCCGGGTCCGGGCTGTGGTTCCGTTACGACAGCTAGTGACCTTTGGGCGCCTTGGACGACTGCTCCGACCAAAGGGAACAGCTACGGCAATGTTACGGTCGAGAACAACTTCACTCTGCCCAGCGGAGGTCATGGGGATTACTACGTCAACAGCTTCCGAGTGAGCGGCAGCTCGACACTCAATCTGCCGGCCGACGGCTCCACGGTGAACATTTACGTCTGTGGTGGTATCTTTGAGGTGGCCAATCAAGCGAACATCGTCTCCCCCACGAATAGTCCGACTCAGCTCAACGTTTGGGTCAACGGCAGCGAGATCAAATTTTTGGGCGTCGGCCACGCAACGTATGAGTCCGACGGCGTGTTCTCGATTGTCGGTGGGGCCGGCACGGTCAACCTGCAGGGGAGAACCACGATCAACGGCATGGTTCACAACATCAGCGGTGGTTTCAACTTGGAAAATGATGCGGTGGTCAATGCTGCGGGCGTGAATCGGAATGCCTGCCTCTCCCGCGGCATCGATCCGTCCGTTCCTCCGCCCAACCCCTGTCCCACAGGCACCACGCCGGCTCAGTCGGCCGCGGTGTCGGAAGGGGGGGTGTGCGTGAGCAACATGGACGCCAGCGACAATCTCATCCCCCGTCCCGCCGGGCACTGCCCGGATGTGGATCTCACAGCGGATGCTCCGTGCGACGATCAGATCCCCGTTTGTAACCGTGGGGACTCGGCTCTTTTGGCCGGGCAGGCAGAGATCGTCTTCTTCCCTCGTCAGACTGCTCAGTTCGCGACCCCGATCCCGAATGCCTTTTGGCAGGATCCGGCCGTGTGCACCATCAACGTCCCGATTGCCGCGGGCACCTGTGAAGTCATCACCGGCTGTCCGGTCTACATGGAGGACATGACGGCGCAGGTTCGCATGAAGAGCAGCGCCACTCAGAGCGAGTGCAATGATCTCGACAACTGGACCTACTACCCGTTTGATCGCATGTGTGGCTCTTCGATGACGGGTGACTCAGAAAAGACGGTCATCGAAGTCTACGAGGCAGAATGCCCCAACAACTCCACGGTCGCCTGGGGCTATCTCGGATGGAATACAGTGCTTGCGGGTGCCGCAACGGTGACCTTTGAAGCGCGTCTCTCAAGTGATGGTACCTTCTCTGGGGGCAGGACGCTGCTCGGCACGGCTGCTGCTGCCACGTCTACTCAGATCTGTCCGCTGATCGGATGCGGCGCAAACGTGGGAGACACGTTCTATCCAGGGGGAGAAACGAATCAGTCGAAGTTCTTGGAACTCACCATGACCCTGGAGGCGGACGGGACGAACAATGCCACCCTGGCTGATTGGAAACTCAGCTATACCTGCGTGATTGATCAGTGATCGCAGGCCAGGTAAGGATCCCTTCGCCCATGACGCAGAAAACACGACTTACCCGTTTGACGAGCCGCAGGGCTCGCTCGGTGAATCGCACTGTCCTTCAGTCGGTGCTGGTTCTCGGTTTGGCTTCATCGTCCCTCATGTGTTCACGTGATGAGGATGACTCTCCCCCCCTTCCGCCGATGTCTACGGGCGGAGGAAACAACGAAGGGGGCATGGGCGGAATGGGTACCCTGGATCCGTGCGAAGACGTCTTTTGTCCGACCGGGGCCGTGTGTCGGGCGGAGGGAATGTCCGCTGCGTGTGTCTGTGAGTCGGAAGCTTGTGAGGGGATCCCCCTCTGTGGTCCGGACAGTTGTGCCCAGGATGCGACTTGCACGCAGATGGAGGACGGCTTCACTTGCAGTTGCAAGGAAGGGTTTTCTGGAAACGGTTTCGTCTGTGTGGAGGGGGATTTGTGCGACGATTTCTCCTGCCCGGGCGACAACAGCGTCTGTGTGACGGACGGTACGGTGGCGGCTTGCGCCTGTCGTCCCGGGTTTGAGCCTTCGGGCGGAGGCAACTGCACGGACATCGATGAGTGTGAGGGCACGTCGCCTTGCGGCGTGGGGGCTACTTGTCTCAATCAGCCGGGCTCATACGTCTGCGACTGTGCGTCTGGTTATGAAACGCAGAACAACGGCACCTGTACGCTGGCCGGCGGATGTGCTGGCTCGACTGCGTGTGAGGATCTGGGGATGCAATGCTTGGGGGTTCCGGGCGAGGTCAGCTGTGTGTGCTCCGGAAGTCAGCTTGGAGACGGCACGTTCTGCAAAGCTACCCCGGATTGTGATGGAAACTCTTGCGAAAACGGCGGTACCTGTCTGGAGAAGGCAACGGGCTTTGCCTGCGCCTGTCCGCGCGGGACGACGGGTGAATTCTGTGAAAATACGTCTGCCTGTTCTCTCAGCACGGTCCTGAACGCTGCCAGCAACCCCGTCATCGAGGACCCCACGTTGAGGCGAGTGCTCGAGAACGCAGCGGGTGTGTTCGATGGCAGCGCGATCACTGTCGGTGACCTCAACGCAGTCGACGAAATCTATGTGGCCTCCTTGGAAATGGGTGAGACGAAGATCGCCTCTCTCGCAGGCCTCGAGTGTTTGCAGAGCTTGCTCTACCTCACTCTCTACAACCAGAACGTCAGCAATCTAACGCCGCTTTTGCACCACAACTCCTTGATCAGCGTCGATCTCAGCTGCAATCCCCTGACCAGCCTTGCGCCTTTAGCCGGAAAATCCTCCATCCGTGAACTCTACGTTGACATCAATGATTCATGCACGGGCTCGCCCGCGCCTCTCAGCAACATGACGCATGTCGTCACCCTGAAGAATCTACGTACGCTGAGTGTCGTCGGGCAGTCTATCTCAAGCGATCCTGGATTTGATGACCTTCCGTATTTGAACTATCTCAACATAGCGGGAAATTCCCTGAACGTTCTGTCTGCTCTGGGGACCATGGCCTCACTTGAGTATCTTGATGCTCGTGGTTCAGGAGCCTCTTCGCTTTCCGGTCTTTCAAACTTCCCACTGCTGCGAGAACTCAATGTTTCTGGATCCAACGTGGGAAGCCTCAGCGGCATAGGTTCCGCCCTCCATTTGCGGACCCTGGTCGCTTTGGATCTGGGGCTCACCTCCCTCGCCGGGGTGGGAAATGCGGATGTGCTGAGAGAGATCCGCGTAAATGGCAATGAGATCACCTCTCTCGCCCCTTTGGCGGCTTCAAGCAGCCTCATCCGAGCTCGACTGATCGACAACAAAGTGGAGTCTCTCGCCGACTTTGCCGCCGCGGATCCGCTCAACTTCAGCGGAACGATCGATCTCAACACGAACCCCCTCGACTGCGAAGATCTGGCGGAAATCGAGGCGGATCTCAACGCGCAGAATATTTTCATCAATTCTGATTGTTCAGGTTTCTAAGGGGTTGCCGCTTTCAGCCGGCGTTCTAGCGCTGGGTCCACTGGCTGATGGCTTGCGAGACCAGGTTGGCAATGGCGATGGCGAAGAGTTGCTCGTCTGGCATCCACGTACGCGGAGGGCCCACATGCTCGTGACAGACGACGCCGTCCATTTCTCCAGCCACGTGAATGGGAGCATCCATGATGGCTCCAATGCCCAGCGGTATCAGATACGACTCGGTGAACTCGCGAGTACGCGGATCTTCACACGCGTCGTGGGCCGCCAGCACTTCACTGGCTGACAGCCCGTGGAAATAGCCAGGGAAATCCTTGGCTTGCAACTCAATCCCTGAGGAGGTCCTGTTTGCACTCCGTTCGTAGAGCAGATGGCAGCGGATCGCGCTGCGGTCCTCCGTGTACCGCCAGACACCGACCCGCTCCACATCCAGTGTCCTCGCGGAGACTTCGATCATCTGGTGAAAAATCTGAGTGAGATCCTCGACAGAAAATACCTCACTTCGCGTCAGCTTTACCAAAGCTGCCTGTTGTTGCATCAACCGTTGACCCGCCTGACGCAACTCGTTCTCTGCCTTGCGACGCTGTTCATCCTGCCAGCCCTGTACTTGTCGCGCCAGCTCCGTGGCGCTGGAGTGACGATCCGCTGGCTCTTTGGCAAGAGCCTTCAGGCAGATGCTTTCCAAACCCGACGGCACTTCCTGCCAAAAGAGCCGTGGTGCGGTGATTTCTCCTTGCCGTGCACGATCTAGCACCTCCCTGGTATCGGTGCCGTCGAACGGTGGATGTCCTGTCAGGATCTCATAGAGGATGGCGCCGGCGCCAAAGATGTCGGTGCAGGGGCCCACCAAGTCCAGGCGCCCGGTGGCTTGCTCCGGTGCCATATAGGCCGGTGTCCCCATGATTTGACCCATGAGCGTCTTTCCTGCTTCAGGAAGCGGTGCAGGATAGCTGAGCGGTGCAGGATAGCTGAGCGGTGCAGGGTAGCTGAGCGGTGCAGGGTAGCTGAGCGGTGCAGGGTAGCTGGCATTGGATAGATCGAAACTACCGTTTTTAACCTGATCCTCCTCACCGTGTCTGAGTCGTTTGGCGATACCCCAGTCGAGCACAATCACTTCACCAAAATCGCCCACGACGATGTTCTCTCCCTTCAGATCGCGGTGCACGATGCCGTGGGAATGAGCGTAGGCAACGGTATGACACACCGAAACGAAAGCGCTCAGTAACTCGACGAATTCCAGTGGTTCATCGCGGCCGGCTTTGCGATGTTCGTGGAACTGTTTCGTTACCTCCGTCAGCGTACGCCCCCGGACGAAGCGCATCGTGTAAAATGGCTGTTCAGTCTTGGGGTCGCGTCCAAGTTCGTACACGGGCACGACGCCAGGATGCTCCAGCTGTCCCGTGATTTGTGCCTCGCGAAGAAATCGTGCAGAGATGGAATTGTTTTCCAGGGCCGCCGCCTGAAGCTCCTTCAACGCAACGTCCCTGCCGATGTTCGCGTCATGTGCCAGCCATACGCTCCCCATGCCTCCCTCCGCATGGAGCGACGTGCGAGTGTAGCGTGGGCCGCTGGGCAATGGCTGTTGCTTCGTCAAGTGAGGGAGACTGACTTCATCGCTCCCGTACATGGTCTTGTCGATCCCGTCGGTATCGGGCTGAGTCACCACCACCGAGGGAGCGATACCCAGGATGGTAACGACCGTATGACGAACCTCGTCTGCTTCACCTGCGTCGATGAATCGTTCTAGCTCATCGAGTACGACAAAAAACGTACCTTCGATGCTTTGACTGGTATCCGTCGCAAGCTCGTCGAGCAATTTGCCGACTCTTTCCAGTCCTGACGGTTCAATCTTGCCGCGCTCTGTCAAAAGCGCGGAGAGGGGACGTGTCCTGTCTGTTTTCCACAAGTGAAAAGTTTCGATCAACGTCTGAGTATCGATGAGCCCGGCGTGACGGGCTAAAATACCAAAGAGTAGATTGTACTCGGTGTCCATCTGTCTCCCCTCTGCCTCCTGTGTCACAGGCTACCCTCGAACGACCGACGTTGAAAGCGCGTGAGTGGGCGCTCGATCAAGCAAGCACGGCGCATTGGCTCGTCGTCAGCATGAGGAACGATTTTTCCAAGATCTACTCGTTCGAGTGACGCGAGCGATTCGGTATCTAACGCCGTGGGCGCTACACGAGCTGGCGCGCTTGTGTCAGGGCTTCGGCTACGGTTTCCCAGATGGAGACGCCCTCGCGCGCAGTGATGCGGCTCTTTTCTAAAAGTGCGCGGGGTTGCGGCTGGACGCCGCAGAGCAGGGCTCGACACTTGGCGCGTTCGAGCTCCGAAAGGGCACTTTCGAAGGCGACGAGGCCGGTTGCATCCATGACATGGACTTGATCCATCACGATCACCACGGCCCTCGTTTCTTGAGCGACGATTTCGAGCGAAGCCATGGCCTTTTGCGCGGCACCAAAAAATAGCGGGCCGGAGATTTCGTAGACCGTGATCTCTCGGGGCAGATCCTCAGGGATCGACGGATCGCCCTCGGGCACGGGGCGTGCTTCGGTCGCTTCCGCCATGCGGCGCATGAAGAGGAGCGCTGCGAGCACCATGCCGACGGAAACGCCGACAACCATGTCCATGCCGACGGTGAGCCCGTAGCAGGTGAGAAGCACGGCCACGTCGCTTTTGGGCGCCACGCGAAGGATGTGCATGAAGTGCTTCACCTCTGACATATTCCAGGCGACGACCAAAAGCAGGGCCGCCAAGGAGGCCATGGGGAGGAACCCCAAGAGAGGTGCCAGGGCCAGGACGGCGAGGAGAACCGTCAGCGAGTGAACCATGGCAGAAACGGGCGAGCGAGCTCCGGCTTTGATGTTCGTCGCCGTGCGCGCAATTGCGCCTGTGGCCGGGATCCCGCCGAAAAAGGGCGCAATGAGGTTGCCGATGCCTTGCGAAATGAGTTCGGCATCTGGGTCGTGTTTGGTCCGCGCCATGCCGTCGGCGACGACCGCGGAAAGGAGCGACTCGATGGCTCCCAGCATGGCGATGGCGAGGGCACCCGTGAAAAGCTCCCGAAAGGTATCAAAGCTGAGCTTGAGCGCGTGTCCATTCGGCCCCTCAGCGAGCCAAGGAACGAGAGGCAGGGGAGGCAGCTGTGGGATCCCGGAAATGACCTCACCGAGTATCGTGGTCTGAAAGCGTCGATCAATCGTGGCGATCCTAAACTCCGGAAAATGGGCTTCGAGCGCGAGCGCGACCAGGGCCGCCAAAGGGAGCGCGACCAGGGGAGCCGGCATCCGGCGTGTGAGGCGCGGAAAGAGGACGAGGACAAAAAGAGTGAAGAGACCGATGGAGACTTCGGCCGCTGACGCCGTGCCTCGCGCCTCGACCATGAAGAAGACCCTTTCATGAAAATGTCCTGGATTTTCGCGTAAAGTGAGGCCCAAGATGTCCTTCAGCTGCAACGTCGCGATGACCGTGGCAATTCCGGCGGTGAACCCTGTCGTGACAGGATGAGGGATGAACTGAATGAGTTTGCCAAGCCGGAGAACTCCCATAAAAATGAGAAACACCCCGCCCAAAAGGCCAGAGACAAAAAGTCCAGCCAGTCCAAACTTGGCGTAGATCGGCGCCAAGATGACGATGAAGGCAGCGGTCGGCCCGCTCACTTGAGTTCGTGAGCCGCCGAGTACCGCGATGACGAAACCGGCAATGATCGCCGTGTAGAGTCCGTGCTCTGGCGCCACTCCGACCCCGATGGCAAGCGCCATTGCGAGAGGCAAAGCAATGATGCCGACCACGATTCCGGCCAGCACGTCGGCCTTCAAGTCGGTGCGAGAGTATCCCTCGCGTAGGACTTCCCGGAGCGCTTTGGCGGGCAAGTGCCGAAGGGGCCCATCGGTTCCGCGGCCGTAGCGTGTGTGAGTCATGTCTTGTCTTTGTAGAAATCTGCTGTGCTTATGGATAGGACTCTTCATCCTCGTGGTTTTTGCGGGTTCTTCGCAAACTCTAGGGGATCCGGATCTCAGCTCCTAGAAGGAGGTTGAGAAAAATCGGCTCAAGAAGGATGAGTTCTTGAGAACCCGCCTGCGCGCGCACGCTCGAAAAGAGAGAGCCGAAATCTGCCCCGGTGCGCAGGTAGAAGTCTTGGGTGATACGGAAGCCCACATGAGCGCTCCCGTAGCCTCCCACGGCTCCTGCGAACTCTCTCTCGAGGGCATCGTTACGGGGCCCGGGGCGCCCGCTCTCGGATGCTGTCATTTGTGCGCTCCCGACTTCGGCGGCGAAATTCGCTCCCAGGGTTGCACTCAAGGTCGAGTGCTTGTGTCCAAATCTCATGCGCGGTCCGAGCCCGAACCCAAAAGGATGATACGTCACGTCACGCTCGTCTGCCCGAATCACCGGAGAGAGGAGCGGGAGTCGAACGTCGGTGCCGAACCCAAACCGACCAAAGTACATCGAAAATTCAACGGGAACGCGCAGACTCAGGTACTGCTCTCCTAAGTTCAGCCTTCCGGAAAGGCCCGCGAAGAGATGCACGGGCGGGGGATAGGGAGTGAGCCAGTTGGGGGCAGGGGGGAGCGCTTGTGCCACGACCGGAGCAGGCTTCGCGCGCGTTGGCACCTTGGCTGTTTCTTGATCGAGGGCGAGCAGAAGTTCTCGGTAAAACCCCGTGACCTCACCTTCATCTGGCTCTTGCCATTTTTCCCAAAGTCCTTCTCTCTTCGACTCGGGAAACTCGGCGCGCAGCCCTTCTCCGACCGCCAACAAGAGGGTGGAGCGCCCCTCAGGAGCGCCGATTTTGAAACGCGCAGCCGTCCGGGTCACGCGCATGACGGAAAACGGGATCGAGCGCTCCGAAAGGACATTGTGGAGGTACGAAAAGACGACCTTCGCACGCCGCACGCGCTCTTCATCAGAGAGGAGTGGGTCGCCTTTCGTCCTTTCGTATTCGGCAGATGCTGTGAGGCTTTTCAGTCGCTCGATGCAGGAGGCCAGGGCCTTTGGATCGCTCATGATCCCGACGTGGCTTTGAGGAAACGTGCTGACGCTGGCCGCTTGTTTCACCGCCAGAGGAGCCTGTTGACTCGAAAGCAAGATGGTCCCGTCGCTTTTTTTTTCGCTATTTCCAGAAATCAGATGAAACGTCGTGCCATCTTCGAGCGGCGCGAACAGTTCCTTTTGAAATTCGCTGCCCGAGGCTACATCGATCCAACTCGGCACCCGAAAGGGCGAGGTGCGGATCCCGATGTTCGCTTCCTCGACGCCTCCGTAGGGCGTGACGAAGGAGACATACAAGGGGACGGGGGTGGGCGCGTAGGGCGCTTGCTCCTTGAGCGCCTTGTGTCGGTTGAGCGCGGCGCGGGAGACGAGTCCTCCCATGCTGTGCGCGACCAGGGCCGCTCGGGGCATGCGCGGCAGAAATTGCCCTGAAAAAAAGAGATGATTCAACACCTCCGCGCTTTCAGGCAAGCGGGCTCCGGAAGGGTAATAGAAATACCAGGACTGAAATCGGTTGCCCATGTCTGCCGTGAGCTTGGCGAAGACCGACGGTGTGCCGTCGATGCCGTGCACCATCACCACGACAGGGCGCTCGTCGGTAAAATCAGGTTCCCTGACAAACTGTACGAGCGGATGCTTTTGCAGGAAGGCATTGGGGTTGATCAACCCGAGCGTGCCTTCTTCGGGAGCGAAGCGGGCGTCCGTGAGATCCCGAGCGACCGCAAGGTTTGGCTCCGTGAGGTCCCCGAGGTCGATGTTCTCCTGGAGCAGCTTTTCTACGTTTGGAGGAGCTTTCCCCGGGACGATCAGATCCATGTCGAACTGCGCGCTGGGGCCGTCCGCATAGAGGGTCACGAGCTCCCTCCTCTCGCCCACGATTTCGCTTGCTTGCAAAAGTGCGTCGCTGTTCTTGTCGACGAAGGCTATGAGTTTGTATTTTGCGGCGGGCAGGTACAGACCGTAAGAGCCTGCACTACCCACAGGCATGACAGCGACGACCTCGGGCTCGTCTTCTGAAAGCCCCAGGGCCACGACAAACAGCGGAGCGTCACGCAGTTCCCAGTCGCGTTCGAGCCAGCCTTGCACGTAGAGGTTCGCTTCGCCTGCCGCCTGGGCTTCTCGCCGTAAACTGGGGGACAGTTTGAAGCCGATGCTGGAGCCAGCCAGAGGCTTGTAGGTGCAGCCCAGAAGTCCGGCGGAAAGAATGACGGCGATGGCGAAGCGGTAAAGGCGCCGGATCTGACGGAAAATCCGAAGGGCCGCTGTCATGGGTCTTCTCTTTCCTTACACCAATCAACCCCAGCCACCAATCAACCCAGCCCATCAGCCCCAGCCCATCAGCCCCAGCAATCCCGGTCCCGGACCTCCGGTAACGAGCAGATTTTCCGGAACAGACTTGTCGCCGTTCTGAAGCGCGATACAACTAGCGGATGAGAAAGCTTTACGTCCTTACTTCACTCTCGCTGCTTGGATCCGTCACCGTGAACGCCTGCGGCGGGGGAGGGGGTCAGGAGTTCGAGGTAGAAGACACCATCGAAACTCTCGGCGAGGTGGACACCTGGCCAAGTCGTTTCGGTGGAGCCATCAAGGGTGGCGGGACCCAGAGCGGATATCACGTTTTCGCTCTTGAGGTCGGCGACGATCATTACAACGTCCAGACCAATCCGTGGGGTGGTGCTGATCAGACCATCACCGCCGGCGGAAAAAATATCTTCTCCGTCGATGAGATCATCATCCCTACGGGCGACCGCAATACTTGGGATGTGGCCGCGTACCCGTCCGTGTATCGCGGGGTGGATCAAGGTGGAAGTGTTTCCATCGACAGCAAGTTTCCCATGGCGATTTCGGACATCGAGTCCGTCCGCACGGGTCTGAAGACCAACACCACGTCCATCGCCTTTTCCGGAAATACCACGTACGACGTGTACTTTACTCACGACAGAGATCTGTTTCGGGGGCCTCCCGACACATTTCTCATGGTGTGGTTCGACGCAGACAAGTTCAATCCGATCACCGGGACAGGGGACGGCTACAGCTGTTTGAGTCAGCCACCCCGCTACGTCGAAGCGTGCTCCACTCAGGGAGTGGTACGCATTCATGATAAGCTCTTTTATCGGTTTTACGGCTCGAACGGGCACGCAGACGTCGTGAGCTACGTTCCGGAGTCACCTTTCAATACCTGGGAATTCGATCTCAAGTATTTCATCGAGGACTCGGTCAACAGGGGCTACCTCGAAGCAGACATGTACCTGCAGAGCATTCAAGCAGGCTTTGAGATGGCGAACGGCGGCAAAGGCCTCACCATCGAGGACTTCTACGCGCACCCGGTCGGCAAGACCGCCGCTCCTGTGGGCGACGGCGGAGCCGGCGGCAGCAACTGAGGGCGGCGCCGCGCGCCGTCCCGTCTCACCCTGGCCGCGGATCGCTCACGCGCCCCAGAATTCATGAGCGCCCTCCTTTGAGATTCAGCTCGGGTCGCTTCAGGATTGCCCAGCGCGTCCTCGCGTCCAAAGCGCTGGCGAAGGGACTTGCTTGCCAGAGGCCTCCGGATCAGACTCAATCCTCAAAGCGACCGCTTCGTGAAGCGCCCAGCTTCTCGCGTCGGCCAGGTTGTGAAAATCGAGCGGCTCCCTCATTCTCTGATTCTACGGCAATCGGCTACTTCCCGCACTCGCCCATCTTCGCGGCGCTGGTGCCTGCTGCGTGAGCTCCGCACTCATTGCCGTAGGTCTTGTCGTCGCATCCACAAACGGGGCGATAGTCGCGCGTGCAGGCCTGGGGCGGCACCACGCAGGTGCCCGTCTGATCGGCGGCTCCGCACTGAGCCTCCAGAGTGAACTTGCAGAACAGCCCCTCTTGGCAGGCGAGCCCCATCATGCCCGAACAGTCTCCGCCCTCGGGGCTCGGGGCGCGTCCCGCGCCCCCGTCGGCGAGACGGGCTCCCGACGCGTCTTCCGCAGCGGGCTCCGCCTCTGCGCTGTCCCCCGCAGGCTCAGGTTCAGGGCTCGGGGCGGCTTCCTCGGGACTCGGGGCGGCCGCAGGCTCCTTTGCGGCGCCGGAACAACCCGCGGCCAGCAAGAAGGAGGAAGCGAGAAGGGAGGTCAAAGCGAAATCAACGAAACGTAGCTTCATGAGCGCAATTGAAGCAGAGGCCCCGGGTGCGGGCGAGGGGATTTGTGGGGGAGGGCAGGTACGAGTCTCCCTGCGGGCCTTTCCCTGCGCGCCTTTGCGCCCGAGGCCTCCGGTGGTAGACAGGGAGAATGCGCGCCCCTCCGTTCTTAGCCGGCATCCTTGGCATTTTGTCTGGGGGGTGTGCGAGCTGCGGGTGCGACGGGGGACCCTGGGAGGAAGAAAACGAACATGAGGTGATCGGAACGGTGAGTGATGTTTCGGAGTGGGTGGACGAAGAAGGACAGCTGCTCCGAACGTGCGATGAGGCCTGCGCAACCGCGATGAGCTATGGAGTGGTTAAAGAAGTCTCCTGTGAACTGATTGCGGTGACGGAGTTCCAGCCGTCGGCTCAGCCGCTGGAGGAAGAGCCGCTCGAGGAAGAGCTGCCGCCAGAGGATGACGGGCAAGCGGACATCGCACCTCCCGCCGTCGGCGGGGCAGGCGGAGCTGCGGCAGGAGAAGAGCCCGGCGGGGCGATGGCGGCGACTCTTCATGTCGATTGTTTGGTGAAGGAGGTCATCTATTGCACAGGGCGCCGAGATGCCTCGTGGAAAGACGCTCCTGCGGGACAGGGGAAAAGCCCGCTCGGCGCTTATTTTGGCCGGGAGGCGTCTTCGGAAGCGGCCAGTGTGGGGAGCTTTTCTCGCTTGGCCTGCGTCTTGGAAAGCTGGGGCGCGCCCTCACACTTCATTCAAAGCGCGCGCGCCGCGCAGGCTGACGAGGTGCGTCATGCTCGCTCCATGGGTCGACTCGCTGCGCGCTGGGGCGGACGCCCGCTCCCTGTTCGGCGGAGTCGCCCGAAGGAACGCCCGCTTTTGGAATGGGCCTTAGAAAACGCGCGGGAAGGCTGCGCTCTTGAAACCTTCGCGGCTCTTCTGGCTCTCAGGCAGGCACGCGGGGCGGGCTCGGCGTGCGTGCGTCGGACGCTCGCTGGCATCGCTCGGGACGAGACGCGTCACGCGCAGTTGGCGTGGGAGCTTCACGCTTGGTTTCTTTCGCAGTTGACCGCAAAAGAGCGCCGCCGGGTGGAGGAGCACCTGAACGCTGCTCTCGCTCAACTCTCTGAAATCAAGCCGGAGAACTCACTTTCCCAGGAGGAGCGAACCGTCGCCGGCCTGCCCGAAGCCGTCGAGCTGAGACAGCTCGCAGGCGGCCTGCTGCGCGCCATGAGCCCCTACGTCGCCGCTTGAAGTAGAGGGTGACGACCGCCGAGTACTCTGTCCAGACGGCGAACGCTGCGGGCGGAGCCACGAACAGGCCCGGTCGCTAGAGCTCCGGCGGCTCGATCACCAGTTCGTCCACTGCAACAAAGCAATGAGAGGACTCAGAGTGGCACTCGGGATCCAAGTGACCTTCCTCGTAGGTCGGAGAAAAATCTTGGTTCGCGATGTCCGAGATTCCGTCGCTCATCACGAGCGAGACCTGTTCCGGCGCCCCGAAGACGAGAAGGGAGGTATTGGAACCAGTCATTTCCACGCCGCCGAGGCACTTGACGCGGTGAAACGAATAGCGGACCTCCAGATCGCAGTGGGAAGATTGTCCGTCGGCGGTCACTGTCAGGGAGTAGTACCCTTCGCTCAACGCGGGAGTCGGCGTGAGCCAAAAGGCGGAATAGCACCCGATGAGCACGCACTTTTTGGGGTATTCGGTCCCGTCAGCGGTGTCTGTGGCTCCACCTTGACCCCCGGCTTCTTCCCGCAGACTTGGGGTGTCCATCACACTGCCTTGACCCAGGTTTTCTCCCCTCCGGGTCCCCTGGTCGTGGCCACACGCAGTCGTGAAGACTGCCAGGCTGATGCAGAGCGGGCAGCTTCGACTCATCCCATCACCTTACCCCGCCTGGCTAGTCCGGTCACGGCCTGCCTGGCCTTCGCTTCCTCGCCCGAACGATCCTGCTCCCGAAAACCCGCTGCTAGCCGTTTTCCCCTGCCTTCTGCAGACAATCCGCCTTGACCCTGCTGGCTTGACCCTGGTCGGGGAGCATGCCATTCAGCCTTCCCTTTCTGGCCGGGGAGGCAGCCGGCCTCCCGCCTCAAGGCGCGCGCGGCACTCTCGCCCCGGCGCCTCGCCCCCCAAGAGACAAAAGTCATGCAGGTTACCGTCGAAAAACTCAGCCCCGTTCTTGTCGAGCTCAACGTCGAAATCGACGCAGCCGTCGTCTCCTCGGAGTACGAGAAGGCCTTCAGTAAGGTCACCAAGTCCGCTCGCATCAAGGGCTTCCGTCCGGGCAAGGCGCCTCGGGACATCATCCGCCGCGTCTACGGAGCGCGCGTCGAAGCAGACGTGATGCAGAAGCTCGTCGACACGACTTTCCCCAAGGCCGCTGCAGAGCAGTCCATGCAGCCCATCAGTCAGCCCAAGGTGGAGCCTCAGCGCCTCACCTCCGGCAAGCCCTTCAACTACAAGGCCACCGTTGAGGTGCTCCCGGCGATTGAGTCGGTCACTTATGAAGGTCTCGAGGCCAAGCGCCCCGCCGCCAACATCAAGGATGAGCAAGTAGACGAGGAGCTCGAGAACATCCGCCGCGCCAACTCCACCCTGGAGGAGCCCAAGAAGGCGCGCGCCGCCAAGAAGGGCGACGTGGTCACTTGTGATCTGAGCGCTGAGGTGGACGGGACCCCGGTTGAGGACGCGGGCACCAAGGGTTACCCGATTGAGATCGGCAAGGGGCAGGTCTTCAAAGAGATCGAAGATGCGCTCGTGGGCTTGAAGAAGGGCGACGAGAAGAGCGTCGAGGTGCAGATGCCGGACACGCACCCGCACCCGAAACTCAAGGGAGCCAAGGCTCAGTTCACCGTGAAGGTGGGAGACTTGAAGGAGCGCGTGCTGCCCGCCCTCGACGATGAATTCGCCAAAGATCTTGGCGACTTCGAGACCATTTCCGATCTAAAAGCTGACATCAAAAAGCAGCTCGAAGCGACCCAGAAGGATCAGGCTGAGAACGTGCTGGCGGAGCGCCTCGTGCAGGCTCTCGTCGCCGCCAACCCCATCCCCCTGCCGCCCTCCCTCGTGGAGCAGCAGATGCGCATCAGTGAGCGCGAGATCGTCATGCGCGCCCAGATGCAGGGTTCGCGGGTGAACGGAGTAGGGGATGAGCTGCGTCAGAAGATCAAGGATGACAGCGAGACCAAGGTACGCGCCGGTCTGGTGATGGCTGAGATCGCAAAGAAGGAAGCCATCAAAATCGACAACGAGCAGATCGAAGAAGGCCTCAAGGAGCTCTCCGAGCAGACGGGTAAGAACGTCGCCAAGCTGCGTGCGGAGTACTCAGAGCCCCGCAAGCGCGAGATGCTCATCGGCATGATCTTGGAGAACAAGGTTCTCGACCTCATCGAGAAAAAAGCAAATATTACCGACGAGTAAGGCTTCACGTTTAACGTAGATTCTAGGCTCGTTCTCTACCGGGAGGACGAGCCTTTGAAATGAATTGTACCGACACGGCGATGCTTTATTACGAGTGTTTGTTCCAATGAGGCGGGTGCTTGGTCTAGCAGCGGTTCTTTTGACACTCCTGCAATTGGGATGCACCCAAGACTGCACCCTTGTACTCGAGTACTCACTGTCGGTGACGGTCGTGGGCGGAGGCACACCGGCGGACGGGGGAGCAGGCGCGGGAGGTGTAGGGGGAGCAAATTCCGCGCACTTGTGCGACGCCACGGTCACCGCCGTAGACGGTGCCTTCCGCGAAGACCTTCAGTGCTTCGCTCGGGAAACAGATTGCGTGTGCGGTTCTTCGGATCGCCCGGGGACCTACACGGTCACCGCCACGCTAGGCGACGATTCTGAGACTCAGGTCGTCACGGTCCCCAAGACCAAGTGCGGAGTAGAAACCCAGGAGCTCTGCTTCTTCGGGCCCTGCGACGAAGACGCACCTTGAATTTGGGGCCCCCCGCGCGACCACCCAGCCGTCCCTTGAATCCATTGAAAAGACTCAGAGACACCCAGCCGCGACCCGCGACAAGATCGGACCGGGTGGATGTTGCCTCTCATGTTTCTGGTCCCGAAAATGGCCGCCCAATCCATTGAATGGAAAGCGGGAGCGTCCCCGAGAGGCGCGGATTTTTCGGTCCGTACGCCTTGCGTTTCCGCTGATCGTGAACATGTTGGACCCTCGCTCCAAGTGGGGTAGACGGAAGGGTATATGAAAAAGCGTCCCGAGACACGTGCTGAGGCACTTCGGCTCCTTGAGAGCCGCAAACATTCACTGGAAATTGAGGCTGGTTCATTCGGTACGCCGGTGACCGCCGGGGTCATTTACCCGCACGTAGTGGAGACGACGCACCGCGGGGAGCGCACCTGGGACATCTTCAGCCGCTTGTTGAAGGACCGCATCGTCTTCCTCGGCAGCGCGGTGGATGATGACGTGGCCAACATCATCATCGCTCAGTTCCTCTTTTTGGAGAGTGAAGATCCGGACAAGGACATTCAGCTCTACATCAACTCGCCCGGCGGCGTGGTGACGGCAGGTCTGGCGATTTTTGACACCATGCAGTACGTGCGCAGCACCGTCAGCACCATTTGCATCGGTCAGGCGGCGAGCATGGGAGCGCTGCTTCTTTGTGCAGGGGAAAAGGGGCGCCGTTACGCGCTTCCGCACTCACGCATCATGATTCATCAGCCCCTCGGCGGCGCGCGCGGTCAGGCCACGGACATCGAGATCCAGGCCCGGGAAATTCGTCATATGAAGGACGTCATCACCGATATGCTGGTGGCCGCAACGAGTCAGCCGCGCGAAAAGATCGTGCAAGACATCGAGCGGGATTTTTACCTCAGTGCCGCTGCGGCCAAGGAATACGGCCTCATCGACGAGATCTTCGATCGCAGCAAGGAGAAGAAGTCCTAAGGGGCTTTTTCCTGGTTCTTGGGGTGCTCCGTGCGTCGCCGCGCCCCGCACGACAGGGCCTTTGAGAAACTTTCCACGATCTCGGCACCTTGGCACTTTTTTCGTTTCGAGATTCCGCCCTTTGCCGTCGTTTTTCTCGGTTGAAGCTTCGGTTTTGCCGTTCTTGGACGTGGTGAGAGCGCGGGAAACCCTCGACCAGGGGTCATTTCCTTGCGGCTTAGGAAAACGGATTCTAACCTTACCCATCAGCCTCTCGTCTCCCCAGGCGCCCCCTTGGGATTGAGAGCCCTTAAGACATTCAAAGGTGCATTTTGGACCGACGTCGAGAAGACAATAGCGGAAACTTGAGCTGCTCCTTCTGCGGAAAATCGCAGAAGGAAGTGAAGAAGCTCATTGCGGGCCCCACGGTCTACATTTGCGACGAATGTATCTCTCTCTGCAACGACATCATCGCAGAAGAGGTAGAGAAGGATGAGCCTCAATCTGGCTCCGATCCTCTCCCCAAACCCTCCGAGATCAAGGCCATCCTCGATGACTACGTGATCGGTCAGGAGCGGGCGAAGAAGGTCCTCTCGGTCGCGGTGCACAACCACTATAAGCGCATCGACAGCAACTTCACGGCCGATGATGTGGAACTCAGCAAGAGCAACATCTTGCTGCTCGGTCCCACGGGCAGCGGCAAGACGCTGCTCGCGCAGACGCTCGCGCGCATCATCAAGGTACCCTTCGCCATCGCTGATGCCACGACC
>CAYMQT010000065.1:0-23980 GCA_964392575.1 uncultured Polyangiaceae bacterium
GCCTGTTGGAACCCCAGTGGCGAGATCTTCACGGAGCTGCCGGGCCGTGTGGGTCCAGAGCCCAGCGGGCGAGGACGGCGTCGGCGCGGGCGTCATCCTGGTCAAAAGCGAACATGAGTTGCTCACGAGCGGCCCCCGGCTGACCGGACCGAAGAAGCGCGTGAGCGTAGGAACTGGCTATTTCAGGTTCATGACACAGGGTGCGGCGACTCATCTTGAGCAGAGGCAGGGCCTCTTTGGGTCTGCCGAGGGCCACATCGAGCAGGTGTCCCAAGTTGTGCGCGTACCACGGGCAGTGAGGAACCAGCCTCAAGGCATCACGATACGCTCGCTCAGCCATGCGATAATGACCCATCATGAGACAGGCGAGACCCAGGGAGGCGTGCGCGCGATCATCCAGCGGCTGTTCCTCAAGCACTTCTCGCGCGAGGCGGGCGGCGCGGAACGGCTCCGTGCGGGCGATGAGCTCCGCGAGCTGGCGCTTGGCATAAAGACCGTGGGGAGAGCGGGGTGCGGCCTTTTGCATCAATCGCTCCACCATAGGGACGACTTCGCCCACTGAGTGCCCCTGAGAAAGGGCCCACTCGATGTCCGTATACATCCGATCCATGTGGGGCGCGTGTTCGTCCACGACGATACGAATTTAACCTCCCCAGAATCCGCGGTCGAGGAAAAAGCGAACGGGCTCCCTTCGTCGCGGTTCAATGAAACCTGAAGTTCTTTATAAATTCAGGAAGTTATGAGGAGATGCCTTTAGTTTTTTCGAGGACGTGCTCGCTCTGCCGTCACTTCGAGTCCTCCGATTTGCCGGCCGTCGAGGGCAGCGATCACACGCTCCGCCGCTGCCGGAGGAACCCCCAGAAACGTGTGCGTGTCGCGGATGTTGAGGTAGGTGATGTCGGCGGAATTGATCCCGCCCATTTCCAAGGTATCCAGAAAATCGTCTTTGAAGATATCGTCCCGCTTACCCACATCCACGAAGATACGAACCGAATCATCGGGCTCCCGGTTTGGCGAAGAGTTCTCCGCGCGTGGTCTGGGTTGAGTCCGGTTCCGGGATCCCTTTTCGGGCGCCGCATCTCCACTCAAAAAGGCACGCTCCTCCGCGCTCAAGAGCGCTGAGGCAGAGACCACCTCCAGAGGTTCGAGGGCGAGGGCCACGCCATTCGCCTGCGTGCTTGTGGGACTCGGGATGGTTTTGGGGCTCGCTACGGAAGGTTGTTCCGGCGTAAGCACCACACGAGCGGAACTCTCGGAATCAGAGAAGGCCGAGGGAGAGTCCTTCTCTTTGCGCGCGCCTTTTGGGGGTTTCTCGCTCTGCTTGTGGCCCTTCTCCTTGCCGGACTTTTCCTTCTTTTCTCCCTTTTTCTTGTGCTTTTTGTCCTTGGGACGTTCGACCTCCACCGTCACCTTCGCGCGCCTCGTCTCTGCGGCTTCTGACTCAGCATCCGGGTGACCGTTGAGGTGTGCGCGGACCAGCCCTGAGACGATGCTCTCGGCCACGTCGGAGGTCAGGATGCGCCGTGCGACGCTCTGCTCGGCGGGTGTGGAGGCTTTACCCCGGAACGCTTCGTAGAGAAATTGAACGAGGTCAGCTTCCTTGCGGGTTTGAATGTCACCGGCGCTTGGTAAGTCCCGCTCCTTCGGAAAGATCTTGTAGGTGAGCCGAAGCATGTACAGGTTTCCGACGTCTTGCGGCGCGATCAGGCTGATGGCCGTTCCCGTTTTTCCGGCACGACCTGTGCGACCGGTGCGATGAACGTAGTTCTCGGTGGATTCCGGGAAGTCCGCGTTGATGACGTGCGTCAGGTGTGAAATGTCGATGCCGCGGGCGGCGACGTCGGTACACACCAGAAAGCGAAGCTTCCCTTCGCGGGTCGCTTTCATCACCTTTTCTCGGTCATTTTGCGCCAAATCAGCGTTGAGCCAGTCGGAAGGATAGCCCGCCCGACTGAGCGCAGTAGAAATGCGCTTGGTCTGGTCGCGCGTGTTGCAAAAGATGATCGCGCTCTCGGGATTTTCGATCTCGAGGATCTGAATCAGCTCGTCGGCCTTATTTCCCGCACTTCGGTAAACGTAGTGATCGATGGACAGGGCGCCGATGTGGTCACCACTCAGAGTGATGAACTCTGGATCCGTGAGGCGCGTCTCCGCGATCCGGCGCACGTCGGGAGGCAGAGTCGCGCTGAAGAGGAGCGATTGATGCTTCGCGGGAAGCTGCTCCATGATGCGTGTGATCTGGGGGAGAAAACCCATCGACAGCATTTCGTCGCTCTCGTCCAGGATGATGGCCGAGATCGTTTTTGGAGAGAGGGTGCCTCGCTCCAAATGATCAAGAACACGTCCCGGCGTTCCTGCGATGATCTGGGCCCCGCCTCGAATGGCATCGATCTGTGGTTGCATCGAAGCACCTCCATAGACTGCCGTGCAGGTTACTTTTTTGAACTTCGCCAGTTCTTCGAGCTCACGGTTGATCTGAAGGGCGAGCTCTCTGGTCGGGGAGAGGATGAGGATCTGGGGAGCGTGAAGGCTCTCATCCACGAGCCGGTCAACGGCCGGGAGGCCAAAAGCTGCTGTTTTGCCCGTTCCCGTTCGCGCTTGGACGACGACATCCCTGCCGGCGGCGACGGATTCGAAGACGGCCTTCTGAACCGGGGTAGGGTGTGTGTACCCGAGAGCGTCTACGGCCCGGCGCACCTCAGGTGAGAGCGGGAGGACGTCAAAGGTCTCCAGCGGGGGTTCGAGCGGCTCCGGGGTGGCGATGGTCATGTCGTTCAATGTTCGGTCTTTTCTTTAAGTGGAGCGAGAGCCGAGACGAGAGCTGGTGTTTTCGCCCGCAAGTGACTCAAGTCGTTGGAGCTGTGGCGGACCGCTCGCTCTTCGGCATATCGCAGCCGTTCTAGGGTGCGAAGCGCGGCCAGTGCTTGTTTGTCACCGTCTTTGATGCAGATCCGGCGGATGGCGGGTTCCTGTCTCCAGACGGGTAAGAGTGAGTTTCTAAATTCGGTCAAGGCTTCGCGTTCTGACTTGTCGTGCCCTAAAGCATTGAGGCGAGCGCTGCGCAGGGACCCATAGAGTTCGAGAGCGCCCTTGCGGCAGGTCAAGGCCGTGGGGACGGGATCGGGAA
The DNA here is from genome assembly GCA_964392575.1 of uncultured Polyangiaceae bacterium. Classification (GTDB taxonomy): domain Bacteria; phylum Myxococcota_A; class Polyangia; order Polyangiales; family Polyangiaceae; genus NIC37A-2. The sequence continues at coordinate 3,128 of CAYMQT010000065.1, forward strand.
ACAAGGTGGGTTTGATGATTTGATAGGTGCTGACGGCCGAGAGGTACACGGCGAGCACTCCTAGGAAAACGAGGCCGAAAAGGACCGCGCCCCGCCTCGGTCGAGGTCTTTGATCTGGGGATTCTGACGCCTTGGGCACCCCGCTGCTCTATTGGCTGCACCGGGCCGCGTCAACGGCCGCGGGACGGCCGACCGCTCAGAGTAGAAGGCAGCCTTTTGTGGCTCGCAGGTCTAGGCATTCCCTGCTAGTTAGGCGCGGCCGTTTGACCCGGAGGCCCGCCTCCACCATAGTTTCAGAAATCTTTGAAAGAAGCGAAACCGCCGGAGATCATGACGCTTCAGCTCGATTCAGCCTTGGCCGCCCTTCAGATGGGGGGCGTCGCGCAAAAGGGGGGCGAACACCTCGCCACCCGGCTCAGGGACGTCCAGACCTTTCTATCCGAAGATCTTGCGGAAGTGGAACGCAGTCTCGCGGAGGTCGCAGCTCTTGGTCCGAGCCCTGCCCCGGCGGCCTCTAGGCATCTCATCGGCACCGGTGGAAAGCGGATCCGTCCCATGGCTCTGCTTCTTTCTGCGCGCTGCTTTGGCCCGGCCCGAGAGAAACGCTTCTATGAGGTGGCCGCGGTCGTTGAACTCGCGCACTCGGCGACGCTTCTTCACGACGACGTGGTGGACGAAGGTCAAGAAAGGCGAGGCTCTCCCACCGCGCGCCGTATTTTCGGAAACGGGGTGAGCGTACTGGCGGGCGATCTTCTGCTCGTGAACGCCTTGGCGCGCACGCAGGCTCACGCGCCCGAGCTCTTGCCGGATCTGATCGAGACACTCCGGCGGCTCGTAGAAGGCGAAGTCGTACAGCTGCGCGGACGCACGGAACTCGACGTCAGTGAAAGCACCTATGAGCGCATTTTGCGAGACAAAACTGCCTCCTTGTTTGAGTTCGCGGCGATGGCGGGTGCGCGGATGGCGGGCGCGGATGACACCGCCGTTTTACACTTGCGCCGCTTCGGCGACGCCGTCGGTATCGCCTTTCAGCTTGTCGATGATGTGATCGACTACGAGGGCGAGCAGAGCGGAAAGACTCTTTATGCGGATCTGCTCGAGGGCAAGCTGACTCTTCCCTTGGTGCTTGCGATCCAGAGGGATCAGGAGCTCAAGAGCCTGGTAATGAAGATTCACGCGGGAGACGAGTCTGTCGTGCGTGAGGTGAGCAGGCGAGTGATCGACAGTGGCGCCTGCCAAGAAGTGAGAGCTCGGGCTCAGGACTTCACCGACCGCGCCATTGGCAGCCTTCGAAAGCTACCTCCGTCATCGTCGCGTCAGTTGCTCGAGATTGTCGCGCGGGAGATGACCCAGCGCGTCACCTAATTGAGCGAGCCGAGATCTTCGGCCGAATGCTCATGGTCCCCGAAGGCGGCCTGGGCGATTTCCTGTTCCAGGGAAGCCTTCAGTACCTCTTCCAAGTGCTCAGCGCTGCCGGCGGCTTTTTCGACGTTGTTCTGATAGACAAAAACTCGCAAGGGGTGGGTGCCGCCTTCGAGGCTATCTAAGAGCAAAAGTGCCCTGGGGTCGGCCCCTTCTGCGACGACTTCGACGCCGGGCATTTCCGCAAGATAAATCTCGTCGGCGTGAATGAGCGAGGAAAGTCGGGGCGTGAGATGAGAGATGGCACTCATCACCACGCTACGAAACGCCTCTCGTGAGAGGCTCCAGGCCAAGGCAGGCGCTTTGAGGTCGAGATCCCTTCCCGCCAAAAATGATTCAGTGGCGGCGCGGGCCTCGCCCCGGTGGTCATAAATCATGGCCAAAAAATAGTGAGACTCTGGATTGTGAGGCTCGCGGCGAGTCGCATCGAGCAGGAGCTCTTCAGCCTCGTCGAGCTGGCCCGTCTCGAAATACGCGCGACCGACCAGAAACGAATGGCTCGGGTTTTCAAAAGGAGGCTTCGGGAGCTGAGCGCACACGGCGCGTGCCTGTTCTTCTCTGCCCAGGTTGAACAAGGCATCAAACTGAAGCAGGAGCACGTCCGTGAGCTCCTCGTCGGTTTCGACCAGGTGCGCGGCGTCCTTCAGAAAATGGAGAGCCGCCTCTTCATCGGCCAGAGAATGGATACAGAGTTCCGCGGCGTTGAGCAGCGCTTCGAGGAAGGTATCGTCCAGGGCAATCGCCTGTTGATAAAACTCAAGAGCTTCTTCGTGCTCCCCTCGCATCGCGCGGGTAAAGCCCAAGAGGTTGTGTGCTTCGGGAGAATCTCCCTCAATTTCAATCGCTCGGCGAGCGGATGCTTCAGCGCCGATGGGGTCCCCGCGTTGAGCGAGATCCCAGCCGCGATCCAGATGCGCTGTGAGCTGATCCATGGCCCGATTCATAGAGCTTGCTCGCGGCCATGCAAGTCGAAAAAAAGAGTGGATTTCAAGCCGGGTCCCGGGCAGGAAAGGACAATGAGTCCGAGCGAGTATGTGGATCACTGGCTCACTGAGCTTTCCTCCTTGGGCGCGCCTGCGCCCGGAGGTTGCCCCTGGGTTCTTCATTTTCCCGCTCGGCATCCCCGTCGGGCCTCAATGGGGATGCCAGAAGTGGGGTCCTCCTCTTCCGGCCGGACCCTTCACGCCGTGCTCGGGTTCTGCATTCATGGAAATGAGTTCGGAACCCTGGAAGCCGCGCATCGCCTGGGTGTCGAGCTTGGACAGGAAGCTTTGGGGCGGGAGCTCGACGTGAGTCTCCTCATCGGCAATCCTGAGGCGGCGCGCAAGAACGTCCGATTCATAGAGGAGGACCTCAATCGTGTGTTCACTTTTGAGCAGACGGCGCACTCCCTTGAACGAAAGCGGGCCGAGGAGATCAGATCCGTTCTCGATTCCGCAGACTTCTTTCTGGATTTTCATCAGACCCAGACCCCGACGGAGGAGGCCTTTTGGACGCTGCCATGGGAGCAGGATCTGGGGCTGGTCGCCCGCGGCATCGGGGGCGCGAAGGTCGGACTCACCCGCGCGCCGGGAGGAGCGTTCTCCGCGGGCCGACGTTGCGCCGACGAGTACGTGCGTGATCGAGGGAAATGGGGCTTGACCCTTGAGGTTGGCACGCGCGGCGCGGATCCGCGGCAAGTCGAGCTCACCTACGGAGCAGCCAAGCGGGCGCTCGCGCTCGTTTCTCAGGTGCTTGGACAGGGCGAAAACCTTCTGGACTTAGCCCATGAAAACCTTTTGGCTTTGGCCCATGAGAGCCCGCCCATCGCGTGGTATCAGACGGCGCACATCTTTACGGATCAGTCGCGACCTTTCCGCCTCCGACCCGGCCTCACGAACTTTAATCAAGTGGAAAAGGGGGAGATCTTGAGTCCAGAAGGGGAGCCTTTGATCCGCGCGGAGCACTCCGGACACGTGCTTTTTCCCAAGTACCCAGGGGAGGGAGAGCCTCAGCCCCCAGAGCTTTTCCGTCTCGGCGTGGCGGTAGAAGATCCAGACTCCGAGTTTGCGTAAAAACGCGGGACAATATCAGTCATGAACGACGATCATCGACCCCGGGTGATCTGCTGTCGCCCAGTTCCCATGCGCGCCCGCGGGCAGCTGTGGATCCGCGTAGAAGAACAGCCACTTGGCATCGAGGGGCGCGAGATTGATGCAGCCGTGACTCATCTGTACCCCATAATTCCTGTGCCAAAAAGCGCCGTGCGTCGCATAGGACTTGTGAAAATACATGATGTAAGGGACGTCTTCGATGCTGTAGGGAAGATCGCCTGCCGCCGTTCCGTCTCCATCCATCGTGGACGCGACGTGCTTTTCGCGTACGCGCCACATGCCTCTCGGCGTGCTGTGGTCCTTCGCCTTGACGGTCGACTCCTTACCGCTTGACATGAGGGTGGCGTAGACCGGGCGATCTCCCTCGAAAACCACGAGAGTCTGCTCACTGATGTCCACGTCGATCCAGCGTTCGTTCGGACCGACTTCTTTGGGGCGCTTTCCGGGCGTGGTCATGCGAATGTGAGAGTCGCGGATCCAGTCCCCGTCGACCATCTGAAAATAGTCCGTGCTGCCGATGCGCTCGTAGCTGTATTTAAGCTGAACGAGCTCAAACTTTTCCTTGCTTCCCTTGGGTTTTACCTTCTTCTCCTTCACGTCGATTTCGTAGGTGGGTGCGGACTTGATGCCCCCAAAAACCCAGCCCACCGGAAGCTGGATCTTTTCTCCGTCGATTTCGACTCCATGAAAGTCTGAGCCCTCTGTCTGCCAGAAACGATCCGCTGGGGTCACATGACCCTTCGTAGTCTTGTAGTACGTGCGATCTTCCCACTTGAACGTCTTGTCGATGGCGACGTAAAATCCTTGCATCATGCGCTGAGCAAGGACGTCGTCCCCTTCCTTCTTCAGATCTTCCAAGGTCACCTCGTGCAGATCCTCCTCGCGCTCCCACAAGGGCTTCGGTGGGGGCTTTTCTGCAGGCGGCTTTTCCGCAGGCTTTGCGTTGGCTTTTTCGTTGGGCTTCGTCGCGGGGCTTGCCTTCTTTTTTGCGGGCTTCTTCCCGCCTCCGCCGCTTCCACCCATACCTAGACCCGCCGCTTGCTCCTTGGCCAGACGCTCCTTTTCCGCGACGGCGCCGGGGAGATAAGGTTCGTATTTGTAAGTCTGCTGTTTACTGGGAATAGACCTATAGAGGGGAGTTCCGTTCTTTGCGTTGCGGGCGTAGGGGTAGGGGAGGATCTCGTCGATGTCGGGTTGCCTGGGCCGAAACTGGACGTCTTTGTCGTCCTTGTTCGTGGTACCGACCAAGCTACAGATGTACCCGCCGGTAGCGACCTTGTAGTAACCCTTTGAACAACTCTTGCCCTCGACGAGACCGGCGAGGATAGGAAGCTGGCCACCGCGTTTGGTGTAGGCGATCTTCTCGTCTTTGTTCGGCGCGGGATTCTTGTAGGTCGCAGCAGAGGAACGCGTGACCCAGAACCAAGGTCCCGGGTGCTGCGTGTCTTCCTTGGGCTCAGATGCCGCTTCCTCCTCGGAGCCCTCGGAAGGATTTGTGGAGGGAGGAGACTCCTCAGGCGCCTCGGGAGGGGCTTCGGACGGCGTGGTTTGAGAAGACCCTGCAGTTTGAGAGGAGGCTCTGGGTTGAGCCTGGGGAGCCGTGTCGCTTTTATCACAGGCTCCGAGCAAGCCCGCCAACACTCCCAGAAGGCTGAGGGGCGCGGAGGAACTCCGAGGGAATGAAGATGCTGTCGTTTTGGTACTTTCCATCATGCGTCGGCGGGCCTTCGGTTACTATCACGGGCGCGTTTTGTCGAATCATTGGCCATGTTTTCGCTGCTGCGTCCGCGCTTCGTCAGATTGTCAATTCACGACCTTCCGTTCTTGTTCCCTTGATTGTGCCTCGGTAGAAGTCCGTGCCATGCTCCAGGGGCCGGCAGTTTTGAGGCCGAATTCATGACCCTCGCCAGCCCCCTTTCCGCCGGTCCCTCCCCAAACCCGGGACCCGTGCTCGGAGGCTCCGTTTCGGAAGCGCCTCTTTCAAAGGCGCGCCTCTGGAAAATGCTCGGGGCGTCCCTCTTGGTGCACGCCTTCTTGACACCTTTGCCGGCCTTTTTAGGTCTGGCGCGTCTTCTACCGGCGCTGGAACTCGGCCCGGCTGGAGAGATCATCGAGGTCGAGCTGACGGCGCTTCCCCTGAGTCCCGTCGCCCCGGTGCCGACGCCCCCTCCGGAAGCGAGCCCCGCGGAGCCCGTTGCGCCTCCGGATGAACCCGCTCCGGAGAAGATCGCTTCCGAACCGGCGCCTGGACCCGAGACCGTGGATCCGGCTCCAGAAGAACCTCGGGCCAAGGTGCCTCCTAACGACGGCGGAGTTCCAGGTCCTACGGCGGCATTCGGTGATCCGGTTGCTTTGGCGGGAAGCGCGGGAGAGATTGCGGATTCAAACGCCAATGTCCGCATCGTCCTTTTTACGGACGTGGTTCGCTCTCATGCTCTGGGCGCGCAAATCGGACAGCTGCTCTCCAGAACCCCTCAGTGGAGAGACTTTTTCGGCCCTTCAAAAATCGACCCCATTCGTGACATCGATCACGTGTTGATTGCCGGACCCCAGCTTCGGAACTCCTCTCAGGTCGTTGCCGTCGTGCAGCACCGCCTCGATGGGGCGCGCATCGACACTGCTTTCGAGGCGCTCATCGCGCGTAATGGAAATTGGCTCGATCGGGACAAACGCATCGTACAGGCGCGCGCCGACAGAGCGGACCGGATTTTTGCGGCACCGAGTTCGGACATCGTGGTTGTCGCGCCCCCGAGTATGGCGGCCCAGATTGCGTCGCTCGGTCCCACGATAGCGTTTCCGAAAGGGGCAGGGGACGTGGCTGTCACCGCGTACTTGGTCACCCCTTATCGCGCCACCCAGGGCATCGGGATACAGCTTCCCGAAAGCATCAAGTGGGTTCGCTTGGATCTGCGTCCGCTTCCTGACGGCGGCGCTCGCCTCAAGATCCTCGCGGAAGACGGTACGGAGGAGGAAGCTCGAGACCATGCCCTGCTCCTGGAAACGCTCATCGTTCAGGCGACGAGCCTCGACTTGAGCAAGCTCGGTGGATTTGGCGCCTTGGCCAAGTTGGCGATGGGGTCCAAGAAAAAGCAGTACCTCAAGTCCGTGAAGTTTTCTCATCGAGGCAACATGATCGACGGCACTCTAGAAGCCACACAAGAGCAGATGCAGATGGCTGTGGACATGCTCGATGCCTTTTTGCCGCCACCCGCCTCAAAGAGTGAGTCTGCGTTTCCGGCACCGGATGCTGACAAAGTCCCAGAGGCGCTCAAGGAGAAGAAGCATCTGGAGGAGCCGTCTCCTGAGAAGAAGGAGGCGGAGCCAAGTCCGACGCCGCAAGATGAGAGCTCAACTGCTCCACCACCGTGAGTGCTCTTGCAGGATCCAAACCCGCAAGGAGAAAGCCCTGCTCCGCCTTCACACGAATGAGAAGTTGAGCCGTACGGGGGGGAGCTTTGAGCGTCCGCCCAGAGCCCCAGAAGTAATCCAGTAACAGGCCAAGAGAAACCAGCAACAAGCCGGGGAAGAGAAGGCTTCCTGCCCCCGAGAAGACGCCTTCCGACAGAAGCCAGAAGCCGACGAAGGTTCCAAAAAAGAGCGCGCAGAGCCCGCCGACCGCCGCCAGGGACTCGCCTTGTTTCTGGAGCGTGATCTCCTGAAGGTTTTTCAGCAAAAGCCGCGTTTCTCTCGATGAAATTCGCAGTCCATAGATCCGCCGCTCCGTGTGGATCTTGAGTTCTTCAGGCGTCCCGGTCAGGGTAAAGACATGCTCATAGCGGAGCAGCACACGAGCCAAGATGCGCGCGACGCTCGAGACGAAAAGCCACAGGCTCACGGCCTGCAAGAACTGAAGGAACGGGGGCGGGGGCAGTCTCCGGATGTGGCCGGACAGGGGCTCTAGCAAGCAACGTGCTCCTGCTTCGTCTCAGTTGCAGGGGATGGACCGTAGCAACGGTCCCGCCACCTCTGGGGAAGTGTCACCCAGAGGCTGATTGTTTTCGTCGACACGGACCACCGTGGGAATGAACTGACGAGCTTCCTGCTCCGACATTTCCGCAAAGGTCGCGAGAATGACCAGATCGCCTGGCTTTGCGTGGTGAGCCGCCGCGCCATTGACGCAGATGACGCCCGTTCCTCGTGGCCCAGAGAGCGCATAAGTGGAAAGACGAGTGCCGCGGGTGACATTCCAGATGTGCACTTCCTCGTGGGGAAGGATACGCGCCGCGTCCAGGAGGTTGGCGTCAATCGTAACGCTTCCTTCGTAGTCGAGTTCCGCCTGAGTCACCGTGGCGCGGTGGATCTTCGACTTGAACATTCTCAAGTTCATGGTGTTTTTCTCCCGGCTTCACATGGCGGCCAGCGAAAGTGCTGGTCCCCCTGAAAGACCTTGGATGCCCAAAACATACGCTGTTCGTTGGTTGGTTCAAGGCGTCGGGCGCTCGCCACACGAATAAATCTTGGTGCTAAGCGAGCTACGCAGCGCCCGCTGTAGGAAGATTCACCTGCTCCCAAGGGTACGAAAGGGGAGGGGCTTGAGAATTCGCCGCCAGTTTTTTGGCCGTCCACCCGGGGTCAGGATAGCGATGAGGATAGGCGCAGGGCCTTGAGGGAGAGACGCAAGATGAATGCACGATTGACCTACGGAACGACCGACATCAGCGGACCTCAAGTGACCCGGGAGACCATGCTGAAAACGCTGCGCGGGCTCCTTCGTGACTGCATCAAACTGCGCAATGAAGGCGTGGGTTACGCGAAATTGGCCCATGCTCAGGGCTACGCCGACGGATACATGCGACTCTTGGTCGAAAGCGGTACGCTCACGACTCATGAACTCTTAGAACTCGTCCGCGACGTAAGGCGCGGTGTGGACGGGCCGGAGACGCGCAACGTCGTCTACGAAGACGCTGATTTGAGCGCGTAGTCAGCGGTCGAGGTCGAGGTGCAAGAGATCCTCTGCCAGTTGAGCGGCCCGCTGACGACGGCATTCTTCAGCGCGGAAGATGGAGATCAGTCGGGTGGTCGCTGTTTCGAGATCGTCATTGACTAAGACGTAATCGAACATTCCGTAGTGCGCGATCTCTTCGCGAGCAGCGCGGAAGCGGCGCTGAACGGTCTCTTCGTCTTCGGAGGCGCGGCCGCGCAGACGAGCGAGCAGGATGTCCATGCTCGGCGGAAGGATGAAGATCGAGACGGCTGAGGGCTCCGCGCTCTTGATCTGTCGCGCGCCTTGATGATCGATGTCGAAGATGATCCCGCGTTGATTCTGAGCGGCGGCAATCTCCTTGCGGCTTGTCCCATACAGATTGGAATGGACCACGGCCCATTCCAGAAACTCTCCCTTGGCTACGAGATCGAGAAACCCTGCTCGATCCGTAAAGTGATACTCCCGTCCGTCCACTTCGGTTTCGCGAGGAGCCCTTGTGGTGTGACTGACGCTAAAGCGGAGGTCAGGAATGGCCGCTCTCAGACGAGTCGTCAGCGTCGTCTTTCCAGCGCCAGAGGGTGAGGAAATGATCAAAGGAAGGGGAGGCATCTTGAGGGAACTATTCGATGTTTTGCACCTGCTCGCGAAGTCGCTCTACTTCGCTCTTCATCTCTACCACGAGGTAGGCGATCTTGGCGTGCTGGGATTTGGACCCTACGGTATTTACCTCCCGCGACATCTCTTGCAGCAGAAAATCCAGGCGGCGGCCGACCGGCGCATCCTCACAGATCATACCCTCCAATTGCGTCACATGGCTCTTGAGCCGTACGAGCTCCTCGGTGATGTCGCTCTTGTCGGCCAAGAAGGCCAGCTCCTGTTCTAGGCGCTGCTCGGACAGGATTTCAGGGTCAGAAAGAAGAGCCGCAACCCTCTCTCGGAGCTTTTGACGATGATGCTCCACTTGCTCGACACAGGCACTTTCAATCTGCTCCTTGAGGGAGAGGATGAGTTCCAAGCGCTTTTCGATCTCCGCCTTGAGGTGAGCTCCCTCGTCTGCTCGCATCCGCGTCAGACTTTCCTTGGCTTCTTGAAAAGATTTTTGAAGGGCGGCGCGCACCGAACCGTGGTCGGCGCCTTCGGTGCAATAGATGTCGTCGAGGCGGAGCACATCACCCATCCGGATCTCCGTCTTTGGGGCGAGTTCGTCTCTGAGCTCCGTCAGGGTTGCGAAGTGATGGCGCAGTTTTTCTTTGTCCAGGGCGCTCTTTTCCAGACCGAAACCGACGAGGCGAACACTCACTTCATAGCGTCCCCGCCCGAGCTCTGAGCGGGCTGTTTGCTCCAGATAGAATCCGTGATCCGAAAGCTCGCCAGGAAGTCTCAAGCGGACGTCTTGGTGCTTATTGTTCAGGGACCGGATCTCAAGAAAGAGCGTTCCACCGGCTATTTCAGCGCTGCCCGCCCCGAACCCCGTCATGCTTCGCATGCGGTCCTCCTGAAACAGGCGGTTCTCCAGCAAGGATGCCCGGAGGACTGGCCAAAGGCGCGCCGATCCATCCCGTCATCCAAGCATCAAAGACCGCGACGACGGCGAATGTCTTCCATCATACGCTGATACTCGATCTCCCACACGGGACTGCCTTCTTCCACATGCTTGATCTGAGAGCGCACCGCGCGATCCACCTTTTCCTCGACGCCCGCCTGCTTGCGCAAAGGAATGCGCAGCTGACGACGGAGGTCATGATCTTCTGCATAGATCTCCTCGACGTTGCTGGAACTGAGGAGCATTTCGACGAGCTGTTCCAGAACGTAGTCCATGGCCTCGTCCCCGACTTTGACGCCCTTTTGGTCCGCAAGGGTGCCTAGAACTCGACCGAAGTCTTTATTCGACAGGCCACGCGACTCAAGAGTCTGTCGAGCCCGGGAGACAAGTTCTTGTTCCGTCCGCAGGTACTGATTGAGCACGGCTTCGAGATCCAGTTGCACCTCTCGCGGCATAGCCGTCTCGATCTGACCGTCTTTTTGCAACAGCTGCAACATTTCGCGCGCGACGTCGGTGACCTGATTGGGCTGCAGAAGCATGGGCCACCCTTACCAGATTTCGAGCCGAGAGGAGCCCGACATGTGACAATTTTGCCGATTTTTGCCCTTGGGTGGGGTGGGGAGAGCGCTGACACCCGAACTGCAAGTCAAAATGCGAGGGCCGAGGTCCTCAGGCCATGCGGATCTAGGGTTCGAAAGGCTTGTCGGACACGTCGGGGGCTGAGGGGGTTTCCCGCTCCCCGTCTTTCAGCTGGCTTCGGGCGCCGAGGCGGAGGCGGTTGTACACGGCTTGGCGCTGGCGACGCTTGTAAGCGTCGTGACTGGCCTCACCGATCTCATTGGCGGCGTCCGTTTCCGCGTCGAGCATCTGAAATTCGCACAGAACGAACACCACAGGGCCGAGGTCTTCGGTTCCGGGCGGCGCGACTTCCCGCAGATGGTCGGGGATCCGTACAGGAACGTCCGCGACAAAATGAATGACGCGGTAGTTCTCAGCGCTGAAATGATTGTCGCCCGGGACCAGTGCTTCATCGAGCTCTCCCTGAAAACTCTCGATCATCGAATGCAAATGAGGGTGTGATTCACAAAAGGCGCGGAAGTGAAAAAGCGTGTTGGTGCTTTCACCGGGTACGACATAGTTGAAGGGGAAGATGTGCTGCGTCATGTAGTTGAGCACCGGCAGGATGTCTTCCTTGGTCCTGGTGACGATCCTGAACCGCAGCTTGTCGTAAAGCGCTGCGGCTGTGGATTCGTCCTTGGAAAGCAGCTTGGTGTACGTCGAATCTAGGTTTTTTCTGCCCCCGATGAACTCCGTGATGGGAAATCCGCTACTCAACATCGTACCCACCACGCGGTAGATCTTCTCTTCAACCAGATGAAAGACCTCCTTGTCGCTCACCGGGAGGCGGAAAAGGAGCTCCCGTCCGGTCATGTGACTGATGATGTGTACGGTTTTGAGGATGCTGCAGGCGCAGAGTTGTCGGTGACCCTTCCCAGACGCCATCTGGATCAATTCCACCATCGATGCCTGCTCGACAGGCTTCGGGATGGCGAAGTTGAAGTGCCGGCGTAGGTACCCGATCGCGCTGTCTCGAATGTGCTCGGTGAACTCGACGTCGCTCGGATCGCTCAGGGAGATCCCGTGGTCCTCGATCAGGTGCGCCGCTTCTTCTGCACTCTTGCAGTCGAGGCGATGCCAATCGATGACGGAGCCCCCTCGGAGGATCAAGCGCATGGCCTCCACCTCGTGGAGGGTGAACTCCTCGAGGGGTAGAAGGATTCCCGCGCTACGGGTCGTAGGGGAGACGCCCATCCGTCCGAGTCCGGGGGGCGGCGGCCCGGCGTGGGCACTCGGTGGGCGGCTAGAGAAGCTGGACACGTGAATGGCTCGAGGAGAGGGCTTGGGGCTCAGGGAGGGTAGCCCGCTGCCTCAGCGAAACCCAGACCAGGCGGCTTTGGAATCGAATCAACGGCTCTGGTGGACCAGGCGAGGTTGCTGAATCGCTGCTTGAATCAGTGGCCTGGGTGCGTGGTCGTGGCGTCCCCGTGGCCGGTTCGACCTAACGAAAGGGTCCCAAAGAAGATCCCAAGGGTGACTGCGAGGACGGCCACCTGGGCTCCCACGGCGCCAGAAACGGCGAGAAGGGTGAGGGCGGCGGGGGCAACGAGATACCAGGGATTTAAATTCATGGGGTTTTCTCTTCCGACTTGCTGAGTAGGGGCTCTAGGTAAGGTATGGTGGTCTGATGTAGGACATCCTGCCACACAGCGAGTCGAGGAATCAAGTTGTTAGCCAAGTCTGCTGTTCTGCTCAAGGGGCTACGAAACCGGAGCCATTTAACCGTACGCACGAGGGGGAGCCCTCATTCGGCTCCGACCGAGACCCCGAGGGCTCTGCGGACCTGCTTGAATCGGGCGCTCGTGGCATAGGCCAGTAAATCCAGTGAGAGTGGACCGAAATCCGGCTCTTCGGCCCGGAGAGCGGAGAGTGCGGTCGGGAGATCCTGGCAAAGAGCGAGCCCGACCCGTGCCGCCGTCTTGTCCACGGCGGAGCTCCAGCGCTGGAGATTGGTCCTTCCGCCTTCTTCCGCGAAACGCATGTAGTGCCCGCGCAGCGCATCCAGTGCCGTCGGTTCGAGCAGCGGTTCCATCGCGCGGGCGAGGGGTTCGATTCTCGCGCGCTTGGGACCTTTCAGAGGAAGCCGTGGATTGGCCACGAGGAGGGCGCCGAGGAACAGATCTTCCAAGTCTTCGGTGGCGGAGTACAGCGTGCGCACAAAGTGCTCCGAGCGGTAGCCGGACAGGTGCCGACCGACAGCGAAAGCTAGTTCGGGAATGGAGGGTCCGCTCAGAGCCCGCTTTCCGAGGACCGTGTGGGGCGGAAGGCCCGCGGCGTGGGCGTAACCCATGTCTGTAGCGGGTTCGGTGTACGTCCTGGGTGCTGCAAGCCCCAGCAGCGCTGCCGCCCATCCTACTGCTCGAACGGCCATGATGGTGCTGTTGGTGGGGTCCTGTCTTGACTCAGGATTGGGTTGATGAAGAAGGCCATCGCGACGGAGGGTCGTCACGCGCCCGACCAAAATGGCGGGTGCAATGACAGAGAAGATGGACCCGGTGACGGCCTCTTGTTCAGGGTGCATAAGACACGAGCGCCAAATGGAATCATCCAGCGAGGATCGAGGCGCGATGAGTCCCTGGGGCCGGTGCTTCTCCACGAGCGCGGCCTCTTCGGGGCGCGCTTGACCAAGAGCCACGAGTGCCGCCGCGCAGAGGTACTTTCCGTCTTCGTCCCCCGCCTGATCCGAGGCAACGAGCAGCGCCCGGTGCGCTTCTGCATCTGTGGGTTCATTGCGGACCCGGCGCCAGACTTCCTCTGGGTCTTCAGAAGACGTCGCTGCCGCTTCGAGCCCGGAGAGGTCGAGCTCTACTTCGACGTTGACTGCGGCTTGAGCGCGCAGAAGCTCCGCTTCTAGGGCGGAAACCCGTTGCTTCAAAGACTCGTTTTCTGCGCGCAGAGCGCTCACCTCGATGAGTGCGGTGGATTTTGCCGCGGTGACCGGAGGCGGCGCGCTCGCGGTTCCTAAAAGGGGCGGCACTTCGACGAGCGGGGCGAGAGAAGTGTGCGGAGTGAAGGTGTGGTCGATCACGCGCACTCGGTGGTGGGTCTCGTAGGCTGCCGTCATGGCGTCTTCGAGTCGCTCTAGGCGCTCCACATCAAGACCCAAATTTGCGGCGGCGCGGTGCAGACGTGCACGCTCGTCGACAGTGATCACTCCGTCTTCGAGTGCTTCCGCAAACAGCTCCTGGTACTGAATTTCGAGGGGGCCCAGTCCCAGACCGCCCGTCGGTGCGGCGGCCTCAAAGTCGTCGCTGTGAGAAAATGAGATACGGTCGGTTTCGTCGGTCATCGATTCTCCGCTTTCAGTTCGCGCTCAAACGAGCGAGCATGGTAGCGACGAGACGCGCGTCTGGCGAGGCCCCCAAAGCAAGCGCACTTTCTGCTCACACACCGAGAGCAAAGTGACCAGTGCCCTCAGTGATTCAGCGCCTCTGGACCTAAAGTAGGGTCGACAGTTTAATCTCGGGCCGGGCGCCGTAGTGGCCGATGACCTCCGCCGCAGCAAGGGCCCCAAGCCGGGCACACTCACCTGGCGTCTTACCTCGGGCGTAACCAAACAGGTAGCCCGCGGCGAACAAGTCTCCGGCTCCGGTCGTGTCGACGACCTTGGCGACCTTCGCCGCCGGTGACTCCACAGCATCGCCGGCAAAGAGCACGACAGATCCTCTCGCTCCCCGCGTGACGACCACACACTCCGTGAGCCCCTTGGCATCGGCCAGTGCCTGCTCCAGGGTGTCGCGCTGAGTGAGGGCCTTGATCTCTTCTTCGTTGGCAAAGAGCAGATCCACATGAGATCGAATCAAGTCATGAAACGATTCACGGTGCCGCCCTACGCAGAAGGGGTCCGAGAGCGTGAGCGCCACCTTGGCTCCGGCACTCTTCGTGAGCTTGGCCGCTTTCTGCATGGCTTCCTTCGCCCGCGGGGGATCCCACAAGTATCCCTCCAGATAGGCCACTTTTGCTGAAGCGAAGGTTTCCTGCTGGATGTCTTCTGGCCCCAGATCCACACAGGCACCGAGATAAGTGCTCATGGTGCGTTGGGCGTCGGGCGTGACGAGAATGAGACAGCGTGCCGTGGGAGGACCGGATTCAGGTCCAGGTTCCGAGACGAAGTCCACCCCTGCGGCGACAATGTCATGAGCAAAAACTTCGCCGAGCTGATCACGGCAGACGCGCCCGACGTAGGCGGTCTTGCCGCCGAGGGAAGCGACGCCCGCGCAGGTGTTGGCGACGGAGCCGCCGGACACCTCGATCCCCGGGCCCATTTTGACATACAGGGCGGTCGCTTGTTCGGCGCTGATCAAGGACATCCCTCCTTTGCTCAGCCCCTCGGCCGCGAGAAACTCGTCGTCAGACTGAGCCAGAACATCTACGATTGCGTTACCAAGTCCGATGACGTCGTACTTCATGGCCGCGCGCGTACCATTCCTCGATGAGGAGCGGAAGGGCGGTCTGTTCTTCCGGTGCTAGGGGACGCGAACGACCGTCGTTCCCACGGATCAAGGACGCTGGAGGTGTGCGCGCGGGTTGATTCACGGAGTCGTCGGCGGTTCTGGGGTCGTGGGCGGTTTAGGCGGTTCAGTGGAAGGGTGCGGCTCTGGGGCGTCGGGAATATCCGCGCTTGGTTTTTCTTCGCCGCGGGACGCATCCAGGAGGCGCACGAGGCGAACCAAACCGTCGACGGTCTTTTCCGGGATCTGAGCGAACGCCGGCATCCGACCCCGACCCTTTTGAATAGCGTATTTCATCTCAGAATCAAGCGCGCGCCTTTGAAATTGAGGGCTAGTGAAATCTGGCGGTTTCAGCATGGCGCCCTGAGGTCCGTCTCCACGCCCAATGACTCCATGGCAGGTGATGCAGTTTTGCTTCCAGGTGGCGAGCACCACTTCATCAATCCCGTGCTGTCCCATGTCGGGTGCGTTCGGCCGGGGATTTTTGGTGTCCACCTGTCCGGCAGTAGGACCCTTCTGGTGGGTGTGGTCTGAGGGGGACCATTCCTTCATTGCTTGAACGTCGTCGTTACAGCCACAAAGAAGAAGGAAAAAAAGCAGTAAGCTTGTTTGGGAGAGGCGCTGAGCGTGAGAAATCTCGAAAAAAGAAGGCGGCCTCATGATTGGTGGTGATTCACCCATGAAGCGGCCCATAGCACACGACGGGGCTTCTCCATCCTGTCTGTCGCTGCTTGGTTGCCAAGGCGGCCGGACGGGGCTTACGTGAACTCTGTGTCGAGCGAATTCGTCCATCTCCATGTACACACGCAATACTCGTTTTTGACGAGTTCCGTCAAAGTGGACGCTTTGGCCGAGCGCACCCAGGAACTGGGAATGAAGGCGGTGGCGATGACGGATAGCCACAACATGTTTGGCGCCATCCGCCATTACAAGAAGTGCCGCGACCTCGACTTGCTGCCCATCCTAGGCGCAGAGCTGAATGTTGCGCGCCCAAGCGGGCACATCGATCATTTCGTCCTCCTCGCGGCCACCCTCAGCGGCTACCGCAACCTCATAAAATTGGTGTCCCTCGGTCACTCTTCGCCGGCCAGCGATCACGGTCCCAGCATCACCCTACAGAGCCTCTCTGAAAGAACCGAGGGCGTCATCGGCCTGACGGGGTGCTTGGGGGGTGTCGTGGCGCAGAAGGTCATGGAGGAAGGTAGAGAGTCCGGCCGCGCCCTTCTCGGGGAGCTGAAGGACATGTTTTTACCGGGGCATCTGTTTGTCGAGCTGCAAAATCATGGGTTTGTCGAACAACCCGTGGTGAATGGACTGCTCAAAGAAACGGCACGCGATCTGGATCTTCCGCTTTTGGCGACCAATGACGTTCACTTCATGGCCAAGGAAGACGCCGCGGCTCAACTCTACTTGGAGTGCATTCGCCGGGGGCGCACCTTCGAAGAGGCCTTGCCGAATCATCATGGATCGAGCGAGATGTACCTCAAGAACCCGAAAGAGATGGAGCTTGCGTTCTCCGACTACCCCGAGGCTCTCAAGAACACTCTCCGTGTCGCCGAGATGTGTCAGGGCTTAGAGATCCCTTTGGGCATCCCCATGTTGCCCAAATTTCCCGTGCCGAGCGGGGACACCATCGAGAGTTACTTTCGACGGGTGTGTGAGGAAGGGCTAAAAAAGCGCTTTGCTCAATTCGAAAGGAAGAACCTGAGCTTCGAGCGGGAGGTTTACACGAAGCGCCTCGAGACTGAGATCGAGGTCATCCTTCAGATGGGTTTCCCGGGCTACTTCTTGATCGTCTGGGATTTCATCAAAGAGGCCAAGCGGGCCGACATCCCGGTAGGCCCCGGGCGTGGCTCTGGAGCCGGATCCCTCGTTGCCTATTCCTTAGAGATCACGGATCTCGACCCCCTCCCTTACGATCTGCTCTTTGAGCGTTTCCTGAACCCAGAGCGTGTCAGCATGCCGGACTTCGACATCGACTTCTGTATGGCGCGGCGGGACAAGGTGATCGACTACGTTTCGGAGCGCTACGGACGCTCCAGTGTGGGTCAAATCGCCACGTTTCAAAATCTCAAGGCGCGCAGCGTCCTCAAAGACGTAGCGCGCGCCATGGCCATTCCGGCGCCAGAAGCGCAGCGGATTGCCTCGCTCGTCCCCGAGATAGGACCAGGACAAACCGCTACCATTTCCGAGGCGCTCACGATGGAGCCGAAGCTCAAGGAGCTCGTGAAGGACAACGAGCAGATCGCTGAACTGGTGAATCAGAGCCAGCGTCTGGAGGGATTGACGAGGCACGCGGGGATGCATGCGGCGGGCGTCGTCATCAGTGAGGGACCGCTGGATGACTATGTGCCGATCTTCCGCAGTGACGCCTCCCTGGTGACTCAGTACGACAAGAATGACGTCGAGGACGCGGGGCTCGTCAAGTTCGACTTTCTAGGGCTCAAGACGCTGACGGTCATCGACCACGCGCAAAGACTCGTCAACCAGCGACCCGACAGGAGGGACGCTCCTCTGGACATGGGGGACATTCCCCTCAACGACAAGGCCACCTATCAACTCATCAGCAGTGGAGACACGACGGGGATTTTTCAGCTGGAATCAAGCGGAATGCAGCAACTTCTCCGGCAACTCCGACCGGATGAGTTCGAGCACATCATTGCCGTCGTTGCGCTCTATCGACCCGGCCCGCTCGGCACCGGAATGATCGATGACTTCGTCAAGACACGTCACAAAGAGAAGGAACCAAGAAAGCTCGATCCGCTCATCGACGACATCCTTGCGCCTACTTACGGTGTGCCCGTGTACCAGGAGCAGGTCATGCAGATAGCTCAAAAACTCTCTGGCTATTCCCTGGGCGGAGCGGATTTGCTCCGCCGCGCTATGGGAAAGAAAAAAGCCTCCGAGATGGAGAAGCAGAAGAAGACCTTCATCGAGGGCGCGGCCAAGAACGGTGTTGCGCCAGCCAAGGCTGAGGCGATCTTCAACGAGATTGAAGGGTTTGCTTCCTACGGCTTCAACAAGAGCCACTCCGCCGCCTACGCCCTCATTACGTATCAAACCGCCTATCTGAAGACCCACTACCCGAGTGAATTTTTTGCCGCTGCACTGACGACGGACAAGGACAAGATCGAGAAAGTGGTGCGCACGATTGCCGAGGCGCGCGCGTGGGGCGCGGAAGTCTTGCCCCCCGACATCAACGCCAGCGCTACGGATTTCACGGTCGACTATGAATTTCCTGAAGGCAACGCCCCGCGCGGACGCAAGCGTGGTCGCTTCTACGACCCTTATGGTTCGCGCATCCGATTTGGACTGGGGGCTGTGCGCGGAGTCGGTGAGGCGGCTCTTGAGAGCGTCTTTACGGTGCGAAGTTCCGGCGGTCCTTTCAAGGACATGTTTGACTTCGCCTCGCGCGTGGACGGGCGCAGGTTGAATCGGGGTGTTTTGGAAGCGTTGGTGCAGTGTGGCGCGTTTGATACCGTCTGTCAGCCGAACGGAATTCACCGGGCGCGCGCCTTTTTCGCTGTGGATCGCGCCTTGGAAAGAGCGCGCTCAGCCACGAAGGACCGCGAATCAGGACAGGCGTCTTTGTTTGGGCTTTTTGATGTGAAGAGTGCTGGGGCTGGAGCTGGAGCGAGCGCCGGGGATGCGGAATTCCCCGAAGCCGAGCCCTGGGACCGGCTCGAACTGCTCAGGCGCGAGAAAGCCGCTCTTGGTTGCTATGTTTCGGGCCATCCTCTGTTTCGCTATGGCGCTCAGCTCGGGCGGATTGGCGCGGTGTCGAGCGCCGATTTGAGGGGTGTCGAAGCCTGGAGCGCTCAGTCTGTCGCTGGAGTGGTCGAGAATTATCAGGAACGTGTGTTCAAGAAAGGTTCTGCCGGAAAGGCCGCTTTCTTTGAAATTGAAGACGTCTACGGTCGGGTCAAAGCAAAACTGCGAGGTGATCGCATCGACACCTACGCTCACCTGCTCACCGGGGGAGAGCCCGTGCTGGTCAAGGGAAAGGTGAGCTTTCCCATGTCTGATGATCCTGAAGAGGAGCGTGAACCGACTCTTTTTGTGGATGCGGTGGAGCCCTTGTCTTCGGCCGTGCTTTCCGCGACGGCTCGAATGACCGTGCGCCTCGACGCGGAAGCCATCAGTTCTGCGCAGTTTTCAGCACTCCACACGGCGCTGGGGGCGTCGCCGGGCAGTTGTCAGGTCGATCTATGCCTCACCCTTGAGCAGGGGGAGGACGCGACTTTAGCTCTTGGTCAACGGGTGACCCCCTCGGACGCGCTGCTCTCTCACCTGGAGCGGATCTTCGGCGACACGGTTGCAGAACTGTCCTAAGGCTGAATTTAAGCTGGGTTCCGAAAAGCGAGGGCCCCGGCCGGGGCCGGCTCTGATACTAGCTTCACCTTTTGGGGTGCGCTGAGCTAACCTAGCGGTGTTCATGAGCAATCGCGACGAATTAGTACGGATCGACGGTCAGGGCGTGGCTCACCCCATCGGTACCGTGGCGGCTGCTCGGATGCGGCAAAGGGGTGGAGCTTTTCGGCTTCTGCCCTCGCCGGGTCATGTCGTGCTCATGCGCTTCACTGGGGAAGACGGAAGGGTCGACGAAGGGGATGGCGCCATCGTCCGCATCGCTGGTGAAATCGTCTCGCTGGGAACGATCTGTGATGTCCTGGCGCTTCTGGCCCAGACCGGATGGCGGGGCATTCTCAGCGTGCATTCGAGTGATGTCGTGCGACAGATCTACATGGGTCAGGGGAGCGTCATCGGCGTAACGAGCACAGAACCCAACGAATGGCTCGGGCAGATCATGTACCGTTACGGCCACGTGAATGCTGAGGATACGGAGCGGATCGAGGCCAAAGTGGGTGAGGGGCGCCGCTTTGGTGAAGTCGCTGTCGAGCTAGGAGTTCTCTCAAAAGAACAAGTGTACAAGGCATTCTCGCAACAGATCACAGAAGTCGTCGTTGCGGCCATGCACGTGAGCGACGGCACCTACTTCTTCCTGGACGGAGTGGACGACGGAGCACTGCCTACGCGGCAAGCCGTTTCCGTCAACAGCTTGCTCATGGATGGGGTGACTCGTATGGACGAACTCGCCTATTTTGCGGAGAAAATTCCGACGGTCGAGCATGTTCCCGCGGCCACCGGTTCCACAGAGCCTGTGCGGGAAGAGCTTTCCGAAGTCTTTTCGCATGTGGACGGTCAGCGCAGCGTGCGAGAAATCGGGCGCCTGACGGGTCTCGGAGAATTTGAAACCATCAAGAAGGTGTACGGCCTCTTGCAGAGTCACCACGTCGCGATCAAACCGCCGCAGATGAGCGGCGGCCCGGTGGCCATCGTCGAGGCGGCCAACGACGTATTGATGGCTACGTTCCGCTTCGCCAGCGCGGCCGGGCGCGAGCAAGAATTGCGCGACAGTTTGAACACCTATGTCGTGGGGCAGGGGGTCTTTTACGACATGCTTCTGCAAGGGGCCGGCCCGGACAATTCCGGACGACTCGATGCGGAGCGCGTGGCGAGTAACGCACCCATGGTGGCCCAAGGAGTAGGGGTAGAAGAGACTCTGCGCAAGCTGCTCTTCGACTACGTGAGCTTTGGGCTCTTCAGCGTGGGCTCGGCTTTGGGTGCGGAGACGGATCGGCAATTGCAGCGAGAAGTCGGTGAAGCTCTGAGCTTGATGCGTCCGCAATCCTGAGGCAAATCAGCGCCTTTTTGGCTGACGTAGGGCCCTTGCGCTCGTGGATTGTCCCCGCTAGAAGCTCCGTCCCTCGGGTCGTTAGCTCAGTCGGTAGAGCATCGGAC
>CAYMQT010000066.1:0-23612 GCA_964392575.1 uncultured Polyangiaceae bacterium
CGTACCTGATGGCGGCGTCGACGTCCTTCAGGTACGCCCTCAGTCATCCGGAGAAGAGCGAACCTCTCTACGCCAAGCTCCGTCCGGGGATGAAACTCACGATCGCCATCGATGACATTTCTCTCCCGCTGCCGCCGATGAAGCGTCCCGACGTGCGTGAGCGTATGCTGACGATTCTGCTTGAGCTCATGGCCGATCACGGGGTGGACGACATTCACATCATCGTTGCCACCGGCTTGCATCGGCGCATGAAGCCTCACGAGATCCGTCACATTGTGGGCGACAAGATCTACGACGCTTACGCTCCTGATCGGCTCTACAATCATGACGCGGAAGACCATGACAACATGGTCGTTGTCGGGGAAACCGAGAACGGGGAGGTCATCGATTTGAACCGCCGGGCAGCGGAGAGTGATCTGATCATCTACGCGAACCTCAATTTTGTGCCGATGAACGGCGGATACAAGTCTGTCGCGGTGGGCCTGACGAGTTACCGGAGCATGCGGCATCACCACAATCCGGAAACCATCCGGCGTTCCGACAGCTACATGGATCCGGGAAAGAGCGCGCTTTCGCACGACATCGCCCGGATCGGCAAGGTCGTGCACGAAAATCTCAATGTCTTCAACATTGAAACGACCGTGAACAATCAGATGTTCGACCCGTCTTTGGGATTTCTCATGAAGAATGAGGACGACCTGACGAGCGGTGAACGCATGATGCTCAGAGCGGCGGTGGCCGCCACCGCGCGCCTCCCTCAACCCCTCCGGCATACGGTCTTTGACAAATTCCCCGCTCCCTACGGCGTGACCGGGGTGTGGGCAGGGCACGTGGAGGCCGTCCATCAGAAGGTCGTTGAGCGTTCCTTTGAACAGTATCTGGTACCCATCAGCGGCCAGGTGGATGTCTTGGTGTGTCCCATCCCGTTCATCAGTCCCTACAACGTGCACGCTTTCTTGAACCCGCTCCTCGTGCAGGTTTTGGCCCAGGGGTATCTGTTCAACATGTATCGGGGAAAGCCGCTCCTCAAGAAGGGCGGGACCTTGATCATCACGCATCCGATGACCGACAAGTTCGATCATGAGCAGCACGCTCCGTACATCGATTTCGTTCACAAGGTGCTTCCCGAGACGCGAGACGCCAAGAAGATGCAGCACCACTACGAGGAACAGATGGCGTGTGATCCCGCGTTCATTCAGATGTTTCGAAGCGGCTACGCCTACCATCCGAGTCACCCCTTCTTCATGTGGTACTGGGGAGAAAACGGTCGACAGCACGTGGGGCGGGTCATCGTCGTCGGCGCTGACAACGAGTACATTCCTCAGCTTTTTGGCTATGAGACGGCGCCCAGCATGGACGAAGCACTTTACCAGGCGAGAGGGGGCGTGCATAAGTCGCAGGAGATCGCCTGCTTGCACGTCCCGCCCATCGTCATGGCCGACGTTCGCTGACCCCTGCTTCGGTTTCATGCGCTGTGTCGATTTTATGCTAGCTCTGGCCTGACGGCGTACGATGGCGAGTTCTCTTCCTCCTCCTTCGCGGAAAGCAACGGCCGCCTTCGCCGCTCCCGTCCTGGTGAGCGCCCTCGTCATGGTCACGGCCACGCTTCTGGTCTTACTGGGAGATCCAGAGCCCGTAGAGCGGCGCCAGGTGACCGCCGAAGTGTCTTCTGTTGTCGAGCCTGCTTTTGCTTCCAGAGCTGAGGCAAGGAGCGCACCCACCCAGGTTGCAGTGATCGAGGGGTCGGCTCCTCGGCGCCGGGGATTTTCCCCGGTCTTTCGCGGCGAGGAGGAAGAGCAGCCTGAGGACGGGGAGACGGAGGGGCAGGAGTCTGAGTCCGAAGGCCGCCCGGTCGCTCCCGGGGTAAGGGGTACAGACACGCCCTTCATCGCGGGCTATGTCGAGCCCGCTCCAGCTCCCGGGCGCACCCCGGAAGAAAAGGAGGCCATGCGCCGCCGTTTGCAGGATCTGGTGAAAGATCGCCCTTATTTGAAAGGGATCCCTGGGATCGGGGTGCTTGTGCGAGAGAAGGAGCCTTCTGCTCCTGACCGAAGCCTGGGTGCAGCGGGAGCCTTGAATACGCCGGATCCGTAGGCAGACAAAAAAAACAGGCCCAACCGAAGTCGGGCCCGATTTGGGAGGGAAGAGCAACTTACGTCGCTCGTCCCTCGCTCAGCGATGACTCAGCCTTCCTCGGCGAGGCAGTCGAGTACGTCCTGATACTCGTCCGGGCAATCGTCAGCCACAGCTGCGGGATCACAGATGTCCATGCAGTCCGTGAGCTTCTTACCTTCGCTCTCACAGGGTTGATCTTTCGCGTCATCTTCGGCCTTCTCGCACGCATCGACGCAAGCGTCTTCGTCGAAGTCATCAGGAGTGTCTTCGCACGCTGCGAGGTCCTTGCAAGTTCCCTTGCAACCGCCGCCACCACAAGCCACTGCCGAAAAAGACAGAGCTACTGCCAGTGAAATCCATAGTGCCTTCATTTGTTTTTTTCCTCTCTCAAGAATTATTCTGGTTAGCGTTCAAGCGCTTAGGGCTCTCGAACTATCACGAAAGTGAAACCAGGCCCCCTAGACGAGGGCACCGGAACCTTAGTCGGAGCAGGCCTTGTTCGCAAGACTACTGCCATCCCCGGGTAAGCGAGGCTGATTCTCTGTTATTTAAGGGGTGGCTATTCAAGTGCGATGGCGCGGGTCCCGTTTTGTCCAACGGAGCCGTGCGGTCTCCTGTCTTCCGGGCTGGATCCTTTCGTTGCGCCCGGACGGCTCACTTCCTATGAGGCACCCATGTCGGCTCGATTTCTGATGACGCTCCTGATTTTGCTCTTTGCAGCCGCCTGCGATGAAGAAGTGAAAGCCCAGAAACGCGGTCCCGAACCGCGAGGACCGGAGCAGGTGGTTGAGAAGGAGGTGAAGGAGTTTCGAGCGCTGATTGTCCCTGGCAAGACCTTGGTCAAGGTCACGAAAGGGGCCACGAGGAAAGCGGTTCTCAAGGGGCCCGGAAACTATCTGAAAGATCTGACCCTTCACTATGAAAAGAGAGAGGTCCTGGGCAAGAGCGTTGAAGGCCTTGTTGTCGACCTCAAAACCGCGATCAAACCTCCACTTGTCGTTGTGGAAGTCCAGACGCCCGATCTCATTTTCGTCGACGCAAACGGACCTGGTCAGGTTGAGATGGGTGATTTTAGTAGCGCGGCGCTCACCCTTCGCGCTGACAAGGCCGCGCGAATCACCCTGGCCCCTTCCGCTTACGGCCGGTTGGACGTCGAAGCGAGCGGGGCGGGTAGGGTTTTAGGACCGCAGGTCATGGCCGAGGATGCGCACCTGCGTGCCTATGGTTCTAGCCGGGTCATACTGGGGCAAGTGGCTCGGCTGAAGAAGGATGTGGTCAGTCCGGCGAAAATCGCTTACGGCGGAAAGCCCGAGATGCTCGAATAGTCGTGAAAATTTCCGTGCTTTTCCTCTGAGAGTGCTCCTTCACTCGAACCGTACTACCCATGCGCAGTCTCCGACCCCATGCCTTCTGTGCCCAAAGATTCCAAACATCGAAGTGTTCGCCCGCTTCCCCTGACCAGTGAAGAGCCCCTCCGTCTCACTGAGCTCCTCTCGGGGAAGAGCCTCGTCGTCGTAGGAGGGACTGGATTTCTCGGGAAGGTATGGCTCTCACTTGTGCTTTCTCGTTTTCCGGACATTGGACACATCTACCTCGTCGTGCGCCCCAAAGAGGGGTTAGGTGTTCAACAGCGGTTTGAGCAGAAGGTCCTGACGAGCGAAGTCTTTCATCCGCTGCGCGAACAACACCGCGGGGATTTCGAGAGCTTCATGGCGGAAAAGGTGACTCCCATCGCGGGGGACGTCACGCTGCCTCTGTGTGGAAGCACGGTCGATCTGCGAGACAGTATTCGAGGCAAAATTGCGGCCGTGGTGAATGTGGCTGGGGTCGTGGATTTCGCCCCCCCGCTCGATGAGGCGCTCGAAGTGAATGCCTTCGGTGTGCAAAATCTGGTGGCCCTGGCGCGAGATCTCGGAGACTGCCCGGTGCTGCACACGAGCACCTGTTTCACGGCCGGCTCGCGGACAGGGCCGATTGAAGAGCTCGATCCGCGTGAGATCCCTTTCCCTCGGGCGCACGAGCTGGACGTTTCTGACTGGGATCCAGACCGAGAGATCGCGGAATGTCTGGATGTGATCGAGCAGGTGCGACATCGCGCTGGAGATGCGTTTCGGCAGAGTCGTTTTCTTGACGAAGCAAAATCGAACTTGAGGCGCCGGGGTGAGCCGTCGGGTGGCGTGGCGCTCGAGGATGAACTCGTCAAGGTCAAACGGGCCTTTGTCGAGGGGCAGCTCGCTGACTTGGGGGTGGAGCGAGCCCGTTTCTGGGGCTGGCCCAACACGTACACCTATACCAAGAGCATCGGTGAACAGATCGTCGCATCGAGCGGCCTTCCTTTCACCATCGTAAGGCCGGCGATCGTCGAATCGACCAATGAGTTTCCTTTTCCGGGCTGGAACGAGGGCATCAATACCAGCGCGCCGTTCATCTTTTTGATTCGAGAGGGCGGTCTGCAACTTCCGGGGAGCGACAACAACCTCGATCTGATCCCCTGCGACATGGTGTGTGGGGCTATTCTGCTCGCTTTGGGTGAGCTCATCGAAGGCCGCGCTCGACCCGTGTATCAAGCGGGAGCCAGCGACACGAATCCGTGTACGATGGCGCGTTTCTTTGAACTCTCCGGTTTGCACAAGCGACGTCTCTATAAGAAAACGGGCAAGGGAGGCCCGATCCTTTCTGAGATCCAGCAGCGCTTCGAGACAGCTCTGCTCAGCAAAGAGCAGTACGAAACGTATGGTCCTTTGGCGCTTGCCAAGGGGGCGGAGACGGTTGGCGGCTGGTTCAAGAAAGCGGCAGCCGGTCCCCTGCGACCGCTGGTGAAACCTGCGGCGGACGGACTTTTGGGGTTTGCTGAACAGCAACGCAAGCTGGCCAAGATCATGGACACGTTCCTGCCGTTTACGGCGGAATATCACTACGTATTCAAGACTCTGCATACCTATGCGGCGCGTGAACGTCTGACGCCAGAAGACCGGAAGTTGGTGCCTTGGGCTCCCGAGGAGCTCGACTGGCGGAAGTGGTTCCTTGAAGTGCATGCGCCCGCGCTCGAGCGACACGTCTTCCCTGAGCTCGAACAGAAGCTGAAGAAGAAGCCCAAGGCGCCGCGCGCGCATGAATCGCTCACGACGCTTCTCGATCAGATGGCGGAACGCCATGACCTAAAGGTGGCTTTGCAGCGGGTAGAGAAGGAAGGTCTCAGTCGGCTTTCCTACCGAGATTTGCGCGAATCTGCGCTGCGCTTTGCGGGACTTTTGCGGAGCGCCGGGGTTTTGCCCAAGGACCGCGTGCTGCTCAGCGGCAGCAATCACCCGTCCTGGCCCGTGGCCTTCTTTGGGATCCAGTACGCGGGGGCGACCGCGGTTCCTTTTGATCCGAAGCTGGAGCTTGCGGCGGTCCGGGTCATTTCCGAAGCCTCCCGCGCTCGGGTGCTCGTGTGCGACGATGACGTGAGTGCACGGATCTCGGAACTCAAACTCCCCGAGATCAGGATGCTGCAAAGCCTCGCGGCCATCGAGAAGGAGAGGGAGGAGGAAGAAGCAGACGGGAAAAAGAGCGCTGCTTCGCTTGGATCGAGCGCGCTTCCCGGAGACCTGGCCGTGCTCATTTACACGAGCGGCACGACAGGCGTCCCCAAGGGCGTGATGCTCAGCCACGCCAACCTCACCGCGCTCGTGGCGTCGCTGATGCCGGTCTTTCCGCTCAGCACGGGAGACCGAGTCCTGAGTGTGCTTCCGCTTCACCACACGTTTGAAATGACGTGCGGACTTCTCTTGCCGCTCTCGCGTGGCTCTCGCGTGGTGTATTTGAGCGAGTTGTCTGCTGAGAGCCTCGCGGACGGGCTCACTCAGTCGCGGGCGACGGCTTTGGTTGGGGTTCCTGCGCTCTGGGAGATGCTGGAGCGCCGCATCGAAAAGCGCATCGAAGAGAAGGGGCCCGTTTACGAAAAGGCCTTCGATGTGGCGGTCGAGTTGACCCGTACGATCGGAAAGAATACCGGCATCGATCTCGGTCGCGCGCTCTTTGGCAGCGTTCACGAAGGACTCGGGGGTCATTTGAAGTATCTGGTGAGCGGCGGTGCGGCCCTCAATCAGGAGACCCATGCTCTGTTTCAGGGGCTGGGGCTGCACCTGTCGGAAGGTTACGGCTTGACCGAAGCTGCGCCGGTTCTCACGGTAGCCAAGGGCGGTCCAGGGGCGCGGGCCGGTCATGTGGGCAAGGCGGTTCCTGGTGTCGAAATCAGGATAGAAAAACCCAACACCGCTGGTGTGGGGCAGGTTCTCGCGCGCGGCCCCAATGTGATGCTCGGCTATAGCGACAATCCGGAAGAAACGGCGCGCGCCATCGACAACGACGGTTGGCTCCACACGGGCGATCTTGGACGCCTGGACGCGAAGGGTCAGCTCACGTTGGTGGGTCGCCAAAAGGACGTCGTCGTGGCGTCCAACGGCGAGAATCTTTACCCCGACGACATCGAGGCTCGCCTAGGAGCGATCGCAGGCGTTGAGGAATACTGTGTGCTTGGTGTGCCGGACGGGCGGGGAGGGGAAAGGCTTGCGTGCGTCGGCGTCGCGAGAAAGTCCGATCTTGCGCGGGAAGAGCGTCACGCCGCGTGCCGCTCGGCTCTGGAGACGGCAGCAAGTCAGCTTCCCGCTCAGCAGCGCCCGGCTCTTTTCGTGGTGCTCGACGACGAGCTCCCACGCACGACTACCAAGAAGGTGAAACGAAGGGAGCTTTCACGTCTGGTCGAAGGAGCATCGACGGGAGCCTCCATTTCACCGCCTTCGAAGGATGAAAAGGGCGATCTCGATGCTCTGACTCGCGCCGTGACGGGTCTCGTGGCTGCGATTTCGCGGCGCACGCCCGACGCCGTAGCACCTTCGATGACGTTGCGCGGGGATCTCGGCTTTGATTCGCTCATGGCGCTCGAACTTCTCGTCGCTCTCGAAACGAAGCTGGGGCGTGCTCTCGATGGCGAAGAATTGGCCAAGGCCGCCACGGTCACAGATCTCGTGCAGACGGTACGCAAACAGCGCGGAGCGCTCCCCAACAAGACGGGCGTCATTTCCGATGATGCGGCTCAAGAATCCGTCACCATTCCGGAGCCGCTGCGTGAGGCCGCGATGGAATGGCTCGGGCGCGGGCAATCCAGCTTCTTTAGCGCGGTCATGCGCACGAAGGTGAAGGGGAGGGCATTCATTCCTCACAACCGTCGGACCCTTGTCGTCGCCAACCACGCAAGTCACCTAGACATGGGACTCGTCAAGTACGCCCTTGGTTCTTACGGCAAAGACATGGTCACCTTGGCGGCTCAGGACTACTTTTTCGAGGGAAACAAGTACAAGCGCGCCTACTTCGAGCAGCTGACGCATCTGGTGCCGATGTCGCGCAGTGGATCTTTGCGCGGAGCGCTGCGTGAAGCCGGGGATCTTCTGGACCGTGGGAAAACGGTGTTGATCTTTCCGGAGGGAACTAGGAGCCCTGACGGCGTCCTCCGTCCTTTCAAACCCGCCATGGGTCATCTCGCGCTCCATCATCAGGTGGATATTTTGCCCGTGTGGCTCGAGGGTACGGCGCAGGCGCTCCCCAAAGGCTCGGCCTTTCCCAAGGGTCGCCAGATTGAGGCTCGGATCGGCCGACCGCTCCTCGTTTCCGAGCTCAAAGAAGTTCTCGTCGGCCTCAGTGCGACGGATGCTTCTCGGGTGGTCGCCCGCATCGCCCATCTGACGCTGCTCAGCTTGTCACGCGGCGAGACCCTACAGCTTTCAGACATCGATGTGAAAAAGATACGCCGCGCTGAGGTGCAGGAAGAGCAAGGGTTGTCCGGTGTGTTTGAGGAACTCAAGGAGAGATTCGTGCCCGGCGCCGTGACGGAGCCGCTTTCGTATTATTTCTCGCTTGGCGAAGAGCGTTGGACCGTGCGGGCCACGAAAGCTGAAGTGGAGGTGGCCAAGGGTAAGACCGTGGAAGCGGCTGATTGTGTTCTGAAAACGACTCCGGGCCTGTTTGAACGCATCGTCCGGGAGGCATGGGTCCCGGGCCCGAACGACTTCATGACCGGTCAGATCAAAACGAACAATGTGGCTCATCTTTTGACGATGCAAAAGCTGTTTCAACTCTCGCGTCCTAGCTCTGAGTTCTCGCTGACCCCGGAGCCTCCCTTTGCTCCTTCGACGAGCCTTCTTACGCCGGGAGGTGCTGAGTGAGTCGTAAGAATTTGCCCCATCCTCGGGCCTGGGTCGGGGGCGCGACAGGATTTTTGGGGAGCCATCTCAGCGTACTTCTGAAAGAGAATGACTGGGACTGTGTTTTTACATCACGCGGAGGAGGAACAGTCACCGGAACAACAGACACTGAAGGAAGAGTTCAGTCTGTCGACGTTCTGGATCCGAGGGCGGTCGAGGCGAGTGCCCAAGGATGTGAGATTGCTTTTTTGTGTGTGGGGATGGTTTCGCGCGATCCGGCTGATGCAGGGCGCCTGCATCAGCTTCACGTCGAAGGCACCAGAACGGCGCTGTCTGGACTGAAAGCTGCGGGGGTTTCGCGGGTCGTGGTCGCAAGTACGAGCGGCACCATTGCTGTCGGTACAGATCCGAAGACGATCTTTGATGAATCAGCGGAGCCGCCCATGCGCTATATCTCTGGGTGGCCGTATTATCGTTCCAAGTATTTTGGCGAGCAGGAAGCGCTTCGGCACGACGCTCCTGGTTTCGAGGTGGTGATTGTGAATCCGTCGCTTCTCCTGGGACCGGGTGATTTGCGTGAATCCTCCACAGGGGACGTGCGCAAGTTTCTAGAGAAGGCCATCATGGCGGCCCCGGCCGGAGGGATCGCGTTTGTCGATGTGCGCGACGCAGCGCGAGGCATGATTCAGGCGGCGCTGAAGGGCCGTGCCGGAGAGCGGTATTTGCTGAACTCCGCCAACATGACGCTCGAAACTTTCTTTGCGCGCCTTTCGCGTATCAGCGGAGTGCGCGCGCCGAGAATGACCCTGCCGAGGAATCATGCGTTCGCGAGGGGGATTTTTGGCGCCTACGATCAGGCGCTTCGGGCCATCGGTGGGAGCCCACCGGTCGATGCTGAAAGTGTCGAGCTAGGACAGTACTTCTGGTACTGCAGCTCCGAAAAGGCAGAGCGCGAGCTCGGATTTTCGAGCCGGGATGCCGGGGAAACGCTGCGAGACACCGTGCACGATTTGGTCGAGCGCAAGGTGGTAGCTCCCGTGGAAATGCGGGCACTCTAGCTTTTACTTAAGCGCTTAAGTTGCTTTGAAATTGGCTCTGAGTACCGGTTTTCCTGTTAGTCACTAAAGCGCTTCAGTGACCGTGGTTTTGCGTTAGACGAGAGCGTCGTATTTCGCGGCCAAAATGAAGTCGCTTTCCGTGAGGCCGTCGATCTTGTGGGTCCAGATCATCACTTTCGCGTGACCCCAGCCGAGCTGAATTTCCGGGTGGTGCCCCTGTTCTTCTGCGACTTGTCCGGCCTTGTTGACCCATTCGAGAGCTTTGACAAAGTTGTCGAACTTGTAGTCGCGCACCAGGTGATGTCCGTCCTCGACGGACCATCCCTTGAGCTGTGCCAGAAGAGGAACTTGCTCCTCTTCTGTGAGGGGAGGCACTCCGCCGCGGCAGGGGATGCAGGTCTTGTCGGACAGGTTCATGAGAGACTCCTTGGGTTGGGATGGTCGTTACTTCTGGCGACGTTTGATCCCCAGGTGTTCTTGGCGGGGAGGCTTCTGGGAGGGCGGTAGGGCGCCTGTTTTTTTAACTTCAACGTCAGGTGTTTGTGCCGTGGCGGGTGTTTGTGCCGTGACGGGCGTGCTGGCCGCGGTGAGCGTGCTGGCCGCTGCCTTTGAGGTTTCGATCTTTGCTTTCGCCTGAGCGATTTTGAGGGCGGGGAATTTTTGCGCCATGAGATCGCCCAGGCTACCCATCTGCGTCACGTTTTCTGAAGAGGCGTCGCTCCGACCCTGAGCAAACTCTCGGAAGTTGTTGCGCTCTTCGACTTGCGCGACGCGGTCCACGCTAAAGCGCACCTTGCCACTGCTGTCGCGATTGACCACGACGACTTTCAGCTCCGTATCGATCGGGTAGCTGCGGCGATGATCTGCGCCGGGGGCGAGCGCGAGTTCGCGCGTAGGGACAAGCCCCTCTCCTTTGCCCGTCGCGACGATCACGCCGCTTCCTACATGTTTGACGACCTTGCCTAGGAGGATCTCGTCCTTCTGAACGTTGCTCGTCTCCGTAGGAGCTTCCAAAGCCTTGAGAGAAAGCCGGATGCTCATGCCTTTCTCCGTGCGCTCGACGCTCAAGATCTGTGCCTTGACGGTCTCTCCGACGGTCACGACGTCTTCGGCGGAGTTGATCCGTGCGCGTGAGAGTTCAGCTAAAGGGATGAATCCTTCAAGCCTGCCCAGATCGATGATGGCTCCGTGGCGGACGGTGCTCTTCACAGCGCCTTCCACCAGAGCCCCCGGCCGTAGACCTTCGGCCAGGACGTCCTCGGCCTTTCGCCTCTCGTCTTGCAGGAGCTTTTTCCGGGAAACGACCACGTTCCGGCCCCCCTCTCGGATTTCCAGGATCTGAAAATCGAGAGTCTGTCCGACGAAGGCTTCCGGTTCGTTGACATAGCCGGAGTCGATCTGGGAGATGGGGCAGAAGGCGCGAACTCCAGCCAAATCCACGCTGAAGCCACCCTTGTTGGAGGCGGTGACAGTGCCGCTGACAGGGGTGCCTCCTTCGAGGGCTAGTTCGAGCTGAGCCGTGTTGATGGCTCCGCCTCCTCGCCCCAAGGAAACCGTCAACTCCGGGCCGTCCTTGCGTGGGTTTTTCACGGTGGCCTTGAAACGGTCACCCACTTTCAGCTTCTGATCGCTGACCTCATTGAAATCCAGAGTGGCATCGGCGCTGGAACCGATGTCGAGGATGACGAGCCCGCCGCTGATGGCAAGGATCGTCCCCTCCACAATCTGCCCTGCTTCGAGATGGACGGTTTTTCTGCCGGCTCCGCTGTGCGGAGTGGACTCGAACATTGACGCGAAACCACTTGAATTTGCCATGGGGGGAGCAGCATGCCACTGGCCTTGACGGGGACAAGAGCAAAGGCCCGCTTTTTGCTTTTGCGGGTCCGCAAGCGGGGGTAAACGGGGCTATGGGAGTTCGTCTCGCCTTCATTCTTGCGGTCGGTCTCCTTGTCCCTGGTCCGCTCGCGGCTCAGCCTGCGGTCACGGAACCGGTCTCCAAGGGATCAGCTCCCACGGGTCCCCTGAACGGAGATTCAGAGCCACCACTTGCAACACAAGAGACCTCCTCGGAAGAAGCTGCTCCTTCAGAGGAGAGTCCGACTGATGCGCCTTCGCCCGAAACGACTGAGACGGAGCAAGGCAAACAAGGTGAAGGCGAGCAAGCTCCCCATGATCCTAACGAGGACTGGGACGACGAGGACGAGATCCCGCGTGAGCCTTTCCGTCCTCATTTTGAAACGGAGCGCACTCCTCCGCCTGATCCAGCGAAAGCTCAAGAAGGAGCGTTTCGACAAGGCAGACTTCGCCTCGGGCTCGGGTTTGGTGGCGCTCGAAGCGATCAGGAGGGCTGGCTCGTTCTGGGGGTCAATGCCGGATACTTTCTTGCAGATGGTCTCGAAGCCCACGCAGACACGGGGTTTTGGTTGATCGGTGACCCTTTCCTCTTCACGGTGTCCCCTGGCCTCAGGTACGTGTTTCATATGGTGCCCGAGGTGAAGCCTTACATCGGTGGATTTTATCGTCGTTACGTCGCGGGAGGTTCGACAGCGGGAGCGGACGGGGTGGGTGGGCGCGCCGGTGTGCTCTTCATGACCGGATTGCGTTCTCATTTTGGCGGCGGGGTGATTTACGAGCGCATCATCCAAGACCACTTGTTTACTCAAAGGAATCAGGTTTATCCGGAGATCCTGCTTTCGTTGGTTTTTTGAGGGAGCGCTTTTTTTTGAGGGAGCAGCGCTCCCTCCTTTCGTTGCTTGCGGATTCTGTTTTTAGGGTAAGGGTTCCGGTTTGTGAGTTCGCTCTTTTGCGATTTCGGGAGGGGTCAGGAAAGTCGGTGAAGGGTGAGATTCTGCGCGCGTGATGGCTTGGTCGAGAGGGACGTCTTCCTTGCGAAGGCAAAGGAAGCAATCCTTGTTGCCCATCGGTCCACAGCCTCGCCGTGCGGTCAGGGCGCGCAACTTGGCCAGACTTCGGTCATCCGCGTGGAGTGCCGCATCGGGAATGATCGAACGGTATTCGCCGCAGAGCCGTGCGTGCTGGAGCGCCAGGGCCACCTTGAGCTCGGGAGTGGCCTGCTCATCGAGGGCGCCGCTCTTCGCCAGATTCATTGCGCGAGCAACGACGGGAGTCATGCCCGCTTCCCCGAGATGATCCAGATACACGTCGTAGATGAGGTCGGCCCCATGCGCGCCGAGATAGTGATGAGCAAAATCGAGGCCGGCGTCGACTGCATCGCGGGCGCCGATAGCCACACGCACATCGATGAGGAGCTGCTCGTCCTGGGACAAGTGAGGGTCAAGGCGTACTGCGTTTCGATACATTTCGATGGCGGCCTCGGAGAGCTGAATCTCCGTGTATCCGCGTCCGAGAATCATGTAACGGCCCGCTTGTTTGACGACGGGGTCATCCACGGCTGCCGTTTTGGTTCCGGAACCCTCCTTCACGACCCAGTTCTCGCCTTCCTCTGCGACGAGACCGCTTGCAAAGAGTTCTTCCTGTTTGGCCGTGGCGAGCTTGCGCAGTTCGGAAATGGCTTCGCGTTTCCCGCTCTTGGCGTCTACGAGGAGGAGTTGCTCCGAATCCGGGGGGGCTTCCTTCACCGCTACGACTTTTTTGGAGGGGACCGCATCTTCATTGCCGATCATGGCGACGGTCCCTATTGCTGTGCCCACGATCAGTGCGGCGAGCGGGATCCAGAGGGGAATGCTCTTGTTCCCGATGGCGACGGGGCGGGTAGAGAAGCGGGCAAGACCTCCCCTGGGAGGGGAATCGATGTTGATCTGAGGCCGGCTTTTCATCCGCGGTGAAGCCATGTCGAGCCGCGTTCCGGCGCTGGTCCTGGGGGCCGGCATGGAGAAATGCAACGTTTCTGACAGGTGAAGGAACTCTTCTGCCAGATCTGCGGCAGAAGGCGGCCGATTTTCGGGGTCCTTTTCCAAAAGCGCGTAAACGAGCATCGAGAGGGGCTCCGGCACCGTATTGGGGAGGGGCGGCGGCGGATCTACGATTTGAGCCGTGAGCATGGCGGTCAAGTCGTCCTCTCGGAACGGCGAGCGCCCTTGGA
This sequence comes from uncultured Polyangiaceae bacterium, assembly GCA_964392575.1. Taxonomy (GTDB): domain Bacteria; phylum Myxococcota_A; class Polyangia; order Polyangiales; family Polyangiaceae; genus NIC37A-2. Next base: position 13,419 of record CAYMQT010000066.1, read on the forward strand.
GCATTTCGTAGAGCATCATGCCGACACCATACAGATCGGAGCGGTCGTCCGCTTCGTGTCCTTTGGCTTGTTCAGGCGACATGTACTCTGGGGTTCCAAAAACCAACCCCGCGCGCGTGATCCCTTCTTTTCCGTCCTCCATCGCCATTTTTGCGATGCCGAAATCGAGCACTTTGACGAAGTCTTCGGAGTCCTCGGTGCGGACCAGCATGATGTTGTCCGGTTTGAGATCGCGGTGCACGATCCCTTCGGCGTGGGCCGCCATCAAAGCCGAGTTGATCTGGATGGCGATCCTCATGGCGCGCTCCGGATCGAGAGCACCCTCCCGTTCTAGGAGTTCTGACAGACTCTCCCCGTCGACGAGTTCGAGGGCGAGATAGAACGAATCGTCACCGAGGCGTCCAAAGTCCGTGGCGGCGACGATCCCCGGGTGTTGAAGGCGCCCGGCAGCGACGGCTTCGCGCTCAAATCGGGCCACGACCTCTGGGTTTTGCGACATGTATCCGTGGAGCACCTTCAGTGCGACGGCCTTCTTCATGTGAATGTGCTCCGCCTCATAGACGGCGCCCATTCCTCCGCGGCCCAAGAATTTCTTGACGTGGTATCTTTCGCCGACCACGGTACCGACCGGGAGAGGAGCCTCTGAATCCTCCAAAGTGGCCTGCGCATCCCCGCCGGCCGTGTCCCGAAAGCGCCAAGAGTCCGTTTTGGAAGGACGCTCCTCTTCGGGTGCGGCAGAAGGCGCCCCTTCCGCTTTTGCAGATTTTTCTGCTAGCGGCTCGGGTTTTGGTTTTTCAGCTTCACTCAAGATCGGCCTCCGGGCACCAGCAAGCGGGGCGGGCGATCATTTACGCCCGCTTGGACGCCCCGGTAAAGGACGATACGCCCGCCCACTTCATGACCTGCTGAAAACGCGTCCTTTTTGATGTGCGAACGGCCTGACACATGACGAATGTAGGGGTGACGTGCGCGCAGGTATCGGGAAAGTTCAGGATCTCCAAGCCAAACGAGCCCCTCCTTTTCCGTCTTCTTTTTTTCTGCGGAAAGCTTCTCATTGAATCCGCTGATGAGGCCGTAAAGGAAACTTTGCTTCTCGCTATCACGGGTGAGTTTGCGCTCACGTTTGTGCTTCTTCCAGGAAGAGAGGGCCGCTTGTTCGAGAAAATCGTGCGCGTAGCAAGCGATGTCGAGGTTTTCAGGTGTACCGCAGGCCTCGAGGATGCTGCCACGCATTTTGTCCTCAGCGCGGTAGTAGGGGACGATGATGATCTCTACGAAGAAGTGTTCACCAATCACGCTCGAAAGCAGACGCTGCCAGGCCATGCGCCGTCCCGTGGGTTTTCCAAGATGCCGAAACGTGTAGCGAGCGTCCTCTCGGGCCGCCTCCAAGTTGTACTTGAGCATCATTTTCTGCGCTTTTGCCATCGCAGACTGAGCTTCGTTGTGGTTGTCGCTTTGGGCCAGGGAAAGCAGACTCTGGATCCTGGAGAGGAGGGCTCGACGCCTCTCGCTCTCTGGTTCGCTCGTGGCCTCACCCTGCGCGGGATCTCCGGTTGCGGAAGGATCGATGCCCCGAGCGCGGCATACCTCGGAAAAAGTCCTGCCGTGTGGTCCTTCCCCGAGGGGTAAGCCCTCGACCTCGTCCACGTATTGATGAGCCATTTCGTGTTTGAGGACTTCGGTGAGTTCGCCCCAGCCACCCTTGAGTAGGCGGACGGAAAGCCTCAAGGTGCGGTGCGCCTTCACCCAAGCTCCCCATTCCGTGCCGCTGTCCGACCACTCTAGCTGCGGCGGAAGAAGTCGACCGGAGAAGAGAGACGCATTGAGATCGAGGTAGGTGCGCTTCACCTCGCGCAGCGCTGCACTCAGAACATCGCGACTGACCGCCCCGTGCTCTTCGGAAGAGGGAAGCTTGGGTCGAGCTTGGCGCAAAGGAAGCGGGTCTCCAGAAGAAAGGAAAGCGGGGTCTAGCCCAGGTGCGTTTGTGCGGGCTTCCTCTCCATAGCATCCCTTTTGCGGCGAGACTCACAGGCCGGGGGCACGGTTTTGAGCAAGGGTGCGAAATGCTTGGAAAAGAGGGCTGAGGGTCGGGAGTCCCGGAAGCTAGATCTCCGAGTCGACTTCTTTCGGACGCCGGGCGAGACTCGGGCCATGGTGGATCGAGAAGACGCCCTCCGCTACCACCGAGACGGGCGTCCGGGAAAAATTGAAGTGATTTCGACGAAGCCGGTTGCGTCGCAACTGGACCTTTCGTTGGCCTATTCGCCAGGCGTGGCTGAGCCATGCCGGGACATCTTTCGAGATGAATCTCTGGTCGACGACTACACGGCGCGCGGGAATCTGGTGGCCGTGGTCACGAACGGGACGGCGGTGCTTGGTCTCGGCGACATCGGCCCTCGCGCTGCGAAACCTGTGATGGAGGGGAAAGCCGTCCTATTCAAGAGGTTTGCTGACATCGACGTGTTTGATCTGGAACTCGACGCGAAGGATCCAGACCTTTTCATTCAAGTGGTCAAGTCCTTGGAGCCCACCTTCGGAGGGATCAACCTGGAGGACATCAAAGCGCCCGAGTGCTTCGTGATTGAAAAAGCTCTTCGAGAGCAAATGGGCATTCCGGTGTTTCATGACGATCAGCACGGGACGGCCATCATCTCTGCGGCGGCTCTCCGCAACGCCTGCGAGCTACAGGAAAAATCTGTTTCGGAAGTGCGGGTGACTTGCGTCGGTGCGGGGGCGGCGGCGACCTCGTGCATGCTGCTTTGGGTACGATTGGGGGTGCCGGCCGAGAACATCACCATGCTCGATCTGGAGGGTGTCCTGCGGGTGGACCGTCCGGGACTCGATGATTTTCGTCGCGTTTTTGCCCGGCCAGTGAGCGACGAGAGACGGGCTTTGAGTGAGGCCATCCAAGGTGCGGATGTTCTGATCGGTCTTTCAGCCGGCGGGATCATCAGCGCCGAAATGGTCAAAACGATGGCAGAGCGTCCCATCATCTTTGCCCTGGCCAACCCGGATCCAGAAATCGATTACAAGACCGCACGCGAAGCTCGACCCGACGCCATCGTGGCGACGGGTCGCAGCGATTTCCCCAATCAGGTGAACAACGTGCTCGGCTTTCCGTACATCTTTCGCGGAGCCCTCGACGTGCGTGCGACGACCATCAGCGAAGAGATGAAAGTAGCGGCCGCCGAGGCCATCGCGCAGCTCACGCGTGAAGATGTGCCCGATGATGTACTGAGAGCCTACGGCGCGAAGCGCCTCCGCTTTGGCCCCGAGTACATCATCCCCAAACCCTTCGACAGTCGAGTCCTGCACTACGTGGCGCCCGCAGTGGCCAAGGCTGCTATCGATTGTGGCGTGGCGCGTCGAACCATCGACATCGAGGAGTACCGGGACAAGCTTTACCGGAAACTTTCTCCGTCTCGTCGCATCCTCTGGAACATCACCGAGGAAGCGAAGTCAGGAGGTAAGCGAGTGGTCTTTCCTGAGGGCGATCATGACCACGTGATCCGGGCCGCCCGCAGGTTGAAGGACGAGGGCATTGCACTTCCCACGCTTCTCGGCATGCCCGACAACATCGGCCGGATTGCCCGCGAGCTTGGCGTGAGTCTCGAGGGGATCACGGTCATCAACCCCAGGGACAGCGAATCGCTCGAAGCCTATGCCCGAGAGTACTATTCCATGCGCTGCCGGAAGGGTCTGACGCCGACGACCGCCCTGCTCGACTTGCGTAAATCTCGTACCTCCTACGCTATGATGATGCTTCACCTCCGAGATGTGGACGGTGTGGTCGGAGGAGCCCGCCAGAACTATCCGGAAACGATTCGGCCGGCGCTCAAGATCATCGGCCTCAGGGAAGGTGTGAAGAAAGCGTGCGGGATGTATATGGTTGCGACCAACCGGGCCGTGCACTTTTTGGGCGATACAACCATCAACATCGATCCGGATGCGGAGACTTTGGCTGAGATCGCTCTTTTGGTTGCTGAAAGAGTACAAGAGTTTGGCATCGTTCCACGCGTGGCGATGCTCTCTTTCTCCAACTTTGGTGACGCGCCCCATCCGCAGTCGCAAAAGGTGGCTCTTGCCACAACCCTGGTGAAACGGGCCCGCCCTGATCTCATGGTCGACGGTGAGATGCAGGCCAACGTGGCGCTGAATGCGGCGGACCGTCAAAATTACCCCTTTTCAAGCTTGAAGGGGAACGCCAACGTCCTCATTTTTCCGAATTTGGACGCGGGAAATGCAGCCTACAAGCTGCTCGCCGCGGCGGGTGGAGCAGAAGTGATGGGACCCATGCTTCTCGGCGTGCGACGGCCAGTGAGCGTTTTGCAGCAAAACGCAAGCGTGGACGACATCGTGCACATGACAGCGATCACCGTCTCTCAGGCGCTCCACGAAGAGCGCTCAGGTGCTCTCACTCCGGCGCCAGCGCCCAGCATTTATCGCTGAACCGCGCGGGGGCGCTTAGAGCACTCAGTAGCGCGGGACCTTTGCATCCACCTCAAGGGACCAGGCGTCGATCCCGCCCGTGAGGTTGTAGACTTGTCGGAACCCGGCGGCCACAAACTGCTCAGCGACCCGCTGACTCCGGTGCCCGTGATGGCATTGAAAGACAAGCGGGGTGTCGGGAGACAGTTCGAGGAGTTTTTCGTTGAGATCGGCGTCCAGCAGCTCCGCTCCAGCGATTCGTGCGGTGTCCCATTCGTCCGGCCGGCGCACGTCGATGAGACGAAACTCTTCTCCGGCGTCGAATTTTTGCTTGAGGGCGGCTACCGTGAGGGGCTTGACGCGAGGCGGTTCATTGGGGTTGTTGAGCTTGAAAGCCTGGCCTTCTTTGGTGTCCACGTAGTCGATGTCGAGACCCTCCGCGCGTGTGGCGCTGAGGCGGTCCATCGCCACCAAGATGCCCTTGTCCTCACTGACGATGGCTGAGTCAGGACGCGGGCCGATACTGAGAGCCGGCTGAAAGTCTCGGTCGATTTCAAGCAACACGACTTCGGCGGAATCGCCGATGAAACTCGCGAGCGCAGCGGCGGCGCTGTCCGTGAGAGTGACACGGGGAGGCGCCGCATCAGGAGAAGCTAGGCCGAGCAGCTGATGAAGTTCACCGCTCTCGAACATCTCCGCTACGATGTCCGCACCGCCAACGAACTTCCCCTTGACGTAGAGCTGCGGAATCGTGGGCCAAGAAGAGTACTCCTTGATTCCTTCCCGCACTTCCGGGTGCGAAAGAACGTCCACGGTGGCAAAAACTCCGGTGAGTGCTCCGAGCACTTCGACGGTTCTGGCGGAGAATCCGCATTGAGGGGCCGTTCGAGTCCCCTTCATGAACAGCAAGATCTCGTTTTCCGAGATCGCCTTTTCGATGCGTTCCTTGACACCAGGCTCCATGACCGGGGTTTTGCATTGCAGGGGCCCCATGTCCATGAGTTCTGAAAATGTGCTCTGGGGGCAGAGACCGGGTGAAGCAGACAGGGCAAAGGTGAAGCAGACAGGGCGAAGAAGAGAAGAAGAAGGGGGAATTCGTCCTGAGAAGGCCTTTTCCCCTTTTCTTGCGTTGAAACGCACCCACAAAAGAGCCAGCTTCCCGCGGATGCCCGACCAGAAGGCCCAGCTCCTAAAAATCGCCCAAGACCGCATCCTTGTGATCGATGGCGCGATGGGAACCAACATCCAGCAGTACGGTCTTGAAGAGGAGGACTACAGAGGAGAGGCGTTCAAGAACGAGAAGAACGATCTCAAGGGGAACAACGAGCTGCTCAGCATCACTCGGCCAAAGATCATTCAAGAGATCCACGAGGGCTTCCTCGACGCGGGCGCGGACATCATCGAGACCAACACGTTCAACGCCAATGCCCTCTCTCAGGCAGACTACGATCTCGCTCACACGGTGACGGATCTCAATGTCGCTGCTGCGAAGGTGGCCCGAGCGGCGGCGGACAAGTACTCAGCCCTGACACCGGACAAGCCTCGGTTCGTCGCGGGCGCCCTCGGGCCGTTGCCGCGGACCCTTTCCCTTTCTCCTGACGTCAATGACCCGGGTTATCGGGCGGTGACCTATGACCAAGTGCTGGGGGCCTACTGTGAACAGACGCGAGCGCTCATCGAGGCTGGGGTAGACATCATCATTGTCGAAACCATCTTCGACACGCTCAACTGCAAGGCCGCGCTCCGCGCCATCGAACTGGTCCAGGCGGAGAAAGGCACAGATCTTCCTCTGATGATCAGCGTAACGTTCTCTGACGCTTCAGGGCGTAACCTCAGCGGTCAGACCGCAGAGGCGTTCTTCGCGTCGGTTTCTCACGCTGGTGCCCTGTCCATCGGTGCGAATTGTGGCCTGGGAGCAACGGAGATGCGCCCCTACATCGCGGAATTGGCCAAGCTCTCTCCGACGCTCGTGAGCAGCTACCCGAATGCCGGACTACCGAATCCTCTTGCCCCGACGGGCTACGACCAACTCCCCGCGGACACGGGCGCGTTGTTGCGTGAATTTGGACAGAGCGGGCTCGTCAATATCGTGGGTGGCTGTTGCGGAACGACCCCAGATCACATCCGCGCCATCGCCGAGGGTGTGCGGGATGTGGCGCCTCGCGTCATTCCTTCGCCTCCGGCTCTCCCTCGCTTCAGCGGTTTGGAACCCCTCGTCCTCAACACGGATTCCAACTTCATCATGGTGGGTGAGAGGACCAACGTGACGGGCAGCAAGAGATTTGCTCGTCTCGTCAAGGAAGGAAACTTTGCCGCGGCCCTTGAAGTGGCTCTCGATCAAGTGCAGGGCGGCGCCAACATCATCGACATCAACATGGATGAGGCCATGCTTGATTCCGAAGCGGCGATGGTGAGATTCCTCAACCTCATCGCCTCGGAGCCGGACATCTGTCGGGTGCCGATCATGATCGACTCGTCCAAATGGAGTGTCATCGAAGCCGGGCTCAAATGCGTACAGGGTAAGGCCATTGTGAACTCCATCAGCCTCAAAGAGGGTGAGGAAAAGTTCCTCGAACAGGCACGACTGGTGCGCAGTTATGGCGCGGCGGCGGTGGTGATGGCCTTCGACGAAGAAGGCCAGGCCGAGAGCACCGAGCGGAAATTTTCCATCTGCGAGCGCGCTTACAAGATCTTGACGGAGCAAGTAGGGTTTGCTTCCACCGACATCATCTTCGATCTGAACGTATTCGCCGTTGCGACCGGTATCGAAGGCCACAATCGGTTTGCCATCAATTTCATCGAAGCCGCCAAGCTCGTAAAGCAGCATTTGCCCGGAGCTCTGATCAGCGGAGGCATCAGCAATCTCTCGTTCTCCTTCCGCGGCAATGACGTGGTGCGTGAGGCGATGAACAGCGCGTTTCTCTACCGCGCGATCAAAGCCGGGATGGACATGGGCATCGTCAACGCGGGGCAGCTCGAGGTCTACGAAGACATCCCCAAGGATCTTCTGGAGCGGATCGAGGACGTGCTCTGGGATCGCCGTGAGGACGCCACGGAACGCCTCGTCGAGTTTGCAGAGCAGGTCAAAGGCGGAGGCAAGCAGCGAGAAGTGGATCTTTCCTGGCGAGAGACCAGCGTTGAAGAAAGAATCTCTCATGCGCTGGTCCGCGGAATCACTCAGTTCATCGAAGAAGACTGCGAGGAAGCCCGCCTCAAGCTCGGATCTCCGCTCAGCGTGATCGAAGGCGCCATGATGGATGGGATGGGAATCGTGGGGGATTTATTCGGCGAAGGGAAAATGTTCCTCCCTCAGGTCGTGAAGAGCGCCCGCGTGATGAAGCAAGGCGTTGCCTATCTCGAACCCTATATGGAGAAGGACAAGAAGGGCGGAAACAGTCAGGGCAAAGTTCTTCTCGCTACGGTCAAAGGTGACGTTCACGACATCGGCAAGAACATTGTGGGTGTGGTGCTCGGGTGCAACAACTACGAGATCGTAGATCTTGGAGTCATGGTGCCGACTGACAAGATCCTTACTGCCGCTCTTGAACACGATGTGGACATCATCGGTCTTTCAGGTCTCATCACGCCGAGCCTCGACGAAATGGTCGGAGTGGCGCGTGAGATGAAGCGTCGAGGCATCACCAAACCGCTTTTGATCGGTGGGGCGACGACGAGCCGCCAGCACACGGCGGTGAGAATTTGTCCGGCGGCCGACTCGCCTATCGTTCACGTCCTCGATGCGTCCCGCGCCGTGCCCGTCGTGCAGAGCCTCATCGATCCGGCTTCACGCGAAGCCTTCATGGAGAAGACCCGACAAGAGCAGGCTCGCCTGGTTGAGATCTATGGCAGCAAGCAAAAGCGCCCGCTCGTGTCCCTTTCAGAGGCGCGCGAACGTCGCACGAAGATCGAATGGAAGCAGGAAGATCTAGCCAAGCCGAGCTTCATCGGGAGAAGGCTCTCGGATGTTCCTCTGTCCGAAGTCATTCCCTTCATCGACTGGTCTTTCTTCTTTACCGCTTGGGGTTTGAAAGGGCGCTACCCGAAGATCCTGGAGGATGAAAAGTATGGCTCTGCCGCACGCGAACTGTTTGAAAACGGGCAAGCGATTCTAAGCGAGATCGTCGATAAAAAACTGCTCGTGGCCAAGGTCGTGTGGGGGTTTTGGCCTGCTCACAGTGAGGGCGACGACATTGTTCTTTTCGAGGACGAAGAGCGAGCTGTCCCGGTTGCGCGATTTCCGATGCTGCGAGAACAAGCGAGCCGTGGCGAGAAGGATCCTTGTCTTTGCCTGGCAGATTTCGTCGCGCCCAAGGAAACGGGTCTCAAGGATTATATCGGAGCGTTCGCAGTCACCGGCGGAATCGGTGCAGAGCAGCTTGCCGCCGAGTACGAAGCAAAGCACGATGATTACTCCGCCATCATGGTGAAGGCTCTGGCCGACCGTTTGGCAGAGGGCCTGGCCGAATATCTGCATGCGCGTACAAGGCAAGAGTGGGGTTACGAGACGGAGACCCCGGCCACGGATCAGCTCATTGCTGAAAAATACCGCGGAATTCGCCCTGCGTTTGGCTATCCAGCCTGTCCCGATCACAGACCGAAGCGCACTCTCTTTGAACTGCTCAAGGCCGGTGAGGCCGGCCTGGCGCTCACCGAAAGCTGCGCGATGACGCCTGCTGCCGCAGTCAGCGGTCTTTTCTTTGGACATCCTCAGGCGCAGTACTTCAATGTCGGGCGGCTGGGTGAGGATCAAATCAGGGATTATGCGTCACGCATCGGCGGGACCGTTTTGGACTCAGAAAAATGGCTCCAGTCAAACTTAGGCTACAACTCCGACTGAGAGAACACTCACAATCGACATGACCCACATGGTTCAGCCCCCGGCGTCGTCGCCTTCCTCAGCTCAGGAGTCCGAGAGCTCGCCTTACTTGTCGGGTAGTCTCTCAGGGAAGCGTTTGATCGATGTCGTCGGCGCTCTTTTGCATGGACTTCCAGAGCTCAAGATCGCTGCCCTTTCTCCTGAGGCAGCCGTCCTTTTGACTCCGGGCGAAGGAGTCATCCGCGTATTTTTGGAGCGCTCGAATGGCCACGAGAACGAGGCGTTTCTGGTTGAACTCGTGGATCGATGTTTGAAGGAAAACCCGCCTCAGGGCACGGATGTGGTCCTCGTGGGAGGAGGGGACAGGGAGAGTCAGATTCTTGAGCGTGAGGTCCCGCGGCTGCTCCAGCACCCCTTTCGGGTCCATCACGTCTCTTCCGGCGATCAGCTCTTGAGCTATCCTTTGGCTGCTAGGAAGGCCAAGGGTGTGCGCTCTGCTCTCGAAGCCGTACGTCGCTTGAGCGACAAAGAAGTGCGTCAGATCCTGGCGGAAGAGGTCCGCCATAAGAGTGAGTTTCGAAAAGAGGGAAGGCGCAGGCAGCAGTTTTTCGCCGGCATGTTGGAGACCAAGCCACGAGTCACCCGGGCGCTTCTCGTGGCTCTGGTGTTCTTCTATTTTCTTCAGCTCACTCGGATCCCTTCGTCCGACGGCCTTGCGGCGGCAGACGGTTATTTGCGCATGGGGGCCCTCTCTCGCCCCCATCTACTCATGGGAGAGTGGTGGCGACTCTTGTCTGCGGGCTTTTTGCATGGGGGCCTCATGCACTTGGGCTCGAATAGCTTCGTTCTGTATCTCTTGGGTGGACAGACCGAGAAGATCATCGGCAGCAGGAGATTTTTCCTGGTCTATTTTGCCTCGCTCGTGGGAGGGAGTCTCGCGAGCGCTTCCT
>CAYMQT010000067.1:0-10302 GCA_964392575.1 uncultured Polyangiaceae bacterium
CACCGGGTTGTTCCATCTTCCGTGTGTTTGCGTCAACCACGCCGTTCAAACATGAAAATGACCAAGGTTTTACGCCCCTCCGCGCGGCATCCTTCCCCGGCATGAGTCCCGTGCAGGCTTGAGAGTAGGGAAAGAGCAAGGCTTTCTTCTCAGGTCGGGGGGGGGCAGTGAGGGGGTAAGAAGGGCGTGCTTTTTCGATTCATCCGACCTTGAGTCAATCGACAAAGGTCTTGAGACTCTTTGAACGGCTAGGGTGCCGGAGTTTCCGCAGTGCCTTGGCTTCGATCTGACGGATACGCTCGCGGGTCACCTCGAAGTCCTGGCCGACTTCTTCCAAGGTATGGTCGTTCTTTTCACCGATCCCAAAACGCATACGCAGGACCTTTTCTTCTCGGGGCGTCAAAGTCTTGAGAACTTTTCGAGTTTGATCGCTGAGGTTGAGGCTGATCACCGCCTCCGCCGGGTTGACGGCGTTCTTGTCCTCGATGAAATCGCCCAGATGACTGTCTTCCTCCTCCCCGATGGGTGTCTCGAGGCTGATGGGTTCTTTGGCGATCTTGAGGACCTTGCGCACCTTATCCAGGGGCAGCTCCATCTTTTCGGCGACCTCTTCCGGAGTCGGTTCGCGGCCGAGCTCTTGAACGAGATAGCGTGAGGTGCGGATGAGCTTGTTGATCGTCTCGATCATGTGCACGGGAATGCGAATCGTTCGTGCTTGATCTGCAATTGAGCGAGTGATCGCCTGTCGGATCCACCAGGTCGCGTAGGTGCTGAATTTGTAACCTCGCCGGTACTCAAACTTGTCGACCGCCTTCATGAGGCCGATATTGCCTTCCTGGATGAGGTCCAAGAACTGTAGACCGCGATTGGTGTATTTCTTCGCGATGGACACGACGAGCCTGAGGTTTGCTTCCACCAGTTCCGCCTTGGCGCGTTCTGTCCGCCGTTCAGCAGTGAGAAGCTCCTTGTGGGTTTGGAGCATCTCGTCAACCGTGACACCCAGCTCGCCTTCGATCTGTTCGATCACCACAGAACACTCCACGAGAGTGCGCTCGATGCGATCGAGCTGGGCTACAGGAATGCGCAGGTCACCGGCGTAAGCGTGCGCGCGCTCCGCTGAAATCTTGGCATCCTGCAAGTGCCGCGCGAGGGTGGCCCGGTCGCACTTGGCGAGTCGCTCCAGATCCTTGACCTGAATGTCGGCGGCGCTGACCTGCTCTATTTTGCCTTTGAGTCGAGCGACGACCTTGTCCATCGTGCGCTTGTTGAAGCGCATTTCCTTGAGGGTTTCTATGAGGCGTGCGCGCGAATCCGCGACGACTTCGTCGCTCCAGCGCGCGGAAGTCTCTGCCATGGCTTCGGAGACCTTCTTCTCCAGGCGCCTCACTTTGTCGAAGAGACGAACAACGCGGCGGTTCACCTCCTCTTCATCGTAAGATTCGTCCTCTTCGTCCGAGTCTCGAACGATGTCCTTGGCGCGCAATTTCCCCGCCCTGAGCGCTTCGCCATAATTCAGGATTTCAGTGAGAGTGAGGGGGCATTGAAGCGCTGCTTCGAGGATAGAATCTTCTCCTTGCTCGATGCGCTTGGCGATCTCTACTTCTCCCTCGCGTGTGAGCAGCGGCACGGTCCCCATCTTCCGGAGGTACATGCGTACGGGGTCAGTGCTTCGTTGGAGGTCTTCAGCGTTCTTCTTCGACGACTTGACTCCTTCGGGTTTTTCTCGCCCCGGCGGGTCGTTGAGGAGCTCGACTTCGGCCTTTTCCAAAGCGGCCATGAGCCGGGCCATCACCTTCCTGTCGCGAGAATACGCGTCCATCCGGTCCTGGATGTCATCGAAGGTGAGGTAACCTTGCTCCTTCCCGCGCGCCAAGAGTTCGCGCATGGTGTTTTCGTAGGGGGCTTCCCGCTCCGCCGATTTTTCAGGATTGGAAGAGAGACTTTGCGTTGGCTTCACGACCGATGCTGTCCCGCTCTTCTTTGCCTTCGCCTTTAGGGCGCTTCCTTTGACAGGAGCGCTCTTGCCTTCGGCGCTTTTGGACGCAGTGCTCTTAGATGCAGCGCTCTTTACTGCAGTGCGTTTGGAATCGGATTTCTTCGAGGAAGAAACCTTCTTCGCGCTTGTGGATTTGCGGACGGATTTACTCCGTGCCGCTTTCGCCTTGCCGGCTGTTGTCTTCCCCATCGTTTTCTTCTTGGTTCTTGCCGCCGCCACAGACACCTCTCTTTAGAGACCACGCCTCTGTCGCGCGCGTCGTTCTTGCTCTTGGAGCAGAGTGAGCTCTTTCTCAAAATCGCCCTCTGCTCGTGCCCGCTCGATCTCACTCAGGGTTGAGGTGGAAAGGCGGTTGAGTTCCATTTGGTGTAGCTTATCTAAGTTTCCGAAAAGCTCGACCCTCGCTTGCTCAATGTCATCGTGCAGGGGAGCCGCCAGGCGGTGACCGGCCTTTTCACGAACGCCCGGGGGCAGTTGTGAGAGGGCCGAGCGCAGACGAGCTCCGGCTTCTGCCCTCCCCACATCGTCGCCCTCCACGGTTTCTCTGAGAGTGGCGACGCTGAGAGCAAGATCGCCCTCCATGTAGCCAAAGTACGACGAAACAGCCTCTTCTTTGAGTAGGTCGGGAAAGTCCAAGAGGGTCCCGAGGATGGCGTCCGTGAGGGGACTGCTGCGCTTCGGCGCGGGTCGCTGAGGTTCTCGGTATCCGATGTCGCCGGAATTTTCTCGTGCTGCTTTCGCAGAGAGGACCTGCTTTCTGATGTTCGCCCGGAGGGCTCGGAAGGTGCGGGCGTCGACGACGCCGAGTCTTCCCGCAAGCCGGTCGGCGTTTTGTTCTGCGAGGGCAACGATGTTGGGGTCATCTTCCGCTCGCAAAAGGGCGACGATCTCTTCCACCTTGCGCGCCTGTCCTTCGGCGTCTTGGGCCGCGAAGTTTTCGTTGAGAATTTCTCCGATGAGATAGTCGAGCATTCCCCGCGCGGAAGAGAGCAAGTGGGTCAACCCTTCGGCGCCCTTGTCCCGCGAGAAGTCATCTGGATCCACCCCGTCGGGCAACTTCGCCACCCGCACCGAGAGACCGCTTTCCTTGGCCGGCTCGCGACTCGTCGCTGCTGCTTTTCTTCCGGCCGTATCTCCATCGAACAAAAGCACGAGCTGATTGGTAAAGCGGCGGATGAGTTTTCCTTGCTCAACCGTAAAGGCGGTACCGAGAGGCGCCACAGTCTGGGTCATTCCGCGCGCATGGAGACTGACGACATCGAAATTACCCTCGACCATGACACACGGCTTCCCGGAGCGTAGCGCGTCTCGTGCCTGGTAGAGCCCGAACACGGTTGCGCGTTTTCGGTAGATGGGGGACTCAGGAGAGTTGATGTACTTGGCGGGGGGATCTCCATCGGGTGGGTTTTCTGAGGGTAGGATGCGACCGCTGAACGCGACCACTCGGCCGTGAAGATCCACCACGGCGAACATGAGCCGGTGTCGGAAGCGATCATAGAACCCCTGTCCACCCCGTCGGGGCGCGATGAGTCCCACCGCCTCCGCAGCCCTCAGATCGTGGCCCGATTTTTTGAGGTGGTCTGAAAGCTCATCCCAGGAATCTGGCGCATAGCCGATACGAAAAGACTTGAGGACGTCTTTGGCAGGTCCGCCCATGGGGAGGTCTCGCCGCTCGAGTTCGAGGGCAGCGATCTTTCCTCCCGGGTGCTTTTGCAGCATCGATTCAAAAAAGGTGGCAGCGCTAGCGTTGACTTCATACAGGCTCTGCTCTTGCCGTTTTTGGGCGGACTGTTTGCGGCGTTCCTCGCTGGAAAGGTCATCATTGACTTCGATGCCCAGTCGCTCCCCTAGAGACTTGACGGCTTCGATGAAGGACAGTCCCTCTGTTTCCTGGACGAACTTAAAGACATCCCCCGAGGCTTTGCAGCCGAAGCAGTGGTAAAATCCACGCTCTTCGTTGACGTTGAAGCTAGGACTCTTTTCTTTGTGAAACGGACAGAGCCCGGTCAAGCTCCGCCCCTTTCGTTCCAGCTTGACGGATTGTCCAATGACGTCGGCGAGGTTCGCGCTGTCGCGAATTCTCTCGATCGTCTCGGGCGTGATCATGAAAATGCTCCTACCGCATCCGTTCGGGGGCGGAAGCCCGGTTGGTTTTCGGGTCAAATGCAGGAGCTCGGTCGCGGCGCTTGCACTCGACCGGCGGCTACCGCCTTGGGGGGCAGTTCCGGCGACAACGGAAGCGTTGCGCTTTTCTTTTCGGCGGCGTTGGCACTGGCCAAAGTGCGTGGTAGACGCGCGGCGCCCGCTTCCACCAGGGTAGAAAGCCCCCAGGAAGCAAAAATTCGCCTCTTTCTCGCGGCCTGGCCGAGGAGATCGGGGCCCCGAGCGCTACCTCGCTTCGAGCTCATGAGGTACGCCTCCTCTGAAACGAATAGGTCGAAGTCAGTCAAATGATTCAAGCTAGTGTGGGAAAGATTTCCCAGGTCATCGGTCCGGTAGTTGACGTGGAGTTCCCCCCAGGACAGCTCCCCAAGATCCTCAATGCACTCACGGTGACGAACGCGAACGTGTCCGATGAAAAGGACAACGTGGTGCTCGAGGTAGCGCAGCACTTGGGTCAGTCCACGGTGCGCGCCATTGCGATGGAGTCCACGGAAGGACTGGTACGCGGGGTCGAGGTGAGAGACACTGGCTCTCCCATCATGGTACCTGTAGGTCCGGAGGCTCTGGGCCGTGTACTCAACGTGATCGGAAAGCCGGTGGACGATGCGGGTCCCGTGAACGCGAAGCATCATTGGCCGATTCATCGAGATCCGCCCAAGTTCGTCGATCAGAGCACGAAGGTCGAAGTCTTCGAGACGGGGATCAAGGTCATCGACTTGCTGGCCCCCTACCGCAAGGGCGGGAAAATCGGTCTGTTTGGCGGCGCTGGCGTGGGCAAGACCGTTCTCATCCAGGAACTCATCAACAACGTGGCGAAGGCGCATGGTGGCGTGTCCGTTTTTGCCGGTGTGGGCGAGCGTACCCGTGAAGGCAACGACTTGATGCTGGAAATGGCTGAGTCGAAACTGGAAACCGGCGCTTCTGTACTTTCAAAAACGGCTCTCATCTTCGGACAGATGAACGAGCCTCCAGGCGCTCGCGCTCGCGTGGCCCTGAGTGCGCTCACTTGCGCGGAGTACTTCCGTGAAGAGTCGGGTCAGGACGTGCTGTTGTTCGTGGACAACATCTTCCGCTTCACGCAAGCTGGCTCGGAAGTGTCCGCGCTTCTCGGCCGCATGCCGAGTGCGGTGGGTTATCAGCCGACTTTATCCAACGAGATGGGCGCGCTTCAGGAGCGCATCACCTCGACGACGAAGGGCTCAATCACTTCCGTGCAGGCCATTTACGTTCCGGCGGATGACCTCACGGATCCGGCCCCGGCGACGACCTTCGCGCATCTCGATGCGACGACCGTTCTCAGCCGTGCGATTTCTGAACTTGGCATCTACCCTGCGGTGGATCCGCTCGATTCGACCAGCACCATGCTTTCACCCGATATCGTCGGTGCCGATCACTACAACACCGCGCGCGAGGTGCAGAAGACTTTGCAGAAGTACAAAGATCTACAGGACATCATCGCCATCCTGGGCATGGATGAGCTCTCCGAGGACGACAAGCTGACCGTGGCCCGCGCGCGCAAGATCCAGCGCTTTCTGTCTCAGCCCTTTTACGTGGCGGAGCAGTTTACGGGCCTCAAGGGACAGTACGTACCCATCAAGGAGACGATCTCGGGCTTCAAGGAGATCCTGTCTGGTGCCCTCGATCATCTGCCGGAGCAGGCGTTCTATCTCGTGGGCAATATCGAAATGGTCAAGGAGAGGGCGCGCGAGCTGGAAAAGGCGAGCTGAGTCCTTGTTACCTGACCGGGAAGAAGACTGAGAGTGGCTTCAAAGATTCGCTTAGAGATCGTGACCCCGGAAGGGATCAAATTCACCGACGACGTCGATGAGTTTACTGCCCCGAGCGTGGAGGGAGAGTTCGGGGTACTGCCGAGTCACCGTCCGCTCCTGGCTGGCCTGAAGACGGGCATCGTCACCTACATCAAGGACGGAGAGTCCATGGGTGTGGCTGTCGGGCCTGGCTTCGCCAAGGTGGAAGGTGATTCGGCGCACCTCATCACCGAACGTTTCCTGGCCAAGGACGCTGTGGATCCGGTGGTAGCGCGCAAAGATCTCAAGCAGGCTCAAGAGGCCATCGATAAGCTGAGCGCGAATGCGACGGATGCGGAAAAAGGGGAACTCATCCGGGCCTCCCGCTGGGCGGCCACGTGCCTCGAACTCTACGGGGATCCGCCCCCGGCCACGGTAGTGATGGCTCAGGAGATCCGCCTGCTCGTCTCCGAGGACTACAAGGACTCCTCCACGGAACAGCCTCAAGAGCCTGGTTCTGACGCGTAACGTTCGCAGCGCTCTCCTCGTCGTTCACCTCAGAGCGAGCTAGGGCTAGGCTGAGCCGTCTTGAGCATTCCCTCTCCACAAAAGTTGTTGGCTGAGTTTGGGCTTTCGCCCAAACACTCCTTCGGTCAAAACTTTCTCACTGATTCTCATCTGACCAGCAAGCTTGCGAGTCTGGCCGCGCCGGGTCCGGATCATCCGGTTTTGGAAATCGGTGCTGGCTTGGGGGCGCTGACGGATGCGCTGCTCGAGCAAGGAAGTTGGGTGACGGCGGTGGAGCGAGATCGTGATCTCATCCCTGCGCTCGGGAGCATCTTTGCTGAGCAGATCGCCTCTGGGCGGCTGCTGGTGAGGGAAGGGGACGCCAAGGGACTCGATTGGGGGAGCGAGCTTTCTGCCCTGAGCCAGCGAGCAGGCGCGTCCGCTCCGCGGCCGGTGCTGGCCGGGAACCTTCCTTACCAGATCACCGGTCCGCTGATCCAAAAGACCGTGGGGCTCAGCACACGCATCTCGCGCGCCGTGTTTTTGGTGCAAAAAGAAGTCGCGGACAGGCTTTCTGCTCACCAGGACTCCAAAGCCTACGGCGCGCTTTCGGTGTTCGTGCAGGCTCAGTTCCGAGTGGAGCGGGCGCTCGTCATCAAAGCGGGCGCCTTCGTTCCCAAGCCGCGCGTGGACTCGGCGGTTGTCGTTTTCGTTCCTCATGAAGCGCCCCTCAGCGAAGAGACACCGGAGTTTCGTCAGGTGGTCAAGGCGGCCTTTACCTCGCGTCGCAAGACCCTGCGCAACGCCTGGCGTGGAGTGTTGTCCGTCGAGAGGCTTCCGGTCGCGGCCGAGGCATGCGGGATTGATCTTGGGGCGAGGGGAGAGACTCTGAGCGTTGCTCAGTTTGCTGCATTCGCTCAGCATGTGAAGCAAGCCCGCGAGGCGGAAGGTGCGGGAGCATGACGAGGGGGCTTTTGTGCCGGCGCTTTTATGGCGCGCTCGTAGCGGTTTTTTTCGTTCAGTTGTCAAGTTGTCAAGACAATAAGGATTTTTCGCAGCCTTCGTGCGAGATCGGCGTGTTCTACGGGGGCCAGATTCAGCAGAAGAAGGAGGTAGAGCTTTCTGTGACCACGCCCCCGAATTTAGGGTTTCGCGTGGTCCTGCCCCTTTCCGAAAAGGCGGAGGAGGCAGCTGCTTTCGCGGATCCCATTTTCTATCAGGTGATTCGACCGGGTCCTTTGGGACGCCGAGTCAAGGAGTCCGGGACGCTCACGCCGCGCGAAGATCAGCGCGAGATTTCTCAAGTGATCGATGTCCCGCCCGACGCCGAAGGACTTTGGAACATCAGGGTCATCTTTCGCGAGAGGATCCTTGCCGATCGCGCTTTGTATCTACGGCGGCCTCGGAATTGATCGGATTCGCGCAGTCGTGCCGATGCCCATGCGCGCGAGTTTTCGCTGACCTTCCTGCATCATCAATTTGTGGCGTTGGGTCATCGCGTCAAAAACGATGCGTTGTTGCGCATTTTTGACTTCGCCTAGGAGGGACGTCGTCTCTACGAGGGGGCAGAAGCGAACCTTCATGCGGTGCCCTGGAATTTTCGCCAGAGTTTGCAACAGCTCTGCGGGCGTCTCCGTCGTGGGCACGCGGAGGAAAAGATAGATGAGGGAGGGGCGCGGGCGCTGGGCTTGAATTTCCCGAAGAAGTTCCGCGATTCTTCGTTCGCTTTGGTGTCTGTCGGACGTGCCCCGGGGGGGAGGCTGGATCCCAAAAGAAAGCAAGTAGCGTCGGAACAAGGCATCCGTCTTGGTCGACGCCCAAGGTTGTTCTGCTTGCATGGGCGCTCGCCTCTGGAGATCCTTCACGAGAGCGGCGAGCTTGTCGTATTCGAAAGGTTTGATCTCCGAGGCGCGGGCGTCCAGGGAGGCGGCGTGTTCATACGCATAACGGGCTACGTCCCCTTCGTCCCAATCGCTGCGGTCCGCATCTGCCGTGTGTGTAGAGAGAGTGAGGCGGGAAAGAAGTGTCGCTGCATGTCGTGGACCACGGCCGGGGGGGATCTTGGCCAGGATCCGGCTGCCGACGAGGGCGAGCCCTACTTTGTCGCCTTGGGCGAGATGCGCTTCGATGGTGCTCATTGCTTCATCGATGGCAAGATCCAAAGGTGACTTGCCGACGATGCCAGAAGCACTATCGACGGAGCAGTCGACCACGACCCAAGTCACATCGGACTGCTCTCTTTCCTTTTCGATGACCAGCAGCCGTCCCCGCCGTGCGGACGCTTTCCAGGCGATCCGTCGGTAGGGCTCTCCCGGGCGGTGATCGCGAATCTCTCTCAATTCTGTGCCGTCGCCTCGGTTTTTTCCCTTGCTGGAGATGTGCGAGGACGAGCGCGCGCGGCCTCCCACGGCTCCTCGGAGGGAAACGTGGGCTGTTTTGGGGAGCACTTCGATGACGAACGGATTGGAGAAAGAGAGAGGGACCGTATAGAGACCGGGGGCGCGGATGGTTTGCAGAGTGAGGTTGAACAAACCGTGCAATCCGACGCGCAGTCCGGTGACAGTGAGACTGACTTCGAGGCTGCCCTTTGCGGGAACCTCACCGTGGGTGGGGTGACAACTGATCTTGAGGCCTGGTGCATGGCTGACCGAAAGGTCACGAAAGTGAGTGGGGAGTGTGTCGCGGTTGCGAAGTTCGGCCTTGAGAACGATATGCCCCAGACGTGCAGTGCGGGCGACCGCTTCAGGAAACTTCCAAACCATCTCGAATCCAGCCGCCCGGGCGCGGGCCAGACTGGCGCGAGTGAGGGCCCGGGAGATCGCGACCCCGGCGAGAATTGCGACCCCGTATCCGGTGAGCGCCGGGTGGGTGACGGCAATTCCTGCCGCTGTTGCCACCAAACCTACCATCGAGAGGTGTTGGGCACGGAAGGTAGGGCGCAATCTCACGGCGCGACCATAGCACTTCGGGGGTTGGTCCTGGTACCTTCGTTCGGTGCCGTTCCTGACCCGCTTCCGGCAGAGACTCATGTCTTTGTCCCTTGCCCTTGGCTCCCTCCTTGGGGCCGAAGCTCAGGGCAGTGAGCCCAGTCAGGCGAGTTCCGAAAGCGGGCACGGAGCGCAAGGAGAGAGGTCAGCTCTCGAACAGTCTCTCATCGACCAGGCGCTGGAAAGCTACGGATGGGAAGAGGATCCGAATCCTGCGGGCAAGCGCATCACAGAGATCAAAGTGTACGTCTATGACGTATTCGACGATAGAGATCCGATACCCAAGTTCGTCAACATTTTTCATGCAAACACGCGCGACTGGGTAGTCAAACAAGAAGTCCTGCAACGTGAGGGAGACCGCTATGAGATCGGTCGTATCCTTGAAACAGAGCGCAACCTGCGCCGTCTGAGACAAATTTCAATCGCGAATGTCGTCGCGGCGCGCGGGGATCGGCCGGATGAAACCCGACTCTTGGTCGTGGTGAAGGATGTGTGGAGCCTCCGACTCAACTCAAGTTGGGCCTACGGTTCGTCAGGTCTTGATTATTTGGTCCTGAATCCGACGGAAGAGAATCTGGCAGGCCAAAGGGCCACGCTCGGACTTCTTTTTACCCTTGAACGAGACCGCTATTCCATCGGCGGAGACTTCACCTACCCCCGTTTGGCCGGAACACGCCTGATCATCGATGGCTCAGCGGGTGTCTTCAAGAACCGCTTCGACGGCGAGATCGAAGGCCACTACGGCTCTTTCAGTTTTGGACGGCCTCAATTTTCCAGACACACCCGCTGGGCGTTCGGGACCACGTCCAAGTGGAGGTTTGATACCACCCGCCGCTACAGAAACGGTGTCCTCGATGAGGTGGTCGTGACTCATGAGGACGGCACAGAGGAGGCGGTGCCT
>CAYMQT010000067.1:10312-23554 GCA_964392575.1 uncultured Polyangiaceae bacterium
GCCTTGGATGTATGAAAGCGACCTGGTTGAAGCATCCTACTACGGTCTTCGCTCCTTCGGGGTGGAGCACAAATTCGATGTGACTTATGGTCTCGAGATGGACGCCCGTCGCTACCGCGTGCCTGAGGAAGAGCGCTACAGTCAGGAGGCGCTTTTGGCCTTCAGGGAGACAGCGCTCCCGACAAGTGATCGGCGCTACAGCCCTTTCATCAAGCTCAGCAGCTATCGAGAGAAGTACCACCGGGTTCTGAATTTGGAGAGTTTGTCCCTTCAGGAAGACTACGCGCTCGGCTACAGCGTTGTGACGTCTGTCTTTACGGGTGCAGAATCCCTGGGTTCCTCCCGCGACCATGTGGGTGCTTTTGTGGGAGCCGGATACACCTTTCCGCTCGGAAGTGGTTTGTTTCGTGTGGGTGGAAACAATCGCGTCGTTGTGGCCAATGAAGGCCGTCACGAAGGTTATGCGTCGGGACGGGCGCGCTTGGTCCTGCCCGTAGCCTCAATCGGAAAGGTGCACCTCGACGGCTACTTTGGCTATCGCTACCAGGACTACCTCAACGTTTCCCCGTTTCGCCTCGGCGGCGACAACCGTCTCCGAGGCTATCCGTCTCAGTTCTTGGTGGGGAAAAGCCTGTCCGCTCAGAATTTAGAGTTTCGCACGAAAGGCGTGGATATTCTCTCCGCTCAAGTGGGCCTCGCCGCCTTCTACGATCTCGGTGCGGCGGCCGATGAGATTTCCGACTTCGCCTACTACCAGAGCCTTGGCGCTGGAATTCGTATTCTGTTTCCTCAGGCAGAACGCACTGTGCTGCGCTTCGACTGGGGGTTTCCCGTGAGTGTCCCGGAAGCCGCGTGGCCCGGCGGGTTCTTTTTCACCTTCGGGCAGGCCTTCCCGATGCCCACGCCGTCGGGCGGGGGAGATGCTTATTGAGCCGCGCGGCTGTAAGGGATCCGTTCCAGGGCTTCCTTGACGACCAGCTGACGAGACTCTTCATCGCCTTCGAGATCGGGAACGAGGACGAGCCTATGGGCGAGGACGGCTTCGGCCACGCTGCGCACGTCGTCGGGCGTCACAAACGCGCGCCCCCCGAGAACGGCCTGTGCTTTGGCGGCATGTAGGAGCGACAGGGAGGCCCGGGGACTCGCGCCCAAGGTCACCTTGTTGTTTGTTCTCGTGGCGCGGCAAAGGGAAACCACATAGTGATGGATCTCGGACTCAGCATGAACCCTTTGAGTGAGGGCCTGCATTTGCAGGATTTCCTCCGGGGAAAGGATGGCAGTGGGCTCCGGCGGATCCACGTTGTGGGTCCTCAGCATGGCGATTTCCGCCCGTTCTTCCGGATAACCCAAGAACAATCGTACCAGAAAGCGGTCCAGTTGCGCTTCTGGCAGGGGGTAGGTTCCCTCAAGATCGATAGGATTTTGCGTGGCGAGCACCATGAAGGGCGAAGGCAGGCGTTGTTGCTCTCCTTCGATCGTGGCCTGGCCCTCTTGCATGGCTTCAAGTAGGGCGGACTGTGTCTTGGCCGGGGCGCGATTGATTTCGTCGGCCAAGACGAGGTGGGCGAAGATAGGTCCCTTCCTCAAACTGAAGGAGCCTGTGCGCGGGTCGAGGACGTAGGTCCCCGTGATGTCGCTCGGGAGGAGGTCCGGCGTAAACTGCACTCGCCGAAGTTCGCATCCGAGGGAAGCGGCGAAGGCTTTTGCTAGAGTCGTCTTTGCCACGCCGGGGACGCCTTCGAGCAAGACGTGTCCTCGCGCGAGGAGTCCGACGAGCAGGGTGTCGAGAGCGCCCGCTCCACCGACAAACACGCGACTCACCTGGCCGCGCACTTCATCGAGGCGTTTCTGAACGGCAAGTACTTCGGATGGATCTAATTGTTCACTCATGATGTGTAGAAATGCGCTCGATCTCATCCAGATGGCGGCGAGCCCTCTCATGTAGCCGTTTCAGGTCGCTCTCGGTAGTCCGCCGCGGTTTGCCTTCTGCAAGGCTCTGTCCGTACTCTCGCAAAAGAGTGAGCAGCGTGCTGGTGTCTCGCGCGCTTTGAGACGAAAGCCCAGCCTTTTCCAGGCGCTCGGTCAGCTCGCTCGCAGCTGGGACCGCGGGTTCACTTAGGCGCTGAGCGATGGTTTCACGAAGGGCGGCGTCGAGTTCGATGAGCGCCAGGGTGGGGCTCGCCTTCTTTGAACTGAGGACATGGGCGCGGGCGGCAAGACCCGTTTGGGCTGCGAGTAGGGGCGTGCGGGCAAACCCCGGCGCAAGGAGAGTCGGCACCCGCAACGTCGAAAGAAGCTGAGACCAAAGGATGACGACTGCCAGGAGCGCCGCCAGAGCCGTGGCCATTGTGGGGGGCAAGCCTTCCTCACCGATGCGGGACATTGCCTCTTTCACCTCATGCGCCCGCCGGCGGAATTCGTCCAAAAGTGACTCGACCTCTCCGTAGTGTCCCACTTGTTCGAAAGCGCCGGTGAGGATGTAGACGACGCCGGGATCACCTGTGCCTCGCTTCTGAAGTTCGCCTTCGCCCGGCTGCTCTTCTTCGACGCGAGCCCCCAGGTAGCGAATCAATCCCTCCGCGAACTTTCGATTGCCTGGGTAGCGCAACATCAGATTGATGAAGATCGACGGATCGCCAAGGGCGAACAGTCGCCCGCGACCGGCGATCACGCCTGTCACCCCGAGGGGCGTACTATTTCCACCAAGCGAGGGGATTTCAAGGACTGTCGTGAGATGAGGATGTTTGAGGCCCACGGGGTGATTCGTAACTACGGAATCCACATGCTCGACCATCGGGTGACGACCCGTTTGCACCCCTGCGACTTCAGAGACGGTGGGGAAGGCGATGGGCAGCTCCGGGTTCTCGCGCAGGCGTTCTCTTGGATCCGCGGGAGGAGCGATGCGGAAGATGTTGAATTTCTGAAGAAAGCGTCCTCCTTCGCCATAATCGTCGAGCAAGGCGACGCGCCCCCCGTCCGCTAGAAATGCGCCGAGGGATTTTTCATCAAGCTCGCGCGTGGGGTGTACGATGAGCACTGCGTCTTCGGGTTTGAGTATTCCATAGTCGAGGGCTGCGAGTGGTCGGACTCGCGAGATGCCGAGTTGACGTTGGGCCAGACGAACAAACTCGGAGTATCCCTCCCACCCGCTGCCGGCTGTCGAGAAGGACTCGGTATTTGCGGGCGCAGCCCGGGCGGGTATGCCCAGAAGGAAGACACCTAAAGCGAAGGCGAGCGCTGCCCCGAGCCCAAGCCCCAACATCCATTTTGATCGCCGCTTGGTCGTCACTTGCCCGCCAACTAGCCTACCCATCAGCAAACTAGCACCCTCCCCGTCCGGCCTACCACCCGGGTTCCGGTGAAGCGGCGCTCCCCTCCGCGGGTGTAAGGCAAGGTATCACCTAGAATCGACATGAGGGTTGGGGCACTTACCCCTAAAATCAGCCGTTTCTTGGGCTGAATCCCTGGACCGGTGTACCTGTGATTTTGGTGCTATAGTTGAAATGAAAAACTGGGTGGTTAGAGTGGACCTAACCACACCTACCAGCGAGGCAAATATGCTCCCGCCCTTCATCATCGAGGAAATCCGAAAGAGGGAAAAACAAGCGAGGGATGATCAACCTCGCCTGGAGCTTCCGCTGATTCAGCCTTCTATCGAGAAGGACTCGGAGCATCAGGACGGTCGGCCTTATGGGGATGACTTCTCGCCTTGGGGTCCGCTAGGCGGTCCTGACGCGGAGGATCCGCCGACACGGGGCGTGATCGTGGTAGATCTCTGAAGATCCGCTGAAAATACCGCGCTCGCCCCTTCCGTCTTCGGCGTTTCGTCGGTAGCAGTAGGCCGCTTTTCGCGGCATGAGGCTGATCCGTTCATTTCCAACCCTTCTCGGTGCGCTCGCGCTGTTGAACGCATGTGTCCTGGCGGGGGACGGTCTGTCGCCCCCGGCGGAGAAGATCTACTTTCCCGTGGGCCTTTCAGTCACCGGATCCGGCGCTCATCTCGTCGTGGTGAACTCAAACTTCGATTTGCAGTACTCCCAGGGAACCATCCAGACCCTGGATATGACTCGCATCTACGAGGTTGCGGTTGTGCCCTGCTCTGGAGATCAGGACTGCGAAGATTCCGAGATCTGTGATCTTGTGCCGAGTGAAGCCAACGGGCGAAGGCCGAGTTCTTTCTGTGTGGACGCAAGCGATCCTCGTCCGTGTGGACGACTCGGCGAGAAAACGGAGTCGGAGCGGGCGGTGGCACCAGGACGATGCCGGGCGATTGATCTGGAATTTCCTCAAGACGGAAAGGGGCCGCTTTTGGTGGACATCGCTGAGACGGCCGCCTTCGCTACTCAGGGCCTGCTCCTTCAGCGTCCTTGCACGGACGACGGTGAGACGATCCGCCCCTGTACGGAGGCCGACTCTCTGGACCTTCGCATCGAGGACGAGACACGCGGCAACCATGCAGAGCGACTTTTCGTACCGCTCCGGGGAAACACGTCGATGCAGTTTTTGGACCTCACGCCTGAGGGAACGTTTGTCTGTGGGCGCGAAATCGAGCGTAGTGGCCACACGTTCCGCTATCCCCATGGGGTCGAGGCTCTGCGCTGCGGGAGTAACTATCAGGTTTCGCTCGGCACGACCTTTGAACTCAGTAGCGACGGGGAGCTGGTGACCACTCAGGAGCCGCCGGATCCTCTGTTTGATGAAGACGAGCCTGAAGAGGACAACCCCCTGGAAGACTTCCGGCTCCAACCAGAACCTTTTGATCTTACAGCGACGCGTGACGGTCGGGTGATTTTGGTCAGTCATCAGGTGAACGGGCGCGCCACGACCCTCATCAACAGCTGGCTCACGGATCCGTCCATCGTTGTGACTACGGAGAATCTTCCTGAGCGACCTATCGGCGTGGCCGCGCTTCCTTCTGCAACGGATTTCAACACGGACTCGACTTCCGAGGTCACCGGGCCAGGCTTCTTGATAGCGTATCGTTCCGAAGCGCGCGTGGACCTGATGAGGTTCTTGGACGATGGCTTATTAGAGGCGATGGCGCCGGGGGGGCTTTCGGAGGACACGTCTTTGAGAGTGGGGGAGGCTTTCCGTCCTCTCCTCTCCATGGTGGCAAGTACGCCTGTGACGCTCAACTCCCTCGGAACCGACAACCGCGGCGTTGCTGTCGATGACAGTAAGCGCCTTTTAGCTGTTACAGCCTGCAGCGGGGATGAAACCTGTCTTGCGGTCGCTCGGGAAACACCTTTGGATGTCTACGTCGCGAACCGGACCCCCAACTCGCTCCTGGTGGGGAAGACTGGAGGAGCCGATGTGGATTTGTTTAGCAGTGAGCTACCTTCCTTTCACGCCAACATTCCGCTGACGGCTGGCCCGTCTCGGGTTGTCCTCGGGTCCGTGACCGATCTTCAAGGAAATAAGCAACTCCGGGTATTTGTCATCTGTTTCGATAGCTCTCTGATCTACGTCTATCATCCTGAGCTCCGGGCCGTGGAAGCTGTGATTCGCACCGGCCGTGGACCTCATTCCATCGCTTTTGATCCGCAGAGTTCGTTGGCCTTTGTGGGACATTTTACCGATTCGTATGTGGGTGTCGTGAGCCTCGATCAACGGCACCCGCGTAGTTTTGGCGCGTTCGTGGCTACGCTCGGGATCCCAGACGCACCGAGGGCATCAAAATGACGCAGTGGGAAGCGATAGACCCAGGGAGCAAAAGAGCGCGCGGAGGGATCTTGTGCCTTTTGAGCCTCGTGTCGGCTCTGGGATTTTTCGCGTGCCAGACTCCGCCCGATCCTGTTGAACTCACCTCTCTGCGTCGGAGTGGGGAGGCCACATTCTTGTGTCTCGACAAGGATCTTCAAGGCGTGCCTCTCTCCGAGTGTCCCTTGGGTCCTCGTGCCAGCGATTTTGGTCTTACCGTGGGCGCGACGGGGTACTCTCTTCACGCGTTAGTGACGCAGACACTTTCTTCAGAAGTGGCCGTGGTGCGAGTGGCGGCCGGAGTGGATGCTGACGGAGACGCGGTCGGCCGCGTGCTCGATGCGGACATGGCCAACCCCGGCGTGACTCCGCTGCGGGTCGGTGGAGCTCCGACAGGGATTGCGACGACTCCCGGTGGCGCAGCGTCCTTCGTCGGCGTTTCTGAGGCCGGTTTGACTGGCATTTATGCGCTTCCGACCAAGTGCATTTTAGAGCCCGCAAAGAACGAACCCGCTCGCGATAGGACCAGCTTTCCCGCGTGCTCGCTGCCATCCGCGCCGGTGGGGTTGACCGTAGTGGTCGATCCTGGCGATGGGGGAGCGACAGAGCGTGTTTCCTGTGGAGCACCTCCGCCCTCGGACGTGCCGCAGGCTGATCCCGACTCATCCTGCTTGACGGACCTTTCTTCTGAGGGCGGACCGAAAGGCCGGAGGAAGATCTTGGTGACGTTTCCGGAGCGCGGCACGGTCGCTCTCATTGACGCTCAAGAGGTCCTGAGCCGAGAGCCGGGGACGTATGAAGCGTGTCACATCGAGCTGGAACTACCCCTCGATGGCACGGTCCCGACGGGCCTAGAGCAAACCTTGCCCGAGGATCTCGCGCAGCCCGGCGGTCCATCGACTATCACCTACGATCAGATTGCCGGGACCTATGTGCCTCGCCCTTCCTGGCTCGATATGCTGGATGGACTAGTGGTCATCGCTGATCGTGCAGCTCCGCTGGTTCACCGCCTCGACGCGAGAGATCCTTGTCATTTGACGGAGCTCCTCCCTCTTGTTGCTACCTCCTACGAAAACCCTGATCGGGTCGTTTCGACGGCGCGTGTTGCCATCAGTCCTCGGACGCTCGACGGTCGACAGTTCGTGTACGCTGTCGACGAGGAGGGTGACATGCACGCGAGCGTGGTGATGTTTGACGTCTCGCCAAGCGTGACGGAGCGGACCCCGATCTTGCGTGCTGGCTCCTCGCTCGTGCCCCGGCAGAAGCCCGACCGACTGGAGTTTCCGGCAGGGGTCAAGGACGTAGGATTCGCTCTTGTCGATCGATCCATCTCCGATCCGGCGACGGGAGTTGCGACCTCTGGGGTGTACTGCGATCCCGATCCGAGAGTTTCCGGATCTTCTCCGGGCGGGCAGGTCAGACCAAAGTCACGCACGGAAGGGGCCACTCCAACCACCTTGCGGGGTCTCTTTGCCTACGTTCTTTTGGGGAATGGGAACCTCGCTGTTGTGGACATTGAAGACTACGACGCCGCATGCCGAAGGCCAGTAGGTGCAAATCATACGAACGAAATGGACTTCCGTGGCTGTCGCGGGGACGAGATCCGCGCAGACTATTACACCGTGAATGGCGCCTCCGGCTCGCGACCCACTGTCACCGACGAAGTGAGCTGCCGTGCGGTGCTCCCGCATCGGCCTCGCTCATCGAGCTTCCTTGTCACTGATGAAACAGTGGGCATCCGTGCGCCCTCACTTCGGTCTTTCGGACAGTTGCAGCAATACTCCCGCGGACTCACAGTGAGTCGTCTGACGACGGAGGGGAAGCGACGACCCATTCTGCTGGGCGTCGATTTCGAAGCTCCAGGAGGAGGGAGCGTGCCTGCCCAAGTGTATGTTGGAAGCACCCTGTGGAGCCGCGACTCGCTGACGAATGAGCTGATCATCGACGCAAATCGTGCGGAGCGAGTGTCCGTGGTTCTTCCCTACGTGGAGCCTCGTGCCTATCCCTTCGAGGAGCTCACCAACGTGACATACGAAGGAAGTCTCGGGAGAAATAGCGAGACCGGGATTTTGAGTGATTCCCAGGTAACGTCGGACGGAAGTCAGATTCATCTCCACGACCCCGATATGAACTTTTGCAGCCTCGGGCTCGAGGATGAAGAACTGACGGCACAAAGAGGAGTTCGACAATTCGATCTCACGGGAGGCGCCCTCGAGCGCTTCGTAGACCGCCACACCGACTACATTCAAGTCACCAATCTCCTGTATCATGAGACGGATCCCTACTGGGACGGAGCAGGCGCACTGTGCGGTGAGGACGCCGACGATCCAACAGGCACCGGGTACGATCTTTGCGCAGCTGTCTTCGGGATTGGGGACCGAGATGAACTAGCCCCAGCCAGAGACTTTCGCGTCATTTCCTCTGCGGCAAAACACCTCGAAATCAGGCCCAGGATGGAGAGCAGTCTCACTCGGGATCATCAGGCGCTCTTGCGTTGCTGCTTTCCAGACAACATTTCTTACCGTGTTCGCGGCGGTCGCCAATGGATTGTTCGGGGGGCGCAGTCTGGGTTTGAGCATGCAATCATCACCGACCCGAGTTCGGACACGCTCAACTGCATCTTCGATGAATCCCCGGGTAAAGCCCGCCTAGCCGGTCGGGCCTTTGAAATTTCGAGCACCAAGTGTGACGAGACCGATGCAGAGCAGTTGGATGCCTGTGGAGTCGGACTGAGGATAGAGGGCGATGTTGTGTGTTCGTACGATGCCACGCGTGGCCCGGTAGAACTCGGAGGTGTGGCCTCTGAATGTATCTTTAGTGGGCTCAGTCGACGCTTCGCTATCTATCGCGGTCTCGAGGAAACGGAGAGGGACATGTCTTTTGCCTTTGAAGTGACCGGAGGCTTCAACGAAATGAGCGTGTCCTTGACCAAAGATTCCAATGTCGTGCTTCCGGTCTCGATGACTACCGTGCCCACGTTTGGCGGGATTGGAATCGTTGATTCTCAGAACCGAGGTCTGATGATGGTGGACATCGCCAATTCTCAGGTCGTTCAGAGTTTCTATTAAAGCACATCTCAAAAATGGTGAGGGCTCGGTGGCTGGCAAAACGACTCCGGTGATGAAACAGCACGCCGCCGCAAAAGCGGGGTATCCGGATTGCGTCGTGTTCTTCCGACTGGGAGATTTCTACGAAATGTTCGGTGACGATGCGCTGCTTGTTGCTGATGTTCTGGACCTCACCCTCACCAGCAGAAACAAGGGAAAACCGGATGAAGTTCCCATGGCGGGCATTCCCCATCATGCGGCGCACGGATACATCGCCCGCCTTTTGAAGGCCGGCTACAAAGTTGCCATCTGCGAGCAGATGGCTGATCCCAAGACCATCAAGGGGATCGTTCCAAGAGAGGTGGTCAGGGTCATCACTCCAGGCACCTGGAACGCCGAGGGGCAGCTCGAAGCACGAGACAACAACTGGCTCTGCGCTATCGACTTTGTCAAGGACGGCGTGAGCCTTGCGCTTCTTGATCTGAGTACCGCAGAACTTCTCGCTGCTGTCGTGCCCAATGTTTCGAGTGCTCTTGGTGAAATCGCCAGGACCCAGCCCGTAGAGATCCTGCTTGGCCCTGGGCCTTTCGACGACACGCTTGAAAAATCCCTGCTGCAAGTCTCACCTTCGGCTCAGATCCGCCCTGGGCGTTTGCTTTCTGAGCTGGAGGTAAAGGCGGCTCTCAGGGGCATCGAGTTCAGCACTCCCTTTGCTGAGAGTATGGGCGCCTTGGGCATGGGGGCCGTGGCTCGGGTCGTTTCTTTTGCTCGCGAGTGTTACCAGGGCCAGGCCTTCCCCATTTACCGCGTCGCGGAATTGAGTAGTCAGGGAGTTCTCGCTCTCGACCGTGCAGCCCAACGCCATCTGGAACTGGCAGAGGCGACAAGTGGGGATCAGAAAGCGACCCTCCTTTACGTGCTTGATCGGACAGGATCTCCAGGAGGCGCGCGTCTTTTACGCCGCCGCCTGCTTGCTCCTTTGACGGATCCGGAGCGTATCAATGCTCGACTCGATCAAGTGCAGATCCTCGCAGAAGAGTCTTCCGTTCGTCTGACCCTTCGGGCGGCGCTTTCGCGGGTCGGGGATCTGGAGCGGCTTGTCGTACGAGCGGTGCAGGGTGAGGCGCATCCGCGGGACCTCGGGAACTTGAGGCGAGGACTCAGAGCGGCGGCGGAGGTTGAAAAGGCCCTTTCGACTCTGGAAGAAAGCGACAAGCAGAGAAAGATGGGTCTTTCGAAGGGACTCGATGTTGCTTCATCGCTCGAAGACTTACTCACCCGCGCTCTGGTAGAACGCCCCCCCGCCGCCGCGAAGGAGGGTGAGGTGTTCCTACCGGGTTTCGACCGAGAACTCGATGCCTTGGCCGAACTCCGGCTTTCGGGTTCTGCGGGTCTCACCGCCCTTGAAACCAGGCTCAAGGAGGAGACAGGGATTTCAAACCTGCGCGTGCGTTACACGAGGGTCTTCGGCTGGTACGTGGAGGTCAGCCGCACCCAAGCGAGCAAGGTGCCTTCGGATTGGCAACGCAAGCAGACCGTGGCCACGGGTGAGCGCTTCACGCTGGACCGCTTAGAGACTCTGGCTGCCGATGTTCAAACGGCCGACGAGCGCTACCGGGAGCGCGAACTGACACTTTTCTCTGAGCTCATCGACGAAGTGCGGAAGGTTGCGGAGAGCATTCACCGACTGGCGGCGTTTCTTTCCACTGTGGACGTGGCCGCCGCTCTCGCAGATCTCGCTGTGGAGCGCGGCTACTCTCGGCCGACGGTGGACGTGGGGAATCGGCTTGAGATCGTGGACGGCCGTCATCCCGTCGTCGAGCAACTGGCGGCCCAGGGCGGGTTTGTTCCCAACGACATGCGATTGACTGTCGGCGAAGATCACCTGTGGCTGATCAGTGGACCCAATATGGCGGGGAAGAGCACTTTTCTTCGGCAGGCGGCGCTGATCGTCGTGCTTTCGCAAATGGGATCTTTTGTTCCGGCCAAAAGCGCCCACATCGGCGTCGTCGATCGTCTGCTCTCCCGTGTGGGAGCGAGCGACAATCTTGCCGGTGGTGAGAGCACGTTCATGGTCGAGATGCGCGAGACAGCCCACATTCTTCGCACGGCCACTCAGCGCTCCTTCGTCATTTTGGACGAAGTCGGTCGGGGGACGAGCACGTTCGACGGCCTGGCCATCGCTTGGGCGGTGGCAGAGTACATAGACGAGGTGGTGAAATGCCGTGCCCTCTTCGCAACCCACTACCACGAGCTGACAGAATTTGCGGAGCGAAGTGAGACCGCGTCCAACCACAGTGTGAGTGCGAAAGAGCACCAAGGTGATGTGGTTTTTCTGCATCGGGTCGTTTCGGGAGCGGCGTCGCGGAGTTACGGTGTCTTTGTCGCGCAGTTGGCGGGCTTGCCTGAGTCGGTCCTGGCTCGGGCGCGCGCACTTCTTGGCGCTCTGGAGCGGGACCATACGGGGAGCTCCCAGATCTCAGCGCATACATCCGGGCGCGCCGAAAAGCCCAAGGATTCCGAGCGGGAGTCTCGTCTTTTGCAGGTCGGGTCGATGCTCAAAGAGATCGATCCGGAGCGCCTCACCGGCCTCGAGGCGCTTGCCCTTCTTCATCAGTGGAACAAGTGGCTCAAAGAGGAAGACTGAAACCTGGGAGTGGAGCTACCTGATCTTGCCCGGTGCAGGTGGTCGGGCCGTACGACCGTCCTGTGGCCACAGGTGCTTGGGATAGCGGCGCATCAGCTGTTTTCTGAGTTCAGGATAGTGACGCTCCCAGAAGCCTCCGAGATCAGTCGTGACCTGTAGGGCGCGCTTGTTGGGGGCTAGGAGGTGAACCTGGAGAGGAAGTCGGCCAGAGCAGATGGTCGGCGTCTGGCTGAGCGAGAAGAAATTTTGCAGGCGAGATTCGATCCATGGAATGCGATCTTCGTCATAGTGAACCAGAAGTCTCATGCCTGACGGGAGAGAGATCTCCCGAGGTACAGATTGATGCAGCTTTCGTGCGAGCTGTTCTGGAAGCAGGTGGAGGAGTTCTTGAGAAAGATCCGTGGCGCGGATCTCGTCTAAGGTCGGGCAGGAGAGAGCTGCTCCTTTGAGCGCCAGTGCGGAGATTTCGGAGAGAACGAGAGTCTGGGGCTCTCCCTCGGTGAGTCGCAGCGCTTCTCGCTCTTGATCACTGATTTTCTCGGGTTCGTATTCGAGAAGCAGAGCCAGTCTCCGACAGAACGAGGGCAAGTGACCTTCCGGATCGTACACACCGGGCCCACGCAGAAGGAGAGCAGCTGCGAAGACGTTTGCCGCCGTCTCTCCTGCTTTCGCCGCGAGCCGTGTTTCATCCAGAACCACTTTTCCGTAGGAAAGGCGAGACACGCAGTCGACGCGTCCCTTGTCAGAGTTGTAAACGAGCGTCTCCGTCGCCTGAATCTCGTTTGAGAAGCACTCCACGAGCCAGTCTGGTTCGAGGCGGCAGGCAAGGCGAACCAGCGGGTGCCGCGCTCGACCGGAAGGAGCGTCCACTGAGACAGCGAGCAGAAAGGTGCCGGAACTTACGCAGCTCGCACGGCTGAGTTCGACCTGTGTTCCGGAAGTAAGGACTAGACTTGTGCCCGTCCCTCGCCTTTCCGCCACCCGGTCGGGGAATCCGACGAGAAGTGCCCGTGACAGCAAGTCTCTGCTCGAATGGAGCGGCGGCAAGTCGCGACACAGACGGCGAGCGGCCTTTTCGTTTTGGCGAGCGGCCGTAAGGATGCGCTCAGCCAGAGGAAAGTCGAGGTCTAGGTGTCGCGCACTCGCTCGCGACTTTCGGTCCTCTTCCCATTTTCTGAGGCGCTCGATGCGGTCTGTGATATCCGAGTCGCCGCTCAGGACATGGCGCTCGGCCTGGGCGTGACGGGCCGTCAGGAGGACGTCTCGCTGCTCAAGCAGGCAGGCAGCCAGGGCAGAGTCAGCTCCGAGCCCGAGTCTTTCGCCCTCGATGACCACTCTTGCGAGGCGCGGGGGGAGCGAGAGGGGAGCCATCGCGCGACCAACGTCCGTCAGCGCCATATTCTCCGGCAGAGCCGCCCCCAGAGCCCTGAGTTCCAGGAGCGCACTCGTCCAGGCTGCGGGATCGGGAGCGGTGAGGAACTTCAGCTGGTGGGGCTCGTGGCCTGCCATGAGCAATCGCAAGAGGAGATGGCTGAGGTTGGTGCGCAACAGTTCCGGAGGGTCGTACTCTCTCTGGGCGTCAAAGTGTCCGCGTGAGTAGAGTCTGAGGCAGTGACCGGCACGGACGCGCCCGGCGCGCCCTGTCCGCTGCAACATGCGCGCGCGACTGATGAATTCCGTCTCAAGCCTCGAAACGCCGGACCAAGGATCGTAGACAGAACTGCGGGCCAAACCGCTGTCGATCACAACGGTGACCCCAGGCAGGGTGACGGAAGATTCAGCCAGGTTGGTCGAGAGGATGATTCGTCGAACCTCAGGTGTATGGCGCATCACCTCCGCCTGCTCGGG
>CAYMQT010000068.1:0-4753 GCA_964392575.1 uncultured Polyangiaceae bacterium
CGCCGGCGACTATGTAGGAGCCGCCGGAGCGCAGCCGGCGGGTGGGGGAGAGGAGGCGCGATTGCTCGCGCCGACGAGGGGGTTCTCTAACCCCCAAAATTAAGGCAGCGTCGCGTCGCTGGCATCCTCCCGAAACCGGTAGCCTACGCCGCGCACCGTTTCCACACAGCCGCGGGCGTCGCCCAATTTTTCGCGGAGTCGTTTCACGTGGGCGTCCACGGTTCTGGTCGAAACATGGGCTTGGATGTCCCAGACGTCTTCGAGAAGACCGTCTCGGGTCTGCACGCGATTCCTTCGTTCAATGAGGGTCACGAGCAGGCGAAACTCGAGGGCCGTCAAGTTGATCTCTCGCTCGTCGACCCAGACGCGGTGGGCCTGCCGATGGACCTTCAGGGGTCCAAAATGGCTCGCCTCGTCTTCCGCCGGGGGAGATTGAGACTCTGCCCGTCGGAGCAGTCCCCGGATACGCAGGATCAGTTCCCGTACACTGAACGGCTTGGTGACGTAGTCGTCCGCCCCCAGCTCGAAGCCGACGACTCGGTCGATTTCCTCTCCGCGCGCGCTCAAGATCATGATGGGCAGACTACGTCCGTGTGGAGTCGCTCGGAGTGCCCGACAGATGTCATTGCCGGACATGTCGGGGAGCATGAGGTCAAGGAGGACGAGATGCGGGCGTGTGCTGGAGATCAGATCCAAGCCTTCTCGACCGTTGGTCGCGGTCACTACGTCAAATCCTTCTGCCCGAAGATTGAACTCGAGGTTGTCTATGATGTCTTTCTCGTCTTCAACGACAACAATCTTTGTCATGAGGACGGGAATACCGTGCCTCTGTGACGGACTGGTGAACTGTAGATGAAGCTCCCGGAGAATCGCCAGCTGCATTGAACCAGGTGGTGTTCGATCACCTGACGTTTCGAGCCAGGAGGCGTCCATTCTCGGGTAGGCCAAACGCTTTCGGTCACATTTGCTCTTTCTCTTCTCTCATCGAGACGGACTCATGACCGCAAAAGACGTTTCGGTAACTGTTCGATGAAAGGGCCTGAATTTTGACTCAAAATCGGGTGTGTTGGGGCCTTCGGCATGACAGAGACGCTCGAATGATGACGTTTGCGTGACGGATGAGTGCGGAAAAGGAGTCTGCTCAAGGCGCCTCGGGCGCCGCCGCACGCGCTAAGACGCGGCGTTTCTCCGGAACTTTTGTGTTTCCACCTGAAATTTCGAGGTACAGGCGTCGAGTTACCGCGTTTTTTCGCTTTTGCCACAGAGCTGTTACCGAAGCCATCCAGAGTCACCCCGGCTTCGATGGACTTTGACGCATGGACAACTCGCAGTGTGGATCGGCAGCGCCAAAGGCGGCTGTTCGCTGGCTATCTGATCGGGCTCGCGATCGTCGGCTCGGTCGGGACAGCTCTTGCCTTTCATTCGGGTCCGGCGCCTGTCGAAGAAGAGGAGGAGAACATCCTCAATGCTCAGTTCGCGGACGAGCCAGAGCCGGAAGCGCCCGAACCAGAACCAGAACCCGAGCCACAGGAACCTCCCCCGCCTAGTCCACGGCCCGACGTCCCGGCTCCCGTGCTACCGGAGCTGGTCACACCCGACGAGATCCCCGACGACGCGCCAGAGGAAAAGGAACCGACTCAAGGCGCAGACGAAGGAACCGATCCCTACGCAAGCGGGGCTCCGCGTGGACCTGCTCCGCGTCCCACAGCTCCCAAGGTCGTCGCACCGGTGGCCCCGCCCAAGGTTCAAGCTCCGAGCGGACCCGTCCGCATCACGTCGGAAACCACACCGCCGAAACAACTCAGCGCTCCACCCGAGTTCTACCCCGCGGCAGCAAAGGCTGCGGCCATCGATGGCACGGTGATCGTTCGTTACGTGGTGGGGGTCGATGGAAATCCTGAACAAGTGCAGGCGATTCGTGGCCCAGAAGAGCTGCGTTCGGCTTGCGAAGACGTTGTGAAGGGCAGTCGCTACGAGCCTGCCAAAGACAAGAAAACCGGAAAGGCCGTTTCGGTCTACCACCATAAGAAATGTACCTACCGCCTAAAAACCTAAGCAGGCGCAACCAGACCCATTCACTCAAACGGAACTGCCATGACATTTGATCTAGTAGAAATTTGGAAACACATGGGCCCGCTGGCTCGGGGTATCGCGGGCTTTCTCCTCCTGATGATGATCGCATCGATCGGAGTCGTGGTCGAAAGGACAATCGCGTTTTACAACGCGAAGCGCGCAACCTCCCGCTTCGTGAAGGATCTCAGTCCGCTGCTCAAGGATTGGAAGATTGCCCGCGTCCCCGAACTTGCCGACAAACACAAGGCCTCTCCCCTCGCCGTTCTGTTTGGGGCCATGGCACGCAAGTACCATGACGCTTTGGGCAAGTCTGGAAGCCTCACCCCCGTCGAACTCGCACGTGGGGAAGCCGACCGGCGCATGGAATCTTTAGGTGCCGATCTTCGTCGCGGCATGAACGTGCTCGCTTCCGTGGGTTCCGTGGCTCCCTTCGTCGGCCTTTTGGGTACGGTGGTGGGCATCATCGGCGCGTTTCAGGGCATCGGCGCCACAGGGAGTGCGGGTCTTGGTTCAGTGATGTCTGGCATTTCGGAGGCTTTGATCGAGACCGCGTTTGGTCTTCTCGTCGCCATCCCTGCGGTGCTTTTTTACAACTACCTCACGGCCAAGGTGAACTCGATGGAACTAGCTCTTGGCGGTTCCATGAGTGAGCTGCTGGACGAAATGGAGAACAATCATGCGGTCGATGGCGTCAAGAGCGAAAAAGTCCAAAGAGCAGCCTAGGCCAGACATCAACGTCACACCTCTGGTGGACGTGGTGCTCGTGCTTTTGATCATCTTTATGGTCGTGACTCCAGCGATGGAAGAAGGGGAGCACATCGAACTGCCTCAGCTCAGCAAAGCAGACGAAAAGAAGAAGGACATGCACCCCATCGAAGTCACCCTCGCGCACAGCGGCCGAGTGCTCATCGACAAGAAGGTCACCGATCCTGCTTTGCTTGAGCCTACGCTACGCGCCCTTCACGCCAAGGACACAGAGGCGCGGGTTCTGCTCACCGCCGACGCTCGTCTGAAGTACCACGTGGTGCGAGAAACCTTCAAAACAATGCAAGATATTGGCTTTTCTGGCGTCAGCCTGAAGGTCGCCGAAAGAAAGAAAGGGTCCGCACAAAACTAACGTTTTGAAACTGCTCCTTGAGCAAGCGGATAGAGAAAACTCATGGGAATGCATGTTGGAGGACATAAGTCAGGGCGCACCCCTACGCCAGACGTCAATGTGACGCCTCTGGTGGATGTGACGCTGGTGGTTTTGATCATTTTCATGATGGTCACGCCCCTGACCACCAAGACGTTCTGGCTCAACCTGCCCAAGAAACCCGATGAGAAGGTGGAGCTGGCTCCCCCTTCCAAGGACAATGAACCGCTGGTTCTTACCCTCGATAAACAAGGCATTATCCGGGTCAATAAGGCGGAACTCAAGCGCGAAGAACTCGCGAGCAGGTTGCCTCGCATGATGGCCGCCAAAAAGAACAAGGTTCTTTACTTCGACGCTCATGACCAAGCTCCGTACGGAGCTGCGTCTCAAGTCATGGACGCCGCCCGCGCAGCGGGCGCCAAAAGCATTGCGATCCTCACCAAGTCGGTCGTCGTGCCTTAAGCGAACCGCACCGCCCTAGCGAACCGCACAGTTTCAAGCGAACCGCACAGCCTTAAGCGAAACCGCACAGTTCAAGGAAAGCCTTCGATCAAGGGGGGCTCCGTCGGGCGCTTCTTTCGCCCGAAAACTCGGATTCTGACGCCGCGCGCCCGAGGCACGGCACCCGACTATTTCAAATGCAAAGAAGAAGAATCATCTCCGCAAGCCTGGCTCTCACGTTGCTCGTGATGGTGACTGGCGCAGCCGGACAGTCAGAGCCAGGCGCTGATACGCCGGCCGCACCCGAAGCCCCAGACTCGCCGCCAACAGAAGACAAACCCTCCGAGGGATCTCCCGAGGGTGAGGGTGATTCTGACTCGGCCAGTTCTGAGGAAATCACCGACGAGGAGATCGAAGATCTCCCGGAGGACGAAATCTCCGCCGAGGAAGAACCGACAGAGGAGCCTGAGCCTGCGGAAGAAGAGCCTACCGAATCAGTCGAAGAGGAGTTCGAGGAGTTCGATCCCGCGTCCGATCCCGCCGTCAAAGCAGGGGAAGCCGACGTATTCATTCCCGGGGAGGAACCGAATCGCCCCGCTCCTCCCGGAAAAGGTGTTGTGTGGGGACAGCTGCACGAAGGTACGACCGGACAGGGAGCGCTGGAGGCTCAGGTGAAGGTGAAGGGAACGTCGATCGAAGTCTTCACCGATCTCGACGGCTACTATCGGCTGGAGCTTCCCCCCGGCTCCTATACGCTCGAACTTTTCTATCCCCTCTACGAACCCGAAGAGCTTTCAAGCATCGTCGTCAAAGCGGGCAAGGTCCAGCGTGTCGACGCCGATCTCACGCCCCAAGAAGGCGCCATCGACGAGGTCATCATCGAGGACAAAGCCGAGACCCAGACGGTGGAAGGCTTGGCCCTGGTGCGCCAGCGTTCGATTTCTCAAGGAGACGCGATAGGTCGCGAAGAGATCTCCAAGGGAACGGATGGCAACGCCGCCGAAGCTGCCCAGCGCGTGGTGGGCGCCAACATCGTAGGCGGGCGCTTTGTTTATGTGCGCGGTCTCGGCGAACGGTATTCGAACTCGCTCCTCGGCGGGTACC
>CAYMQT010000068.1:4763-16650 GCA_964392575.1 uncultured Polyangiaceae bacterium
CGGGTACCCGCTCCCCAGCCCCGAGCCCGACAGGGCGGCTGTCCCGCTCGATGTATTTCCGGCATCGGTGCTGGATTCGCTCACGATCGTGAAGACGGCCACACCGGACATGCCGGCGGATTTTGCCGGCGGATCGGTTCAAATCGAGACGCGCTCCGTGCCCTCGGAACCGTTTTTCAATATAGGCATTTCAGGCGGCTACAACACGCAATCCACCTTCCGAAAGCGTATGGATTATTCGGGGAGCCGTACCGATTGGCTCGGCTTCGATAATGGCAAACGGAAACTTGCATCGTCTGTTCCTACAGATCGTCCCGTCGCCGTGACCGGAAGTGACCCCCTCACCCCGGAAGAGGTCAGCGAAGTCTCCCGCGATTTGAACACACCGATGCACGCGGGCATGGTGAGCACTCCGGTCGATCATGGCTTGAGCGTGGTGGGAGGGAGCAGCTGGAAGACCGGAGAAAAGTCGAGGGTCGGAGTTCTCGGCTCCTTCAACTACAGCCACAAGTACGAGATCATCAAGGACGAGATCACTCGCGAATTTCGCCCTAATTCCAGCGATCCGCGGGGCTACGATGCCCTCACGGATTTCAAGGTCGATACTGGAGCGGAGAAGATCCGATGGGGAGCGTTCGGCAAGGTATCGTTCCTTTCTGGTCTGGACCACAACGTCACTTTGAGCACGCTCCATAGCCAACTCGCCGACGATTACACGAAACTCTATAACGGCTATCGCGCGGACACGCAGCGAACCTACAGCGCTACTCAACTCGACTGGTTGGAGCGCGGGCTCACCTTTGGCTTACTGAGTGGACGGCACCGCTTCCTGGATTTGAATCGCGCGGAACTGGGCTGGGATCTATCCCTCGCCCGGGCTTTCAGAAGCGAACCCGATCGTCGTGACACAGTTTATTTCTATAGTGATCGTCTGCCGACCGCAGAGGGTCGTGGGTCGGGATGGCAGTACCAAAACAGTGACGATTCGGGACGTCACTTTTACGCAGATCAGACCGAGAATTCCTTCGGCGGGAAACTCGACTTCCGCCAGCCGCTCCTAGCGGAAAACAAGCCGATGCAGCTTGCGGTCAAGGCGGGCGCTTTGGCAAACCTCAAAGCGCGCGATTTTTCTGTACGCCGTTTTCAGATGCAACCCATCGGCACTCCTCAGCAAGTAGGCGACCCCAGGCACTGCATTGGGGAAACCTACGAACTGGATTGCCCCGCGACGCTCTTTGATAACCAGAACATCCCTGATGTTCTCTCGGTCGTGGAAAGGCCGCAGTCTGGCGACGCATACCTCGGAAAGCTGAATGTCTACGCAGGGTACGCCATGCTCGATTGGGAGCCCTTCAAGGTGCTCCGCGTCGCCAGCGGCGCGCGCGTGG
The DNA here is from genome assembly GCA_964392575.1 of uncultured Polyangiaceae bacterium. Lineage (GTDB taxonomy): Bacteria > Myxococcota_A > Polyangia > Polyangiales > Polyangiaceae > NIC37A-2. Next base: position 6,152 of record CAYMQT010000068.1, read on the forward strand.
AGCACACTTACCAAATCATCGAGCCTCGGAGTTCGACGGGGGGCACGACGTCCGTAGAAGGAGCACAGCTAGAGCAAACGGATGCATTGCCCTCGGTCGCGGTGATCGTGAGCGCTACGGAAAAGTCGAAAGTGCGCACTTCGTATGCGAAGACCCTGGCGCGACCCACCGTGCGCGAGATCGCTCCCTTTGCTTTCGCTTCGTACTTTGGCGGGCGACAAGTGACCGGCAATCCGAACCTTGAAATCACCAAGATCGACAACGTCGACTTGCGCTACGAGTTTTGGCCTACTCTGACGGAAGTGCTTGCCGGCTCTGTCTTCTACAAGCATTTGGACAAGCCCATCGAGCAGATCCTAATCCCGGCGGGAGATTCCTCCACCGTGGTGCAGTACGAGAACGCAGATTCGGCGAATGTCGTCGGTATGGAGCTGGAGGCGCGCAAATCGCTTTCGACTTTTACCCCCATGCTGACCAACTTCTCCTTGATTTCCAACCTCACCCTGACTCATTCGAAGACGCAAGTGCGACAGGCAGGAAACAACACTGTGACTAACCCCACACGGCCGCTCATCAACCAGGCTCCGTGGGTGGTGAATGTGGCTTTGGACTACTCAAACCCGGTATCGGGAACCAATGCGCGCATCACTTACAATGTGAACGGGAGAACCTTGGTGGTTGCAGGTACCCTGGGGATCGATGACGGCTACCTCCAGCCGCGCCACTCGCTGGACATCGGTGTGAGCCAGAAGTTTCTGGAGTCATGGAGCGCCAAACTCCAGCTCGAAAACCTACTCAATGACGACTATCTCGTGACCGTGGGACCAGACGGAGGTGGTGATACCTGGAACCAGTACCGAACAGGCGCTGTCCTCTCCTTGGGGCTTAGTTATGAGCACTGAGTCACAAGAGCACCCATCGAGAAGGCCACGGGAAATTCGCCATCTCCGGATGCGCGACTTTCTTCACAGAAAGGGATTGTCACTGAAACGTTACGGCTGGTTCGCCATGGCTTCACGCTCTTCGACCAGAGTGCGGACAACCCTTTTTGAGGAGATCTAGAGACTATGCGTATTTTTTCCAATGTTCTTGCGTGTGCCCTTTTGGTGGTCGCTCCGGCGACTGTTATCGCTTGTGGCGATGGCGGTGACGGCGACGACGAACCAACCGGTGATGGCGATGGCGACGGCGACGGCGACGGAGATGGAGACGTCGGCGACGGCGACGGCGACGGCGATGGCGATGGCGATGGCGACGGCGACGGCGACGGCGACGGTGATGGCGATACCGCTGCCCCTCCTTTCAGCGTGGCAGATTGTCACACTGAAGACGGCCCGAACGCGGCCGTGACCGGCTCAGGTATCGGTGCGTTTGCCGATACTGACGACTGGATGGATGGTTGGACCAACTGGTCCAGCGACAGTACCCCGGAAGACGATGGTTCGGATCCTGACGTCGTTGTGTCAGCAGACATCGACGCTGATGAGACCTGGACCGCCGACAACATCTACAGTCTGGATGGCAACATTCACGTTCTGGACGGTGTTACCCTGACCATCGAACCCGGCACGCTGATCAAGAGCGGAGGTGCTGAAGCGAGCCTCATCATCTCGCGCGGTGGCAAGATCATGGCTGAAGGCACGGCAGACGCTCCGATTGTCTTCACCAGTGACGCTGCAAACGGCTCAAAGGACCAGGGTCAGTGGGGCGGTGTGGTGATCCTTGGCAAAGCAGTGAACTGGAAGGGCACCGAAACCCTCGTGGAAGGACTCCCCAGCGATCCGCTCAATCAGTACGGTGGTAGCGACGACGCTGACAATAGCGGTGTGCTCACCTACGTGCGCATCGAGTTTGGCGGAACCGAAATCTCCGACGGCAATGAAATCAACGGCCTTACCATGGGTTCCGTGGGGTCAGGTACTGAGATCCACCACATCATGGTGAGCACCACGTTGGACGACGGTTTCGAGTGGTTTGGTGGTACGGTCGAGTCACATCACCTGGTTGTCAATGACGCGGGCGACGACATGTTCGACATGGACACCGGCTACCGAGGAACTGTTCACACCTTCTTCGGACGTCAGCTCTCGCCCGTAAAGGAAGACCCGAACGGTCTTGAGTGGGACGGAAGCCTGAATGACGCCGATGAACCTCGTACGGATATCACCGCCTCTAAGGGCACGGTGTGTGGAACGGGCGCTCTCGGCAACCCGAACTATGGGGCGGTTTTGCGTGAAAAGGTGCTGGCCACCATCGACGATATGGTTTTCGTCGGTTTTGATGCGGGCATCGACATTCGCGACGACGCAGGAACCCTGGATGAGCCCAACATCACCATGACCAACAGCTGGAGCTGGGGACATCAGGATGGCTTGGTTCTGGAAGCTGGGGACTTCGACACAGCAGCATGGTTTGCCGCTGGCGAAGGCAATCGAGATCTGGATTCTGAGTAAGCAAAACTGAACCAGAGCCGAACCCAAAAAAGCCCGAAGGATTCAATCCTTCGGGCTTTTTCTATTTTGTCCGGGGCCTCGGAACTTCTACTTCAGCTGCAGCCCATGCTGTTTCCACAATTGAGGCATTTGTAGCAAGCGCCGTTGCGGACGGTGATGTGCCCGCAACCGTCGCACACCGGGGCGTCGCCCATCATGTCCTCCAGCTGAGCATCGAGGGCGCCTTTTTCTCCGCTTCCCGCTGCCGTGAAGATGGCTGCCGGTGCGGCAGCGACTTCGTGCGACTGCTCCTTTTCGGGGGCGAGGGCACTATCGCTTTCCAGCTTTTTGGCGCCCGGATCCTCGATGACCTGCGGCTCTTCCTGGACGGGCTTCACCTGAGCAAAGTCATACCTCTGTAGGTATTCGACCCCGAGAACCCGGAACAAATAATCCACGATAGAGGTGGCAAACTTGATGTTCGGGTGACCACCGACGGGTCCATGGGGCTCGAAGCGCGTGAAGGTAAACTGCTCGACGTAGGTGTCGAGGGGTACGCCGTACTGAAGCCCGACGGACACCGCCATGGCAAAGCAGTTCATGAGCGAACGGAAGGCGGCTCCCTCCTTGTGCATGTCGATGAAGATTTCGCCCAGGCTTCCGTCTTCATACTCCCCTGTGCGCAGGAAGACCTTGTGTCCACCGACCAGAGCCTCTTGAGTGAATCCAGCACGCTTCTTGGGCAAGCGAACACGTTCGCCGTGGGCCAGTTTCGGGACTTTGGCGAGCGCGGCAGCAACCGCCCTTTCGACCGCTTCCTTCGTGCGCTCGGATTCTTCGACGGATTCCCTCGTGGAGGAGTCGGTCGACAGGGGTTGCGAAGCCTTGCAACCGTCGCGGTAAAGCGCGACAGCCTTCAGCCCCAGTTTCCAGCCCTCTTCATAGACCTCCCGAATCTCATCGACAGTGGCGTCCTTCGGCATGTTCACGGTCTTGCTGATGGCGCCGGAGAGGAAGGGTTGAGTGGCCGCCATCATGTGGATGTGAGACATGGGTGCGAGGTAGCGCTGACCCTTCTTGCCGCAACGATTGGCGCAGTCGAACACGGGGTAGTGCTCAAGGGCCAGATGAGGCGCCCCTTCAATCGTCATGCGCCCGACGATGACTTCGTTGGCCTCTTCGATGGCCTCGGCGCTGAAGCCGAGGTGCTTGAGCAGGTTGAACCCTGGACGCGCCATGGATTCCGCGTTCACGCCGAGGCGCTCGTAGCATTCGCTTCCCAGGATCCAGGGCGCAAAAGCGAGGTTGAGGTCGAACACGCCGGGGAGGGCCGTCTCGATGCGCTTGAGTTCCTCGTCCGTGAGGCCTTTCTCTTTCAGACTGGCTCGTGAGATCTTGGGGGCACCGAGCAGGGTGTTCGTTCCGCTGACGTAGGCCACGATTTCACGAGCTTGGAGCTCTGTGTAACCGAGCCGTCGCAGAGCTTCAGGAACAGACTGATTGACGATCTTGAAGTAACCGCCGCCCGCCAGCTTCTTGAATTTGACAAGGGCGAAGTCAGGCTCGACGCCTGTCGTGTCGCAGTCCATCAAGAGGCCGATTGTGCCGGTGGGGGCGAGAACCGTCGCCTGAGCGTTGCGGTATCCGTGCTCTTCACCCAGGGAGACGGCCATGTCCCAGTCCTGCGTCGCCGCGGCCCAAAGGTCGGCTGGACAATGATCTCTGTTGATAGCGTAGGATGCGTCGCGATGCATACGCATGACGTTGAGCATCGGCTCGCGGTTCTTTTTATAACCCGGGAACGGGGTCTTGCTGCTCGCCATGCGAGCGCTCTGCGCGTAGGCGCGACCGCACATGATGGCGGTGAGGGCACCGGCCATCGCTCGGCCCTTGTCTGAGTCATAAGGAATCCCGAGCAGCATGAGCAAAGAGCCCAAGTTCGCGTAGCCAAGACCGAGGGGTCGGTAGTCGTGAGAGTTCTTGGCAATGCTCCTTGTGGGGTAGCTGGAGAAGTCCACGAGGATTTCCTGGGCCGTGAAGAAGACATCCACGGCGCGTCGATAACCTTCGACATCAAACTGACCGTCCGCATTGAGAAACTTGGTCAGGTTCAAGGAGGAAAGGTTGCAGGCCGAATCGTCCAAGAACATGTACTCGGAGCAAGGATTGGACGCATTGATGCGCGCCGTGTTGGGGCAGGTGTGCCATTTGTTGATCGTGGTGTCGTACTGAACCCCGGGATCAGCACACGTCCATGCTGACTGAGCGACCTTGTTCCAAAGTCCCGCCGCGTCCAAAGTATCGACGACTTCTCCTGTCGTGCGAGCGAGCGTCTGCCAGGTGCCGTTGCTCATCGCGGCCTTCATGAAATCGTCGCTCACGCGGACCGAGTTGTTCGAGTTTTGGCCGGAGATGGTCTTGTAGGCCTCTCCGTTGAAATCGCTGTCGTAGCCGGCCTGAATGAGGGCTTGCGCTTTGCGCTCCTCGCGGCTCTTCCATTCAATGAAATCTTCGATTTCCGGATGATCCATGTCGAGGCAGACCATCTTGGCGGCTCGTCGCGTCGTGCCGCCGCTCTTGGTCGCTCCGGCGGCCCGGTCGAAAACTTCAAGGAAACTCATCAAGCCGCTGGAGGTGCCGCCGCCCGACAGTTTTTCCTGGCGGCCGCGGATGGCACTGAAATTGGAGCCGGTGCCGGATCCATACTTGAAAAGACGTGCCTCGTGCTTGACGAGCTCGTAGATCCCCATGAGGTCGTCGGGGACGTTCTGGATGAAGCAGGCCGAGCACTGCGGGTACTGGTAGGCGTTTTCGGTCATGAACTGGTCGTCGAGTTTGGGTGACCAGGCCCAGTTCCCTCCAGATCCTTCAATGCCGTATTCAGCGTAGAGTCCGCAGTTGAACCATACTGGCGAGTTGAACGCTCCGTACTGATTGACCAGAAGCCACGTCAGCTCGCCCTCGAAAGCATCCGCGTCCTTCTTTGTGGAAAAATAGCCGCCAAAGTCCTCACCTGCTCTGCGGATCGTATGGGCTACGCGGTGCACGACCTGCCGAACACTGGATTCGCTTTCGGTCTTATCCGCTCCGAGGCCCGCTTTGCGGAAGTACTTGGACACCACGATGTCCGTGGCCAGCTGAGACCACGCTTTGGGGATCTCAGCGCCTTCCATTTTGAAGACGACAGAGCCGTCGGGGTTGGTGATGACGCTTTGACGTCGCTCCCAGACGATCTCATCGAAGGGATGCTTGGCCGCATCAGAAAAGTAGCGCGTGAAGGGGACGCCCTTGGCCCGCTTGCCCTCCTTACGCTTTTTTCCTTCCGCCATCCGCTTGTTCTCTACGGACGAGTCCACGCTCTCTTCCTGTCCGGAACCTGCTTCCTCAAGGCTAGTCTGCGTCGAACCCGGGCCTGCGCCACGAAAAGACGCATCCTTCGATGCTGCAATTGATTCGTTTGTTCCAATGATTGTCGATTGAGCCATCCCTGGAATCTCCTGACGAGTGGCAGCCCCGGCGTAGGGGCGGGTTGGGGAAGAAATGGGTGAAAAACGAGTGAAGAGAAGAGTAAAGAGGGCCTCGGGGGCTTGAGGCTCCCTTTCTGGTTGGCGAACTTTGGTCCCTCGTGGATCGATGAGAAAGAGACTGAAAGCCCGACACTACTAAACTAAAGTGCGCTGATTAACCGTTCAGTTGATGAGAGAATGGGGTTTCTTCCCGGCCTATCGCTGCCGATACTTCCCCCTCATTCCCCTGCTCTCCTGGTCAGTAACTATCCTAACTACATAGACCCCAATGTAGGTATTTCTGACCCCGCCCAAGCAACCCGCGCTTTCCGCGAGACCCCGGTGGGGCGAGTCATTCGTGTACTCCGAACTCGGGGGGATGGGCAAGTTAAAAACCACAATCCCTTGGGCTTTGTTACACGGGGTGCCCTACTGGTTGTGGTGACAAAATCCAGGGGAACCCTTGACTCTCCTTGACTTTTGTCCAGGGGTAAGCCTGTGGAAAGGCCGTGGACACCGCAAACCAGCGCACGAAATGCGTTTCCTTTGTCTCGGCACCGGACAAATCGTCACAATTGCTCTACTCAACTCTACTGAACTGATGATGAGGCTGAACGGAACAGCCCCCACTCCTTCATGAACTGAACAGAAACGGCCCACCGGTTGTTCAGATCCAGGGCCCAGGTTGTGCACGTGGGCTCCACAGGTTGTGCACGGATTTTGGGCAAGAGCTAAGGAACTCAGCCTGAGGACCCACAACCTGTGGACGTCAACTACCCAGATTGTCCACAGGCTGGGGAAGGGGAGATCCGTTCGATCCATCGTCGTGGATCGCGCGTCATGACCGAGCCCATGACGTCACCAGGGCTGACCCGAGCGTTACAGATTTTCCTCTACGTCTGGCTTGGGAGAGCCCCAGAGCACCGTGGAGAGCCCACCCCCGGAGCGCTGCTGCACCTGGGGGGATCGCCCAGAGGGTTCAGGGGGTCCGGGACAGCGAGGATCTGTGAGGACACCGGCCCTGGAAGTTTGTGGGGTAGCAGTGGTTTCCTGGCTGCTTTCCAAAGTTCGTTCGCTCGCCTTTCGCGCGAGTTCTGCGAGAGCTCGCAGACTTTCGCGGACCTCTTCATAAGGGCCCTCCAGCCTGAGGCGCGGAAATCGATAAACGCCCTTGGAGCGTTCCAGCCACACACGCACCGAGGGGGCGCTACGTCTCTGCCACTGCTCGATGGCGACGTGGAAGAGACGTTCGCAGAGGATCGGATCTTCACGCGGATCAAAATAGGCCGCGCCGTGGGCGTGGGAGCTGGCGTTTTTCTCCAGCACGACGTCTTCACTTTTGCTCTGGCTCACTGGTGTGGAGTCAGCAGTTTCTTGGGGGGGGGACGGATACTCGTCGGTCACGATTTTGGTGGCGGCGACGGCAAGGGCTCTGGACAGAATCGTGAGCTGTCCGTGGCGAAGGATGGAACGCGCCGTACTGAGAGCCTGAGGGTAAGTGAGCTGAGTGAGACGGGAATACCCAGCTGATTTTTCGTACCAGGCGTCCCAGGAGAGGGCGTTTTGTGAAGGAGGCGCGGCAGAGCGGGGCGAAGGTGCGCCGAAGAGGAAAGCCGCGCTGGTGGCGAGTTTCCATTCAGGATCCCGCTCGTTCCAGCTCCTTGCGACCTCAAGGGCTCGGGCCCGCGCCTGATAGAACGCGCTTTGATCGAGCGTTCCCAGGCCGTGAGCGATGCCCCTGAGATCCGCGGTCTCATTTTCTAACTTGCCGAGCTTCAGGCAGAGCAGCGCTCTGCCGCATGTTTCGGAGGGCAACGGCAGAAGGCCGGAGGAGAGGTTCTTTTCGACAGAGGCTTTGAACCACTCTGTGATCAGGAGGGCCTCTTCCGGAGAAACGACAAAAGAAGTGTCCACGGAGAGAACCGTTGTCGCGAGATCTCGACGAGCGACAGTGCAGACTTGAGGGCCCTGGGCGATCTGGCCGCGATGGGCTGCCGAGAGAGTAGGATCTGTTCCAGCGGCGGGTGGGGCAGGGGCAGCGCTTTGATTGTCCCAAGAGGTTTCAGCGGCCCTTCTCTCCGCCTCAGGGGGATCACTCCCTGCCCCGGTCACGGGACGCACCGGAGGCTGGCAAGCGAAAATCAAGATCGAAAGTAGGAGGGCCCCTATCCTCGTCTGCCTTTTCCGTCGCCAAACGGGCGAGGGGAGAACTCTAAGCACTTTCCGAAAGTCCTTGCCTCTCCAGCATGGGTCCGAGTCGAGGCTCTCGGCCCATGAACTGCTTGAACAGATCGAGTGGATCCTCGCTGTCTCCTTGGCTGAGCACGGAAAGACGAAACTCCTCACCGACGCTTCTGCTGAAGAGACCCTCGGATTTGAAGCGCGAAAAGGCATCGGCGTCGAGCACCTCGGCCCATTTGTAGGAGTAGTAGCCCGCCGCGTAGCCGACCGGATGCGAAAAGAGGTGACTGAAGGACGTGATCAGCGCGTAGTCCTCGGTCAAAGCTGTGGGTGAATACCGTGCAAGGATACGGTTGGCGAATTCGTTGGGATCTGTGTCCGATTTCGGATCGAAGTCTCGGTGCAGTGCCAAGTCGACCGCAGCAAATCCCAGCTGGCGCATTTGTGCCGAGGCGGCGCGGAAGTTGCGGGCGGACAACATGCGTTCCACGAGTTCGGAAGGAATCGGCTCGTTCGTTTCATAGTGGTGAGCGAATCCGTCGAGGGCCTCCTTTTCGGAACACCAGTTTTCCATGATCTGCGAAGGAAGTTCCACGAAATCTTGCGCGACCCGCGTACACGCGAGGCTACGGACGCTCACCTGGCTGAGCAGGTGGTGGAGCAGGTGACCAAACTCGTGGAAAACCGTTTCGACATCTCGAAAACTCATGAGCGAGGGCGCGTCCTTTGTCGGCGGCTGCGCGTTGGCACAAAAGAGCGCCACATGAGGCTTTTCCGGCGGGCGGCCGGCGACGAGGCCGTGCATCCAGGCGCCGTCCCGTTTTTCGGTTCGTGGGTAGAGGTCGGTGTAGAAGATACCCAGCTCCTGTCCTTCTGCGTTTATCATGCGATGACAGCGGACAGACGGGTGCCAGGTGGGCAGTGAGAGATCTGAGATGGTTACGCCGTAGAGGCGAGTCGCGAGTTCGAAGGCTCCCTTGAGCACCTGTGACGCGGAGAAATAGGGGCGCAGCTGCTCCTCGTCGAACAGGTACAGTTTCTGGCGCAGTTTTTCCGCGTAATAAGAGACGTCCCAGGGCTTGAGCTCCGGAGCGTCAGGGCCTTCGAGTTCCCGTCGAAAGGACAGGAGTTCGGCCTGTTCTTTCTCGAAGGCGGCTTGTGTTCTTTCGCGCAGCTGCTCGACGAAGTCTGAAGCTTCCTTTCCCGATCGCGCCATGCGATCGGCCGTCGCGAGCTCAGAAAAATCTGCGAAACCGAGGAGCTTCGCGCGTCGCCTTCTGAGCGCTAGAATTTCGCGCACGAGCGGGAGGTTGTCGTACTGGCCACGGCCGCGGGCGTTGAACCCTCGCCAGACTTGTTCTCGGAGGGAGGAATCGTCGGCGTAAGTCAAAAGAGGGACGACGGAAGGGGCTTGCAGGGTCAGGAGGAACCCTTCCTTTCCGCGGGCTTCGGCGGCCTCACGGGCGGCTACTTTCGCGAAGTCTGGTAGTCCTTGAAGCCGCTCCTCGCCCACAGAGAGCTCGAAACTGTTGGTTCCGTCGAGCACGTTTTGAGAAAACTGAGTCGTTTTCTCGCTCAGTTTGCGGTCGATCTCCTTGAGTTCCTGTTTTCCTTCCGGCGAAAGCTCGGCGCCGTGGCGACGAAACTCGTCGAGCGTCTTTTTCATGAAGCGCAGCTCGGTCTTTAAGCGCGGCTCTTTTGGAGACTCAGCGTGCGCCTGGGCGAAATTTCTTAAGGCGGCGTAGAGTCCTTCGTGAAGGGTGAGTGCAGAGTAGAACTCGCTGACCCGCGGCTGCACCTCATTGTAGGCAGCCCTGAAAGCATCCGATGTGGCGACAGATTCAAGGTGCTCCACGATTCCCATGGATGTTTCGAGGAGCTCGGTCGCCCGTTCAAGGGCTCCGAAGGTGCCCTCGTAGGTCAGCGTCGACGAGGTCGCGATTTCGCTGACCCGTGCTTGCGCCTCTTTGAGGAGCTGAGAAATTCCCGGCTCTATGTGCTCGGGGAGAACTTGGTCGAAGGGGAGCGGAAACTGCGCGGTGAGGAGGGGGTTTTTCATGGTGCGAGGGGGCGGTGAGCCCTCTCGGCCTAGTTCAATGCACGAAAACCGCAAGGCCCGCCGTCCGCACCCAGAGCGCGGTCACGGAAGACGCGCTGCTGTTCGCGAAAGCGTCCTCGCCTTTTGTCTGCAAGCAGGTTTTCGGACGTGCTCTCAGTGATTGAGGATGCTGATCAGAAGCACGGTCGAGAAATTGGTGATTCCGTTTCCGTCGAGCACGCTGTGGGTGCCTGTGAGTCGGAGATTGAACCCGGCTGACCATTCTGGGGCCACCCAAAGATCGTATCCGGCCATGGCCCCCGCTCCACCACCAAAGTAGAC
>CAYMQT010000068.1:16660-23472 GCA_964392575.1 uncultured Polyangiaceae bacterium
TGTCGAAGAAGACAGGTGAGACACCGGCCAGGATCCCCAGGTGCCACCCGTCGCGATCATTGGGGAAAGCGTCCAGGAAGGGGCCGACCAAAAACTGTGAGATGGCCAGATTGCTGTCGAGTCCACTGCTGAACCCGATGTTACCAAGGGCGCCGAGACCGAGAGCCATACCTGGACTGGGCGATCCACCCACCATCAGATCGGCCCCGAGAGCGAAGCCGGCTCCCTTGTCGACCGACCCGCCGCCGGATCCGGCGCGGAGGTTGGTGGTGAGGAGTCCTCCACCGACGCTGGTCCGAAGGTAGAAGCCGTTGTGGACGTAGGAGCTTCGCACGGCGGGTTCCCCGGGTTCGGCGACGGCCAAATGCATCTTGGGACGCTCGGTCTCCGCGCTCCCCGTGTCCTCACCACCAGAATCAGCAGGGCCGCCAGAATCAGCGGGGCTAGCGGAGGGAGCTGGTTCTTCGGCCAGCGCCTGAGCGGAAAGGAGGTGGGTGGAAAGAAAGACGGCGAGGAGCCCGCACGAGGCCGTTGCAGATGTTTTCATGGCAATCCCGGATTTGACTAGCACGATCCCTTCTACGGAAAGAGGGGGCCCGATCTTTCCTCGGCAAGCCTTTGAAATCCGGCAAAATCGCCCTTGACCCCTGGAGTGGGACCTTCTGCGTGCCGGGCCCAGGCTCTCCGAGAACGGAGAGGGGAGAAAGGGGACAGTGGATCGTTTCACTCGGATTTGTGGACGATACAGGCATCTGCTCGGTGCCTCGCTTGTGCGGTGATAGAGTTTGGTTCAGGTGGAAACACCGCGGAAGTGACATCTATGGACCGACGAAGCTTTGGTGTGGGCGCAGCAGCGCTCTTGGGCAGTGTATCAACGGGCTGCATCGGAGAAGTGCAACCTCGACGAAGCAATATCAAGAGGGTCAAGTGGAAGGGAGCCGGGAAGAAGGTCATCGGTTACTTCACCAATTGGTCTCAGTATCGGAAGCGTGACTGCAAGTTCGAGGTCAGCGACATCGACGCCAACATCTTTACGCACATCATCTATGGATTCGGTGGTGTGGGTTGGGGCGACGACAGGAAGAAGCCGAAGTTTCAGATCAGACCCATCGAGCACAACGATTTGGGGCCTGGCGGCCAGTACCAGCAGGTCAACGATCTCAAGAGGAAGTATCCGCACCTGCGGACTCTCTTGGCTCTCGGCGGTTGGTCCTTCAACGACCCGCCCGAAGTTGCGGGCGCGGGCTCCACGGCTTGGGTCTTTACGACCATGGTCGAGTCGGAAGAAAACAGGGCCTACTTTATTGAGTCCTCCATCAAGTTCCTGCGTGCAAATCGCTTCGATGGTCTGGATATGGACTGGGAATATCCAGGCGATACGGGTCGTGGGGGTCGTCCCGAGGACAAGCAGAATTTCACGGCGTTCTGCCGAGAGTTTGCTGCCGCCGCCCAGAAGGAAGCGGAGGAGACCGGTCAGGAGCGACTGCTCTTGACGATGGCTGCCGGCGCGCACAAAGCCGACACGCTCGAGTTGAAAGAACTCGCCAAGTACATGGATTGGATCAACCTCATGACTTATGACTTCAACGGAGGTTGGGCGAAGTACACGGGCATGAACGCACCTTTGACGGGAGATACGAGTCCGGCGGACTGGTACATCTCAAAGGCAGTCGATCAATGGCTCGAAGGCGGGATCCCTCCCGAGAAGTTGGTGCTGGGTATGCCCACCTACGGCAGATCCTTCAAGAGTGTCACTGATCCGAGGCCCGCCGGTGAAGCGGACGGCGCCGGACCGAAAGGCCGCTGTACAGGGGAAGTCGGGTTTTTGGCCTATTATGAGGTCAACGATCTCATCGAGTCCGGCACCTACAAGACCTACTGGGATCCGGTCTCGTCCACTCCTTATGCCTATGACGAAAAAGGCAAGACCTGGATCACCTATGATGATCTCAGGTCCATCTCCATCAAGGTGGACTTCATCGAAGAGAAGAAGTTGGGCGGGGGTATGTTCTGGGCCATCGACCTCGACGACTTCAACAATGACTATCCCATCATGACGACTGTGGCGCGGAGGCTGCGCGGACCCGAGTAGCTTTGCGAAAACCTTAAGGGATGGCCTTGAGGCGTTTCTCTGTGGTTTCGAAGGCAGTTTTTCCGAGATCGCATCCGGCGCAGGACCGGCCGAGCTTTTTCGCCACGGCCAAGGTGGTCCCACTGCCGCACATGGGGTCGAGGACGGCGCTCGTGGGCTCCGTAGCACAGAGAATGATGCGCTCGAGAAGTGCTTCTGGTTTCTGGGTGGGGTAGCCGGTGGACTCTTTGTTCAGAGGCGTGTTGGCTCTCATCGCGGGACAGTCTGTCCACACACTACCGAGACGGCGTCCCTGATCGGCGTAGTAGCGATATGTTTTTCCGTTGATCGTGCGGTCCCTGTACCGACGTCCATCCTCATCCATCTGGGTGAAGTGCATCTTCAAGCTGGTCTCGGCGAAAGGCTCTCGCAAGGATGGCGAATCGATGTTGTAGAGGAAGTGCGTGTTCTTCTTGTAGATGAGGATGGTCTGATGAGTGACGCTGAGAGCGGTGCGCCGGCGGCCCCCGTTTCCAGGGACCCAGATCACTTCCCCTGCAAAACCCGTGCGGCCGAAGATGCGATCCAAGAGCACTTTGACGTCATGAACGGCGCGGTAGTCGAGATGAACCCAGAGCGATCCTCTTTCTGAAAGAGCTTCGCGCATCTGAGCCAGGCGGGGCTCAAACATGGTCAAAAAAGAGTCGAGGCCACCCCAGGCGTCCTTGTACGCAAAGGTCCCCGAGGCGCGCTCTCCGGACTTTTGCCGCGCAGAACGCACGCCTCCAGCGTTGTACGGTGGATCGACATAGATCAGGTCGAAGGGGCCTACCCGCTGCTTCGCGAGGGCAATCCCTTCCAAGCAGTCTCCGTGATGGATGAAGGAGCGCGTCTCGTCCTCCTTCCTAGCAAAAGGGCGCTCGCGACGGTTTTCGGACCTGCTCTTAGCCACGAGAGCCACCGGCGGCGCGAGATTCGGCCGACCGATCTCGGGGAACTTCCGGTCCTTCCGTGAGGGGAGGAAGCAAGAAAGGGTCCTCGTCCTTGATTTCCTGGAGCAGATCCGCGAGGGGTGCTGTGAGTTCTGGGAAGGATTCAAACCAAGGCCAGTGCGGCCCGCCGCCCGTGCAGCCTTGGACCGACTCTTCGGGCTTGCAGGCGATGCGCATGTGTACGTGGTCCGCGTGCGGAAGGCTGTCCCCGGGCTGTAACATCACGGTTTGGGCGTGCCAGATCAGCTCAAGATCGGTTTCCCGGGCGAGGGCATATTCAATGATACGAGCTTCGAGTTCCCGGCTCATGAAGAGAAACTGGACGTCAGCTTCCGGATCTTGCAGGAGCGTTTTCAGTAAGAGCCATTGTCGGGGCAGGTCAATCACCCCGTACACGTCGTCCGGAAAAGGAACGATTCCGTCGGCGCCGAGCGGGAAAAACCCAGGGTTTTTCAGGGGAACGCCGCTGGGCGAAGTGATGAGGAAGAGTAGGTCGACGTCGCGCCCGGTGCGGTGTGAATTGTGACGAGGGATCCGTCCCCCGCTCTCTGCGCTCAAGTCACCCACCACGAGCGGAGCGCCCCCTGGGAGTTGTTCGTCCACGGCCTTGGCCGCTCGCTCGATGGCGCGGACGAGGCGCGGGAGCGCATAGTAGACCGGCGAGTGCGGGCGAAACCGGACGTAGCCTTGACCGCTTTGTGGAAGCTCGATGGAATCGGTGAGGACACCGTTGTGCGGAACACCCACGGTCCCGGACTGAGAAGGGGCGAGGGGTGACGGGGTGCCCATGCATCCGGCCAAGGGCAAGCTGACAGCGAGAAGGACCAAGCGCCACATCAGAAATGGATCCCATGTTTTCCGGACAAAAACCCGCGCAGGTTGTCCAGCAGTTCGTCGAGCGCCGCGCGCGACTTGTAGGCTTCCGCAAGCTCGATTTTTCCGGAGCGCGTGCGCAAATAACCGAGAGCGGTGAGCGAATGATAGGCGTTTTCGAGCACGGGTTTGCTGATGGCTTCGCGGCGTGAGAGTTGACGATCCAGGTAGAGACTCTTGCCCAGGGAAAGTCCGCTCTTGATCAGCTCTTTGTCCGAGCGGGCCTCGCCAAAGAGGCCTTCCAAATTCGTGGCGGCGATCAAGTACCCTTCAATGATCGAGGTGATGATCTCACGGTAGGCGCGGAGCCAGCGCTGCCCGTCCCATCCCATTTCGCCTGGCCCGCACATCAGCGACTGATCCTTGCGACTGAGGTGCCCGTCTCTGAGCAGCTGTTCGACCGTTTCATCGAAGATCTCTTCAAAGGGCGCGTCCGCGCGGAAGCGAAACTCGTGCTTGAACATTCGAGAGATCCACTGCACGCGGTCCCGCACCACCCGCTCCTCGGTTTCAAGTGTCGTGCCAGACTCGTCGCGATTCAGGGCACAAGCGACCAACGCTCTTTCCACATAGAAGTGAAGAATGATATTTTTGCTCGTGTCGAGCTGAAGGCGTTTGCTCTCGACGATGGAGTAGCTGAACTTCTCGCCCGCCGTTTCAGCGGCGTCGGACTCTTCGTCTAGGAGCTGAGCGTCTACGAACATCGAGAGGGATTCCACGATCGATTCCCGTCGCAGTTCGCCGTCATTTCCCATCATCGTTTTGGTGATGCGGGCTTCCGCGCGAGTGGGGATCAGGAGCAGGCGGCGCGCCACCTCATAAATCTCATTTTGACTGATGGTGCGCTGATTTTCGCACAAGAGTGCCGTCGCGGTCAGCGCTCCCGGGGTGACGGCCGTCACGCGGTTGATTTCATCCATGACCCGATTGCCGAGCCGTGTGACGACGGTGCGGCGCTTGGCCGGGCGTAGCATTTCTTCCCGCGCGAGCCCCAGTTCCTCTCCGATGTCGTCCAGAGTCATGATCGTCCCGAACTGAAGACTGATGCGGCCGTAGCGATGGCGGAGCACTTCCCCTGCATTGAGCAAGTCCGCGGCCTCTTCCTTCTTCTTTTCCGATCCGGTCAGTTCTTTCTGGTAGCTGTCGGCCTCGATGACGCGCTCGTAGCCGATACTTACGGGAACGAATTGAACCTTCAGTTCAGGAACGCCAAGGGCGGAGTCGACAATCATGTTGAGGAGTCCGAGCTTGGGTTCCATCAGCTTTCCGGTGCGACTTCGGCCGCCTTCGAGAAAGAGCTCGATCGGATAGCCGTCGCGCATGAGTCGACGAATGTAGGCGTCGACGACGGCCGCATAGAGCCGGTCACCCTTGAAACTGCGGCGAATAAAGAACGCTCCACAGCGCCTGAAGATGGGGCCTACGGGCTGAAAATTGAGATTGTCCCCGGCGGCGATCACCGGCAGGATCAAGTTTCGCACGTAAAAGAAGTAGCTGAGAATCAAGTAGTCGATATGGCTCTTGTGGCTGGGCAAGAGGATCAAGGATCCTTCCTTGGAGGCGGCCCGAATCCGATCAATGTCTGCTTGATCGTACTCGATTCCCCTGTAGATCTTGTTGAACGCCCAGCGCAGGCCTAGCTCGACGCCCTTATGGACGTCAGAGTTGGGTCGAGCTTGAAGCTCTTCCAACATCTCCGCGGCCTCGGCCGTTTTCCGATGGATGGCTTCGGGATCGCCCCCGGCAAGATCCGAAATCACGCTCTGCAGGCGGGGTCCGCGCAGGATTTCTCCACGCACCCGCTCCGGCCCCTTCTCGATGGGACCGATCACCGCCCGGCGCTCACGTTCAATCCTGCGCAGGACCATGTACGTGATCCGGCGGACCAGGACTTCGTCGGTCACGTCGGGATTGCCCGTCAGGACCTGCCCGACATCGATAGGATCACCCCACCTGAGGCTTGCATGCTTGCGATTGTAGGCAAAAGCCCCGAGCGCGCGCGTCGGGGTGGGCCAAGCACGCGGCCCTAGGAGAAGATCCCAAGGCTTGACGTCCATTTTGTCCGGCGATTTGCTCCAGACAAAGACCAGGGGAACGAGGATGAGGCGCCGCTCTCCCTCCCTTTGCATGTTGAAGATGGTGCGCACCAGAGCATCGCCCTCGCGCATGCCTCGCCCTCCGGTCGCTCCCGCGGCCACATCGAGGACGCTCGGCGGGCGCTTCAAGAAAAGGGCCGCGCTCCCCCCGTGGGAAATGGCATCGCGCAGCTGGACCTCGGGGTTGTGCCTCCGGTGCGGGAGCAACATGTTCATCAACCCGCCGCCCGATACATTGGGACCTTGCGGGTTCAAAACCCAGAGGCCCAGATCGTTCGCGTAGCGCAGCGGGGGCAAGTCGTGCTTTTTTGTCAGATAGTCGAGGGCGAGGAAATCCAACCAATTGAGGTTGGGGAGTACATAGAGAACAGAACTATCTCGACTGAGCTCCCGCATCTGCGCGGCCCAGCCGTCTTCGACCTGGATCCCTTCGCAAGCACGGCGATACAGCGCTTTGAGGGCGAAGTTCGGGACATAGGGATGAGTGAGCGAGTCGGGCATGCCGGGAGGACGAAATCGTGGACGGGCGGCAGGGATTGGTCAACTGGTTTGACCACACCTATGTATGGGTGCGTCATGGTCTACGCAACCCCCAACGGTTTTTCCTGGCCCTCCTCAGTGATACCCCAGGTTCACCGCATGCGCTGCCTCCACAAAATCATTCATAAAAATTTTCGGGCGTTGTTGCTACAGCACATCTCAAAAATGAGATGTGCTCCAAAAAAAGCACGAAAGCACATCGAGCAAAGATGTGGAAAAGGCTCCGCCGACGCTCGCCTC
>CAYMQT010000069.1:0-2162 GCA_964392575.1 uncultured Polyangiaceae bacterium
CGTGCTCGGCGACCTGCCGCAGTCAGTCGAGGCCCCGGACCTTGCCCCTCTTGGTTGGTGTGGTCGAAATAGTCTTTCTCGACCATGTCCTTGGTATGCATGCGGGCCGCGCACCTCAGGCTCGCGTCCATTTGAAGCGGGCCCGTGGGAGGAAAGTAGCCTCTATCCCCACAGGTGGCGCCCTCTGCACGTCTTCGATTGACGAGATCTAGGATCTGAAACTCAAGAGCCGTCGAAGAACCTGCCCAAGAATTTGTCTCGGAACAGTAACTGGCACCAGGAATGCCGATGGTTGCACAAACTCCAGAAACGCAGGCCTCGTCATCGTCGCACACCGTTCCGCCCGCATCCGAACACCCGCCGCAGTGCTGCCGGTCAAACTGGGGGTGAGCACAATAGTCGCCGCAATCGGTCCGGCCGTCTGTGCACGCGCAGGTAGACTCTTCGCACCAGTAGGTCAAATCACAAGAATTGTCGCAGGAGCCACAGTGCTCAACGTCGTTCACGGTGTCGAGGCAATCACCTTCGCAAAGCGTCAGGCTTGGCGCGCACGCAACCCGCACGCACTCCCCCGTCTGACAGGCATGATACTCGCCGCAGACGTTGTCACAGGTTCCGCAATGCGTGTCCGAGGACATGAGGTCGACACAGGTCCCGTCACACAGCTCCAGCGCACAAGCACCGTCACCGTCACCGTCGCCATCCCCATCGCCATCTCCGTCACCCATGGGTAGATCACCATCGCCTCCGTCCAGATCTGAATCCCCATCACCGTCGTTTTCCCCGTCGTTCTCGTCACCGCCTCCACAGGCCGTCGCGAAGACCACAAGGGAACACAGCGCCGAAAAGCCCCTACCGATCCGCTTCATCATCATTCAAGTCTGCGACTGCGTATCGCCCACATCAATCGATCCCGATACGCCGGCCCAGGTTCTCCACCTAGCCGTGCCCTCTGGGAAGGAAATTGCAGTCCTGACCGACGCCAACGCCTCAGAATGTGCAATCCGAAAGCGAGTGCACTACCCTCGGTACCATGTGGCTCGGTGTCGCAGCTTGTGCGTTCGTTTTCTGGGCCGCGATCTTTTTTGTGTTCTTCTCCGCCCATGAAACTTCCCTCACGGACTACTTGCGTGGAAAAAAACCAACGCTGCCGCATCCCGACGGCAAGTGGCACATTCAACCCGGAACCGAGACGGGCGACGTCGTCACTGAAGAACGGATGATTCTGGACGGGCGCGTCCTCGTCCATCAGATCCGCAGACGCAACACCAGCACAGGAAACGTCCTCGAAGTACTGCTCGACGAGCGTCAAACACGGAAGATTCGCTTCGGCCGGAGCGCTTAGTTCGCATGGGGAGAGCGGTTAGCTTGGCAATTGTTTCAAAACTGCCTTCGCCATTTCGAGGCGCTCGTCCAGTTTGAGCGCCCGCTCCGCCCACATCTTTGCCAGGCTTGCTTGGCCGTTTTCCAGGAGCGTGGACGCAAGAAGCGCAGCGGTCACACCGTCCTCTGGATTGAATACGCTGGCGCGCCTGAGCAGTTGCTCCGCGAGGTGGCTGTCCCCACCCTTGCGCGCCTTGAGCGCAGCGCTGACGAAGTTGCGACAGACAGGGCCCAGCCTGTCGGTCTGTTCCTCTGTCAGATTGAAACTCAAAAGCCAAAGCTTCCGAGCCTCGTCTCCTTCGCCCTTCTGACTCTTGACGTCCCCCAAGAGCTGCTGAGCTGCCCGCTTGGAACTCGCACTCTTGCTGGCTTCCACGGCTTTTTCTGCCCATAGCTCCGCCTGAACGAGGGCGCGCTTGGCGAGGTAAAACTTGACGAGGCCCGCCGTTGCGTTGCCAGACGGATCGATGAAAGCAGACTCACACATCTGCGCCAAAGCCTCATCTTCTTTTCCTGCCATCAAGCTCTTGCGCGCCAGCTTCCAGGCTTGACCCGAACGCCATTGCTTGACCGAAGCGAAGTCTTCAAGCTTTTTCCCCAGTGTCTCTTCGCAACTGGGCGCCTCTACGGCACCTTCGATCTTGTAGAAGAGCGCTTCGCCACTCACCGCTTCTTCCTTTGGATCGGGAGGAGCATCTGAAGGGGTGCCGGCTTTCTCGGTTTCTTGTTCCTTGGCCGCTTCTTGTTCCTTGGCTGGCGGCTCAGAAAGCTGAGCCGCC
>CAYMQT010000069.1:2172-14454 GCA_964392575.1 uncultured Polyangiaceae bacterium
TCGCCTCTGCCTGAGCCAAATCCCCCTTGGACTGCTTCATCCAGAAGACGCCACCCGCCCCCACCGCCGCCAAGACGCCCAGAGTCACGACCGCTTTCATCACAAACGGAGAGCGCCCGGGAGACTCACCGAGCAAGGCTTCTTGTGGGATCGAGTCCACCAAGGTCACTGGACCGGGCTGCCGCTCAGTCGCAGCAGCAAGCACCACAGGAGCGTCGGTAGAAATGGGGGCCGCCGTAGAAATGGGGGCAGCCACAGGCAGATCCAGAGGAGCGGAAGGAGGCACCACGACAGGCACTGGCGGGGCCGAGGAAATCACTCCACTTGCATCGGCAACCGGCCGCGCGCTCGGGGACGAAGAAGGCGCGCTCGAAACAGGTGGCGCGCTCGGCCGCAAGGGCGGAACACTTGGAGGCGGAGGAGGCGCACTCGGAGTCGCGGAGGAAGGAGTAGTGGAAGAAGGAGTGGAGGCAGCGACGGGAGCGGGCACGACCGGCGCCGGGACGGGCACGGGGACGACCACCGGTACGGCAGGCGCTGCCGCCAAGGACTGAGGTCTGGACATACTTCCCAGCCCAATCACTGTCGCTTGCCTCACTCTCGGCGCTCCGGACTGCTGCAGAGCATGCTGCATCCGAAGCGCGAGGATCCCCGGATCGATGTCGTCGGGAACGCACGCCGTCACGTCTGGAAGCGGGGGTCTCGAAGAACCACTCGTAGGCTTCATGAGCACAAAAAACGGCGGAGACATCTTGGCCTCACGGAGGCTTGCACCCACCGCTGAAGCCACACTTGAGGGGGCGATGATGGCGAGAGGAGCACCTTGTGCGAGCGCTCCTTGCAAATCTCCCTCACTCACCGCAATCGCCGAGCGACCCACCTGAGCGAGCGCCTGAACGAAAGCTGCGGCCTTTGCCCCCAAATCCACCACCAGAATCTGCGGTGCCTGTCCATTCATACCAAGTTACTCCGGGCGAGAGTCTACCGCCGGGTCCGCGACTCCTACACTTTCAGTGTTACTAAATGCGGCCCCAGGCGGAATTATTTCAGTAGAGCACCAATTTTGAACGCTGGGCGCAGTTACTTCATTCCCTCACCCTCGGTCGTTGCTCATCCCGACCCCGCTGGTCATGGGATGCGCTCTAGTTACTCATGAAGGCCAGATCATCGATCCAAAACTCGAAATCAGTGCCACCTGGAGCAAGGAACTCCACCGTAAACAGGCCATCGAGACGAACCTCCGGGAACGGTTTCCCCGCCCCAGACTGAACGAAGTTGGCGAAGGTAACGTCTACCTCCCGCCACGTCTCGCTCAGGGTGACCTGAGTATAAAAGTGATCGAAGCAGAGTTCAGGGGCAGGCCCGCTGTCCGCGCAATTGCCTCCACGCGGATCCGTATCGGTCGTCACGAGCCGAATGCGAATGACCTTGTTCACACCAGGTCCCACCTTCGCCCAAAACCTCAGGCCGTCGTATGCACTTGCATCATAGGGAGGGGTGTCTTCGTAGACGGGAGCACTCGTCAGGGTGACGTTGAGGACCGCACCAAACCCGGTGAATCCGCTTCCACTCGTATAGGCAGCGAAAGAACTCTCCCCGTGCGGCGGATCCGCCGACACATTCACCATCTGGGAGAAATCCGCGGCGGGTTCTTGGATGCCTGATCCATCATTGTAGGTGTTCCAGCGTCCATTGCGCCCACCCGCCGGCAAGACGTTCGGATCGTTGTCTTCTAGGTCATCGATCAAGTCGTAGACGCCATCGCCATCGCCGTCCCCGTCCCCGTCGCCCGTGCCTCCACCGGTACCTCCGTCGCCGTCGCCGTCGCCATCCCCGTCACCCATGCCTCCGCCGGTGCCGCCGTCGCCGTCGCCATCGCCATCGCCATCGCCATCGCCATCCCCGTCGCCGTCACCACCATCCGCGTTGGCTTCGTTCAACAGGTTGGCGTCGTAGAGACTACAGCCGAGCGGAAGACAGCCGAGCGGAAAAGCAATTCCACAAGCCAAAAGCCAGAACAGCCGTGACGAGAGCATCATGACTCGTCCTCCCGGAGGAGCACGAACGCCGAAAGGGGCGGCACGGAAAATTCCGCTTCTCCAAGAGCGTCTACATGGACTCGATCTTCAACAGCACAGTCCGCGCCTGCTCCCTTCTCTTGGAGAAGATTGCAATACATGCCTTCCGGCATTCCCGTCGATAGACGTTCGCTGAGCGCGTCCTGTCCGGCGTTGATCAAAACGTAGCCTGTTCCTTCCCGTGCATAGGCCACACTGGTGGTGCTCCCACTCCACATCCTTGAAACTTCAGTCCCGAGCGTAGCCCGACGAAAGCGCAGCATTGCAATCAGGCGACGGTCTCGGTGTTCACAGATCCAGCGCCCCTGCTCCATCGACGTGAGCTCTTCGCGATCAAATTCGTCTGAAGCACCGGACACCACGCAGCCCTGACCTCTCTCATCGTGAGGGCCCACACTCTCCCCTTCGAGGTGAGGAGGGCTATTGGCTTCTCCTCCGGGGCGGTTGAAAGAAAAGCTCGACATCAGCTGCGCGTAACCATACGGAAAACCCAGCATGAACACGTTCGCCAGGGTGTGTCGCTCTCCGTCTCTGTAGCTGAGAGCGTCACCCCTTTGAGTGTCGTGGTTGTCCGTGAACACGACCGCTCGTTCCGTGTTCATGAAACTTTTCACGGTGTCGTCGAACTCTGCGAGCGGGGTCAGATTCAGCGGAGAACGAAAAGCGCGCTCGAGGGCGCCATATCGAAATTCTGTTGTCCCCACGATCTCAGCACCCATCGTCATGCCCGCGTAGTCCGCCTCGGAGACGGCTTCGCCACCGTGGTCAATGACTTCCAAAAAGACATACGGTGCCTTCGAGTTTCGATCAGCCAGCCCTGTTCGCTCGAAGAGGCCGTCCAGGATGCCTTGAATGTCCTCTGGCGCCATGTGTTTCGCCGCATCGATGCGAAATCCACGCACCCCCAGATTGACGAGATCTTCGAGGTATTCAGCAAGACGAGCCTGCACCCGAGGCAGGCTGGTGTTCAGATCCGAAAGCCCCAAAAGCTCACATTCCTGAACCCGGCTCGCATCATTCTGGTAGTCCGTGCCCAAAATCTCACAGGGCGGAGAGTGAAAGTCCTCGGCGCCATAGTCCGGAAACTCATACTTTTGATAAGCGTTCCCTGCCGTTCCCGTACCACTCGTCTGAGCGCTCATGTGATTGAGCACCGCATCGACAAAAATGTCTACGCCTACATGCGCGCAACGAGCCACCATGTCGGCGAATTCCTCTCGATCCCCGCTGCGACTCACCAGCTCGTAGGAGACCGGCTGATACCTCTCCCACCACGGACGCCCCCCGATCCTGGCGTGTTCGGACGGAGGTGAGACTTGTACAGCGGTGAAGCCCGCCGGTCCAAGGACCTCTTCGCATTCCTGCGCCACGTCAGGCCACGGCCATTCAAAGAGGTGCACAAACACGCCACCCTCACGGTCCTGCCAAGGATCGCCCGCTTTCGTGTCGCCGTCTCCCGCGTCACTTCCGTCTCCGTCACCGGGGCCGTCCCCGTCCGTGTCCTTGGACGACCCGCAGGCAAGAGCGAGGCACCCCATCACTAGGCCTGAGAGAACTCCTCGTCTCATGGGTCGCGGAAAATGGATCTGCATGCCGTGCTCGCCTCATGGAGATAGCACCCGCGATCCTACCCGGGCGAACGAAATCGTGGTCAAAACGCGCAGTTTACTAGACGTTTTTGCGCTCATGTCGGGGTTTGTGACGTCTCTCAAAAGTTGCTTTCCCCTTCCCGCCACCTGCGCAGACGGACAAGTCGTCCGACCAGGTGGCAGGGTGGGGCGCGTCAGCCTTCGACGGTAAACTCTTGGCGGGCGAGTTCAACCCCATCCTTGGTCGTCACCACCGCGACCCACGATCCTGAATCCTTGATATTGCGGGTTCTTCCCCACGTGCGAAACCGAGGGCTCTCACCGGGAACGGATAATTCGATGAAGCCGACTTTCTTACCGCCCTCGTGTTCAAAAGTCACCACGAGCGCCGCCTCATCGGATCCCAAATGCTTCATCTCCAAGAACGCAACCACTGGTTCCGATACCGTCATCCCGCCTGCGTCGACCGGCTCCCTATCCTTCACGTCGCGAGCAACGACCAGCCTCTGAACACGAGGCAGAGCACTCGCTTCCGACGAGAGGGCCTTCTTGGATTCGGACGGTGAAAGCGCCAGAGTGTTTACGCCCTCAGCTGTGCTTGGTTGAGTGCTGGGTTGAGGGAGAGTCGTGCTGGGCTGAGCTGGACTCGCCTGAGGTAAGGGTGCAGGTGAGCTGAACTCCTCCGTACCGACGGCCTCTTTCGTGGTTTCCCCGCAACCGCTCAACTCTGGCCCGAGGGCAACCAAAGCGCCAAGAGTGAACCAACCTAGAGAACGTGAGAAAGCTTGCTTGACCATGAGAACTCCTTTTCATCGGGCGTCCGGCTTGGGTGCCCTCTCCCCGTACAGCAAGAGGCGGGCCAAGTTCGCAGAGGGGACTTTCAGGCGCTTTTCTCACTCAGAAAGGCGCGGGGTGTGGGTCGGGGGACACACCTGTCTAAAAACTCACGCCCAGGCCTGCCTGAACCTCTCCCTGAACGAGCGGAGCGCTGCCGACGATCGCTGCGCAACCGTAGCCGGTGAAGCAATACAACTCTCCTCCCGAAAACGTCATGGGGACTCGGCCCAGGAAGCGCGCGTGAAGAAACGGAAGGATCTCGAACTTGATGCCACCGTCGATCACGGCCGAAAATCGATAGGCGTCCCCGCCGGTATCGAAGGAGGCAAAGCGACCGACCCCGACGCTGAAGCCAATGTACGGAGTCGCTCGACCACGTTCGGCGAGAAGGTTTCCGCCGAATTGAATGTACTCAATCGAACCGGTTGATTCCACGACCCCAGCATCGACGACATCCGTACGAAAACGGAAGGCGGTCTGCTGCCTGGAATAGCTCACAAAGACAGAGCCATTGGACTGAATTCGATAACCAAGGATCCCACCAAACGAAGGCGCACTGTCCACGGTCAAGCGGCCTGTGACGTCCCCCAGCGTGCCCTGTTGGAGCTCCGTCTCCACGGCACCACCAAAGCGATACCCCACCGTGGCGTCGATCTCGATGTCACCTGCGGACGCCGGGGAAACGAGGGCTATCAAGAAACCAACCGTAGGTGCCAACGCAAATGACTTCACAGGCCGTCCTTACCAAGATTTCCGTTCTGGGCCCACTTTGTGGCTTCGCCACAGGGTGCCTACTTTGTGGCTTCTCCGCGCTCTCTCAGAGAGAGAGTCGCACTTGCCGGCTGCGCGCGATACCATCACACCTATGACAGTCCGAAGATCA
The DNA here is from genome assembly GCA_964392575.1 of uncultured Polyangiaceae bacterium. Taxonomy (GTDB): domain Bacteria; phylum Myxococcota_A; class Polyangia; order Polyangiales; family Polyangiaceae; genus NIC37A-2. Next base: position 7,560 of record CAYMQT010000069.1, read on the forward strand.
TCCCTTTTTCCGCTTTTCCTCGTCCTGGTCGCCCCGGCCTGCGTCGGAGGCAAGGTCGATCCCTATGAGGCTGAGCGTGAGGCCTGTGTCGACCGGATCAATGAGTTCCGAGCCACCGAAGGGCTAGCTCCACTCGAACGCTGGACCGAGCAAGAAGAGTGCGTCGACAAGCAGTCCAAGCAGGATTCGAAAGACGGCCCGCATGCCAACTTTGGTGATTGCGGGGAATCCGCGCAAAACACCTGTCCCAGTTGGGGCAGCATTGATTCCGTGATCGACGGATGTCTGCAATCGATGTGGGACGAAGGGCCGGGGGAACCCTACAGCGAGCACGGCCACTACATCAACATGTCCAACGAAAACTACACGAAGGTCGCGTGTGGCTTTTACGAAATGCCCGACGGGAGCATCTGGCACAACCACAATTTCAAGTAGAGGCTCGCTGACCGGGCCGCCCAATGAAATGAGCCGCCCAATGAGCGCTTGCGGCGGGCGATTCTTGCAGCAAACGCACGCTCAATCGTCTTCGCAAATCTCGATGAGTTTGTCGTACTCTCGCTCGCAGGCGTCTGTGTCGTAGTCACAGGAGTCCGCATAGGCGTTGGAATAGCAGAGGGTATAATCGAGAAAAGCATCGATGCACTTCTCCGAGGTCCCGTATTCCCTCGCCCCATCCGTGTATTCACTGATGATGTCTTCGAAGTAATCAACGCACTCAGAGAACGAATCGAACTCCTCGTTGAAATACTCCTCATCACACTTCTGCTGACCCTTGCAGAACGCTTTGGCAACCCTGTTCTCCTTGGAGGACCCGCAGCCCACTGTGACCAAGCTTGCCACAGCAGTAGCAAAAGGAATCAATTGCCTGATTTGAAGATCTCTCATCGCGCCCACCTACCACATATGCTCCAAATTTCAGAGCAAAAAACGTCTCTCTTATATTCTATATTCCTCGGCGCTATCTTCCTTCCTCGGCGCTATCTTCCTTCCTCGGCGCTATCTTCCTTCCTCGGCGCTATCTTCCTTCCTCGGCGCTATCCTTCAACTTCTTTATCTTTCAGCTTGTCACTTGATTTTGAGCTATAGTTTCTAACCCTTATGTTTTCTTTCAAATTCGAGAATTCTCCTCTGATGCCGGTCAGATCGCCGGTCAGAACCCTTTGGCGGCCTGTGCTGCGTGGGCGGCCTGTGCTGCTTGGTCTCCTCTTTGTTGGTGTTTGGTCTCCCGCCTGTAGTCAGAGCGACGGGGGCTCGGACAAAGACAACGATGGCGGCGACCAAGGGGATGGCGATGGCGACGGCGACCAAGGGGATGGCGACGGCGACGGTCTTGGGACCGGGGGGCGGAACTCTGGCTCCGGCGGAGGAAGCGGCGTCCCTGAGGAAACGGAAGTCGACCCTCCGGCCGAACCGGTGAGCCCCTATATCGTCGTCGATCAGTTCGGGTATCTTGAAGACTCGGAGAAAGTAGCGGTCCTTCGCGATCCGGAAGTAGGAGCAGACGCGGCTCAATCCTTCACCCCCGGCGCGACGATCGAACTCATCGACGCACAAACGAAGGAAACCGTGCTCTCCGCTCCGCCGCTCGCTTGGAATGCCGGCGCCGTGCACGAGCAAAGCGGGGACAAGGCGTATCACTTCGATTTTTCCGCGATCACGACGCCCGGGATCTACTACGTCCTCGATGCAGAAAATGGGGTGCGCTCCGACCTCTTCCGCATCGCCAGTGATGCCTACCGACAGGTTCTCAAGCAAGCGCTCCGCACCTTCTTCTATCAACGCGCTGGCTTCGAAAAAGCAGCACAGTTCGCGGGAGAAGAATGGGCGGACGGCGCGAGTCACGTGGGTCCTGGTCAAGACAAAAACGCACGTATCTACAGCGATCTGACCAATGCCGCGACGGAACGCGACTTGTCCGGTGGCTGGTATGATGCCGGTGATTTCAACAAGTACACGGCTTGGACCGCCGACTACATCGTCGAGATGGCACGCACCTATCAGGAAAATCCCGGCGCCTTTCTCGATGACCTTGGCATCCCAGAATCTGGAAACGGCGTTCCGGATCTCCTGGACGAAATGCGGTTCGGGCTACAGCACTTGCTCCGTCTTCAGGAAGACGACGGTTCGGTGCTTTGCATCGTAGATCTGGAGGCCGCGAGTCCCCCTTCGGCCGCCACCGGACCCAGCCGCTACGGACCCGCCACCACGAACGCAACCATCCGGGCCGCAGCTGCCTACGCATACGGCGCCCTCGTCCTTGAACCCTTCGACTCTGCCTTCAAGGAGATCTTGGTCACGGCCGCTGAGTCAGCCTGGGACTGGGCCAACGCCAACCCGAGCGTCAGATTTGAAAACAACACCGGCGGAAACGATCTTGGTGCAGGACAACAGGAGATCGCCGAAGCAGCGCTCTCGCTCTATTTCATCCCAGCGGCGGTTTCCTTGTACCGCGTGACCAATGACGCCAAATACAAGACCTATATCGACGCGAACTTCGATCAAGAAGGGTACCATCTCTTTGAGTCTCAAGGTGGTTGGCTGAGCGGCTATCACCTGGAATTCACGTCAGCGTATCTTGAATATACGGATCTTTCCGACGCAAGCGCCGCGCATTCGACAACGTTCCTCGGGTACCTCGGCACCGCGCTTTCCGCCAACAACAATCTGGGAAACTTAACGGCCAATCAAGATCCCTATCTCGCGCTGGCCGACGACATCGGTTGGGGCTCAAACGCTCACAAATCGCGAGTGGGCCTCCTGCTCTATACCTACGCAGGCCACGACATCGATGCGACCAAAGTCGCCGATTCTCGCCGCGCGGCCGAACGCTACATTCACTACATCCACGGAGTGAATCCCCTCGGCATCGTCTACTTGTCCAACATGGGCGCGTTCGGGGCGCACCGTTCGGCAACTCAGTTTTATCATTCGTGGTTCGCCGACGGCACCGCATGGGATGAAGCAGGAGTCTCCACCTACGGGCCTCCCCCCGGCTTTCTGCCCGGCGGACCGAATGCCAGCTACAACTGGGACGCTCAGTGCCCGGCTCAACCAGGCTGCGGTACGGCTCCGCCTTCCCCGCCCTACGGTCAACCGCCCCTCAAAGCCTACGCGGATTTCAACGACAACTGGCCGCTCAACAGCTGGGAAGTGACGGAAAACTCAAACGGCTATCAGATCGCGTACATCCGACTGCTGAGCAAGTTCGTGCGCTAAGCCTAAAGGCCCCCCCGAGCCGGTCGTAGCCACAAGCGCCGAGCAGAGCCCTAGAACATCCCTGGGCGGCTTCGTTAGTAATTTTTTAAGTGATCAATGGGGCGAGTCTGATAGTATGCGGCGCATAGACGCTCATTTAGTCTGTTTTATGAGTCTGAGACTCTTTTTATGCACCTTGCAACATACTTACATTCAGTCATGCGCGGCAACTCCCCGAAAAGAGGGAATTGGGGTACGGGGCGAGTTCTGCTGGGGGCCTCGCTTTTCTGTGCGCTCTTCGGCGGAGCTTGCTCCAGAGCGGAGGACTGGGAGAGTTCCGAGATCACAAAGGATCTGTCGAGCTACGGTGAAAGCCTGGGGAGCTTCAAGTTTACGGTCGATACGAGCGCTGTTGAGCCGGTCACAGTGGAGAGACTGGGAACGCTGGGTGACGGCATGTCACCTCCTGGGCAGGAGCTTCAGACTACGGAGGATCTGGGAGGAGACGCCAGCGTCTTTTCGCACGTTGCGGTGACGGGACCAGGCACCTGGCATGGCCCACCGATCAACGAGCTGCGGGCCGAGGTGGTCATCACGCACAGAGCGTTGACATCGAACGCCTTCGACGAGCCGCAGCTCGTGGTGACCGCATTCAGTAAAAGTGGCCCCGGCGAAGTGACGTTTGTGAGCCGTCACGGAGGGGGTGACAACCAAGGCGCGGTCATCGCCTTCTCAGACATTCAGAGCAATAGCTCGCTCAACCGTTGCCCCGGCTTCGGGGTGCGGACCAGCGCCAAGCACGCTCTTCGGATCCACGTCACGGAGGCCCCCACCACGACGTTTTCATTCACGGTCGATGTGCGCGCGCATCCAGTCGCAGCAAACGCGGCGGTCATCGCGCCGGACTGTGACAATGACGGTTTCAACCCCGAGCTAGGCGAAGACGCGGGGAATGACTGCAACGACAGAAATCCCTCGCTGCGCACAGGCTGCAGCTGCACTTCCGGTGAAAACCAGTGCACGACCGCCGGTGGTGATTGCACGCCATCGGGTCCGGGCGGGGGGACGGTCTCGTGCTCGAACGGGAGTCCCTGTCCCTGCAACGTGAAATGCGCGAACGGCGCCGAAGGCTGTGGAATTTCCTCCTGCCAGACTACTACCTGCAACAACACCTGCCACGACAATCAAGGCACCAGCGGAGCCTGCGGGGTCACGACCTGCAGCAGCGCCGCAACCTGCAATAGCTTCTGTCATGACAACCAGGACACCAGTGGAACCTGCGGAGTCACGAGCTGCAGCGGCAACTCGGACTGCGGCACCGTGTGCCAGAACAACGCTGGAACGCAGGGAACCTGCGGGGTAGGGACCTGCACAGGGGGGTCGAGGTGCAACGCCCTATGCCAGGACAACGCGGGAACGCAGGGAACCTGCGGGGTAAAGACCTGCGAAGGGGGGTCGACCTGCAACACCACGTGCCAGGACAACGCAGACACCGGTGGGACCTGCGGGGTAGAGACCTGCCGAGGAGGAGCGAAGTGCAACGCCGCGTGCCAGGACAACGCAAGCACGCAGGGAACCTGCGGGGTAAAGACCTGCGAAGGGGGGTCGACCTGCAACTTGCAGTGCACCGACAATCAACAAAATTGTGGGATCACTCTGTGCAAGTCAAACTGCAACGTTTCCTGCCAAGGGGACAACGCCAGCTGCGGGATCACTGAATGTGAGTGGGGCCAATGCAGCGTGGCCTGCGGCTGTTTGGAGCCGGGCTGCACCCAGCAGGGCAATCATGGCATTTGCGGGATCGGCGCGTGCGTCGGCAACAATTGCACGGTGACCTGCGGCAACATCGCGCCAGGCGACAGCTGCTTTTTGGGTTGTACTGGCTGGGGGACTTGCAGGATGGATTGCACGCGGATCCCCGCCGCAGAGCGCGCCGCCAAATGTGATCTCGTGTGTTCAGCGGGCTCACGGCAGAAACGCCAGGTGCCAGGGATGCCCGCTGGCTGGTTCGAGTGCCATTGAGACGGCGTGTTCGCTGCGAAGGGTAAGGCTTCAAGCGTCGATGTCTTCAAGCATCGATGGCGCAATCCGCGCCGGGCTCGCACACGACGGCGCAACCGCCACCTTGACAGCGCACGTTGCACCAAGAACCCTCCTTGCAACGGACGTTGCAACCGCCACCCCGACAGCGAATGAAACAGCTCGCTTCGGACTCACAGATGAGCGAACAATCCCCCCCCTCGCAGTGCTGCGTGCACCAAGAACCGGACTCACACGAGGCTTCGCACCCTGGCTCCACGCAGTACTGCTGACAGACGGCCTCATCGGCGCACTGCATTCCGCAGCCGGCCGCGTGACAGTTGGAAGTGCAGGTGGTCCCGGGAGCGCAACGACTTTCACAAGGCCCTTCTGAGCAGAAGAGATTGCAGGCGCCCTCTTCGCATTCTTGAGTCGGCTCCGGTCGAGAGGGCTCGTGCCCCGTGCCGCCGGAACTCGCACCTGCGAAGGCGGGATGTCCCCCGCTCGATGCTTCGGTGAATTCCCCCGAGTCACCGTCACCTTCGCCTCCCCCACTGGCCTTTCCCGCACCCGTGCCTCCGCTGGGCCCTCCTCCGCTAGGCCCCCCCGAACCGGTCGTCGATCCGCAGGCGCCGAGGGTGTGGACGACAAAAAGCAGGTAAAACCCAAGAAGGTTGGGCAAGGGTCTCATTAGGTGTTTTTCAATCGTATCATAGGACGAGGAAGGGGCCAGAAGGCACAATTTATCTCATTTTTGTCATTGATTATGGGCTTGATGAGCTTATGCCTACTTTCTAAATGCCCCTTTTTTGGATTCGCGATTATACTCTGCGGGCATGTCCCTTGGCCCTTGGCGCTCTCTGTTCGGCTCTTCGCTCCTTGTCTGTGCGCTCTTCCTAGTAGGCTGCGCTGAGTCGAGTGACGGGAGCAGTGCCGACGGCGCTGTGGATCCATCGAGCTACGGCGAGAGCCTGGGTCGCTTTCAGTTTACGGTCGATACGAGCGCTGCCGAGCCTATCAAGGTGGAGTCGCTCGATGACGGCGCGTCACTTCCAGGGCTGACATTGAAGACGACGGAGGATCTGGGAGAAGGCGCCAGCATCTTCCAGCACGTCACGTTGACGGGACCGGGAACCTGGCATGGCCCACCAGACAACGAGCTGCGGGCCGAGGTGATCGTCTCGCGGTCTCCGTCTGCGCCGACAGCAAACGCCTTCGACGAACCGCAGCTCGTGGTGACCGCATTCAGTCAGAGTGGTCCGGGCGAAGTGACGTTCGTGAGCCGTCATGGTGGAGGAATCAACGAAGGCGCAGTCATCGCCTTCTCAGACATTCAGAGCACAACCTCGCCCAACCTTTGTCCCGGCTTCGGGGTGCGAACCAACGCCAAACATGCTCTCCGGATCCACGTCACGGAGGCCGCCACCACGACGTTTTCGTTCACGGTCGATGTGCGCGCGCATCCAGTCGCGGCCAATGCGGCGGTCATCGCGCCTGACTGTGACAATGACGGTTTCAACCCCGAGAGCGAAGACGCAGGGGATGACTGCAACGACGGAAACCCCTCGATCCAGTTTGGATGCACTTGCACTCCAGGCGCTACGACTTGCGCGTCCAATGGCTACTGCAACCCGCCAGCCGGAGGGGTTTCCTGTACCCCCGTGAGTCCATGTCAGTGCCC
>CAYMQT010000069.1:14464-23431 GCA_964392575.1 uncultured Polyangiaceae bacterium
TTGCAGCCTGGGCGCGAATTGCACCCTCGCCTGCGAAGACAACGAGCAGCACTGTCAGATCGGAACTTGCACGCTGGGCACAACGTGTAACACCTCGTGTAGCGGGGACAACGCTCTCTGCGGCATCACCAATTGCTCTCTGAACACTACCTGCAACGTGACCTGCGGTTGTGTGGGTGCTGGCTGCTCGCCCCAGGGCAATCCTACCTCTTGCGGGATCGAGGCGTGTCAAATAGGAGCTACCTGCGCCGTGACCTGCGGGAACGTAGCCAGTGCCAGCAGCTGTACACTCAATTGTGGTCTGCTCGCTACTTCTTGCAGGATGGATTGCTCTCAACAGCCGACACAAGCCGCGCGCAATCAGTGTCGAGATGGTTTGGTCTGCCCGTTTTTGAGGCCGCGCCAGCAGGTGCCGGGACTCCCCAACGTTTGGCGCTGCGGAGGGTGAGCAAGGGTTCAATTGTCGATGTCGCAATCAGCGCCGGGCGATTCGGCGAACCTCGATGGCGACCTGACTCCCGACAAAAGCTCCTGCCGGATCGGAGCGAGCATGGCTACTCGACCGTCGCGAAAAAATGCAGCAAGCTTGACGAGGTAAGCTAATAGCTTAGAGTAGGGTATGCGCTTCGAATGGGACCCTGAAAAAGCATCGCGGAACCAGCGCGTTCACGGCGTGTCGTTCGAAGAGGACACCGAATACCTGGAGAATGTACGATGACTGATAGGGAAGAACTGACGCGAGAAGAACTGAGTCAAGCGCTGACGCGAGCGCAACGCAAACGCATCATGGCTGGCAAACTGGAACCAGGCGATGTAGCCGCGTTGAGAAAGTTTGTCTGTTTGACGCAGGAGCGATTCGCGGAGGCGCTTGGTATCAGCGTTCACACGCTTCGCAACTGGGAACAAGATAGAGTGCAACCCGACGGCCCAGGACTCGCGTTGCTGCGCATCGCGGCGCGGCACCCACGAATCGTTCGCGAGCACGTCAACTCAGCCGCGTAGACCTGTCCCCGTCCGCCCCAACTGCCTCTCCCTCCAGCCCGCGCTCGCTGAGGCTGGAGGCGCTCATCCATTGAACCACTGAGCCACACCCAGCGCGTTCAAACTCAGAAGACCGTCGCGCCCGTCACATTCGACGTGGAGGTGGGTGGCTGGGCAGGTTGGAGCGCCATCTTGGCGCCCTCGGTTGGATCGCGTGCGAGCTTGATGACCGGGCGCACGTACTTCTTTTTTTCTTGGAGATCGCGGTTCATAGAAGACTGCGGTTCATAGATTTTTGTTCATGGGGAGACTGCTACTCATTGGATGAGACCCATCTCGCGGAGTTGCGCCACGCACGTGCCCGTGTCCGAACGGGCAGCGGAAAGGGGAATGTCGTAGTTGACGGCGAGTTCGCGGGCGATTGCGTCGGTGCTGCGCGTGCCGTCACAGCGTTCGTAGATGAAGCGGGCCGTCTCGTTCAGTTCGAACAGCATGCGGCCCAGCTGCGCCTGGCCCCCCTGTCCCAAAAACTGGTGGAGTTCGGCGAGCTTCTGCGGAGGCGCCACCGCGCGCGCCACGACGGCGCGCGCCTTTTGGGGGGTGAGGAGAGCACCGGCAGCGGCGGCGAGCCCGACTGCAAAGAATACACGCCTTGAGGCACCGTCGTCCTGCATTGACTATATGCATATCCCCTACTTTCGGAGGGCGGTCAATGGATCGGATGACGCTCAGAGTCTATTGCGGGATTTGTTGGGCTTCATTTTAGAGACACCAGCAGCCCACGTTCGAGCAGATCAGTGAGGGTGGAAAGGACGTCAGGCTCGCACTCGTCGGGGCCGACGTCGAACTCTGCGCCCAGCTTCGCGGCGATGGCCGCTGCGCTCAGGCCTTCGGCGGCCAGCTCATAAATGCGCTTGCAAGTGGTGTTGAGTGAATAAAACCGGCGGCTCAAGGTATCGAGCACGACCAGCTCGTCGTCCGACAAGACTTCACGCACCACGGACGAAGGCACCTGGTAGGTGCCGTTCGGGGTCACCATGGCTTCGTGAGGGATGTCTTTGTTAGGCACGGTTTCGCTTTGACAAAATTGGGTCAGATCATGGTTCTATTCTGAGCAACACTTAATAGTCAATCCGCAAGTTTTCGTTCAATCATTCTCAAACTTCGTTTCGCGTGAGCCGGAGTTTTGGGGTGACTGTTGAGGGTGGCCTGCCAAGAGGCATCGATGTGAACGAGCTTACCGAAACCCTTCAGACAGAAGTAACAATGAAAGTCGCGGTAGGGGTCGTCGTCGTTGGCGTGATCACCAAGGTAAGTAATGCGTGCGCGCAGCACTTCGGTGGCGAGTTCGAGGTGCTGCCCGATGGCGTCGAGGAGGCCAGTGCTTCGTAAATCGGCGATGACGTCGGCGTCGCTCGGGTGACCGGCTACGCCGCTAAGCTGGCAGCAGAAAGTCATGCGGCCGTGGCAGTCGATGTTGTAAGATGTGTGTTTCAGCGTTTGGCAGTGGGCAATGGGCGTTGGATCCGAGTGGCCCGAGCTCATGGTGATGGACACAGGATAAGGCTCCTGGGCCAGAGCGCGCACCTCCAGCTCCACCTCGCGGCATTCTGCGGGAGAAAGCGGCAGGTTAAAGTGCTCGGCGCGCTTCACCGGTTGAACGTGCGCGAAGTAAAGCTTGTCGATGCCCAGGTCAGCGCACAGCTCGACCATGGCGCGCAGCTCGTGGCGGTTCGTTTTGCCGACCACCATTTGCGCCGTCACGTTGAGCCCGTCCATGCGCATCAAAGCACAGGCCAAAAGCACCCGCTTGAAGGCGCCCTTGCCGCGGATACCGTCGTGGGTTTTCTCTGTCGCGCCGTCGATGCTGATCGAGATGCCGGCGCAAGTGCCGCGGAACTCTTCGAGCTGCCGTCGGATGCGCGGGTAGCTGTTGCCGTTGGTCACGAAATGAAAAGTGAGGCCGCGCTCGCGCAGGATGCGAGGAAACTCGAAGAAGCGCGGGTGCAGGGTGACCTCCCCGCCCGTAAACGCAAAATGCGGGCTACCCAGCTCCACGGCTTGATCGGCGATGCGTTCGAACAAATCTACGTCGAACTCGACCACCGTGGAGAGATCGTCGCGCAGGCAGTGACGGCAGCGTAAATCGCAGTGACCCACGAGCTCGACGCCCAGGTGCATCCAATTGGGGTGGGTTTGGGGGCTCACGAAGGTGAGATTGTAGGCACTCCGGGCGACAAAGGCACGCGCCCTATTCCTTGGAAGCGCCCTGTTCTTCTGAAGTGCCGGTAAGCCACGCTTGGAGCAGCCTACGGGCTGCGCCTGGCTGGGCAATGATGTCTGGTCCTGAGCGCACCAAACCGAGGCGTGCTCCGCGCAGCATTTGTCCTAAGGCGCTCAAGTGAGACGAAGCCAGCTCGTGCGTCAGGGCGACGAAGGGATTTTGGCGTAAGAGTTCGGTCAAGAGTTCTGGCTGTGATTGCAGGATGACCTGTGAGGGGCCGTTCGTACGTTCGATGCGCGCGAGCGCGGCCACGCGGGCTCGCGCGCTCAGGCACGCCTGAGCCGGGAGAAACCGGACGCGGGGTGCGCCGGAGTTCATGGGCTCGCTGGGGGTCGTGCGGGTGAGATCTTCCGTCGTGATGGTCGCCCGGTCGAGGTTGAAGTCTCGATAAAAGGGTTCGACGTGTGCTGCTCCATGCTCATCGAGGGCAAACAACAGGCCATCGTCGGCAACGAGGGTCATGCCATCGCGCAGCGCGCAATAAGCGAGGGTGGATTTCCCCGCTTCCGAGTCTCCCACGATGACCACGGCGCCAAGCGCATCCACAACGGCTGCCGCGTGGAGATAAAACACCCCGCGCGTGCGCAGCAGCTCCCCGAGCGCGATGGGGAAAAGCCGGTGAGCTGCGGTGTAAAGCGCGGATTCATCGTGCTCCGTGAGCTGTAGCGTCACTCGACCTTGGGCGTAGTTCACACGCGCGGTCGAGCGACCGTCAGAAAAAACGAGAGCCTCCTGAACGTGGACGCTGCCCCAGATGATCCGGTCGGCGATCAATTGAAAGGTGGGCGCTTCCGGCACCGGAGGCACACCGGTTCCTCGCCCGATGCTCAAACGCAAATCGTGCGCGCGGTGAGTACCATCACGGAGCGCAGAGGTATCACAGAGCGCATGACTGAAGAGCGCTTCGATGGTCTTTCTGAGACTTTCGTCATGCAGCTCTACGCAGCAGCGTACACCGTGAAACTCAAGGACGAGAGAGGAGGGTGATGGCATCGAAGAGAGAAAATCGAAGAGGAAAACGATAACGCCTGGGTCTGTCTTGGGACGCTCAAAAAAGAGTTTCGTCTTCAGCGGACACTACATCATTGCGTCCATTTACCTGCATGACGCGCTTCTCAATTCCAATGAAACGATTAATTCTCATCCTGCTTGCAACTTCCCTCCCCTTGACCAGTTGTGGTTCTGGCCCCGCCGAATCTGACGACAGCGACGATGATGGTACGGCATCCGGGGGCGTGGGCACGGGTGATCCCTCCGGAGGCGCCGGAGGCACTGCGAGCGGAGGAGCTTCGGCGGGAGGGAGCGACAACAGCTCCGGGGGCTTCTCGGCGGTCGGAGGCTCGGGCCCTGATGGTTCAGGAGGTGCGCCTCCCGTCCTCACCAAGGGAGCCTGCACCCTAGGAGCCGGGGATCATGTGGGAATGGGGCGGACGGAAGAGCAGTACGTCGGCGCCAACGTCACTCGCGATGAGAAGAACTACCGCATGATCACCAACGGCTGGGGCCAGAACTGGGACAGTCACGACATTTCATGGCTCGGGACGACTCTCGACATTCACGATTACGAAGGGGATCGGCAAACGAACGGTGCGCCCGCGGGCTATCCGTCCGTTTTTTGTGGTCGCTATTCCGATACGTCCCTGCCCTGCGGCTTGCCCCGCCCGCTCGCTGATGTGCAAGCGCTCAACACCGCCGCTTCTTGGAGTCATCCGAACGCAAACGGTACCTACAACGTGGCGTACGACGTGTGGTTCGGCAACTCCGGCAGCGCGTTCGGGCTTCAAAGCTACTTCATGGTATGGCTTCACGACCCGGAAAATGAAGGTCCCGCCGGTTCCCCGGTCAGCGAGGCGCAGCAAATCTCCGTTACTGGCGCTCCTGGGCTCTGGAACATCATTGCCGGCACGGTCAATAGCCTGCCCATCGTCAACTACGTACGCGCCGAAGGCGACGACGTGCACGCCATCGCGTTCGACATCATGGACTTCATTCGCGACGCCCAGGTTCGTGGCTTAAACTTCCCTGGAAACGACGTGCTCGCTATCGCCATCGGCTTCGAGATCTGGAAAGGGCCGGTCACGGGACTCTCCCTCGATGATTTTTGCATCGACATTCAATAGCCGTCGGTACCCTAACCCACGTACCCAAACAGGCGCTTTTCTATGACCTGTACGCGGATTTCGTCGGGCACACACGCCTCCCATCTCGCATCTCCCGCTGCTATCATGGCTTGAACCTCACGCGGAGAGATGTGTAGATTTTCGCGATTGAAATTTTCGACCGCAACCATGGCCCGACTCTGCACCAGGTGCTTGAGGAGGAATGCGACCTTCTCGGGAACGCCCGCACTGTCCAGAGTCACGAGGGTGCCGTCAATCTCCGCTGGATACACGAACACACTCGTATCGTCAGAAAACAGAAGACCGAGCGCCACAAGGATGCCACCCTCCAATCCCTCGTAGTAAGAATCGTCAAAAATCTTGTCGAGATCGTGCACGCTGAGGGTGATCACGATGCGGTTCTTGGTAAAATTGCGGATCCACGAGCGCAGGCGAAAGAAACGCAAATAATCCGAGATCAGGACGTTGTACCCAAGGCCCGCGAGAAGATCGACGCGCGCCAAGAAACTTTCGTCGTCGACTTTACCGTCGGCTCCCAACTCGGACATCGTGAGTTCAGCCACATTGAGGATGCCGCTCCCGGAGAGCCAACCCTGCCGCTTCAGCTGCTCGGCCGTTGCCTGAGTCATATCCAGGTGAATCTTTGTCGGCGGTTTGAAAGAACCGCGCATCACCATGATGTCTTTCTTCCGCATCGCGCTCGACGGCGCCACAGATTCGCTTTTGGTGTCGAACATGACAGCACGACAACACCAGCTCCTGACCAGATGCAGGTTCATGAGTCGGTTGTCTACTTCCTGAAAATAGGGACCGGAAAAGTGAATCAAGTCGATTTCCAGGCGTTCTCCGTGGATACTGCGGTCACCGGCAATACTGCGGTCACCGTCGATACCATCGAGCAAGCTCTCAATGATCTTCTTGGGCTTGTTCTTGTAGTAGGCCGCGCCGTAGATCAGATTGACCCCAAGAATACCAAGCGCCTCGGCCTGGCTCTGATTGTCGTCATCGAGCATGCGGACGTGCAGAACGATTTCACTGGGGGGCGCCTCCGGATAGAGCTGGAGCCGCACCCCAAGCCACCCATGGCACTCGCTTCTCTGCTTGAAGCTTCGGGCTGTCACCGTTGCCGCATAAGCGAAGAACTCCGTCGTCTTCGGCTTGCTCTGCGCAAGGCGCTCGGTAAGAAGGTCAAACTCCCGCGACAACATCTGCGTCAGACGCTCCCGGCTGACGTACCCCGACGCCTTGCCGTAGATCTCGTCGCTGATGGTCATGTCATAAGCGGACATCGTTTTCGCCACGGTCCCGGCGGCGGCCCCTGCGGAGAAGAACTGCCGCGCGACTTCTTGGCCCGCACCGATTTCAACAAAAGTGCCGTACTTGGACTCATCCAAATTGATCTCAAGGGCCTTCTGCTGCGTCGAGATAGTTGCTTTGCGGTCGTTCATGAGGGTTCTACGCCGGGGAGTCGCCCCGCTCTGCCCGACCTTACCATACCTTGCCCCTCTCTTGCGCTGGCCGCGCCCTTCTCCGTCAAGAGGACCTGCCAGGTTCAGACCCTGCCGACGATCTTCATGCCCGCTGCCATCGTTTCTGGAACGTATCCGATAGCCCCGGGCAGCTTCTCGACGAGCTTTCTCAGAAGTTGAGCCGACGGGACGTGGCGCGGCGGTGAGTTGCCTCCACGAACCCGCCGATCCACCCAGTACCGAGCCACTTCGTCCGGCGTCATTCCGAGCACTGCTCGGTCGAAGTAGACACGGTGTTCATGCCTAGGCTCGTAGTTGAGAGGAACGATGCGCGACCCATCGTCAAAGTTGCGCCGCCGCGTGGTGAAAATCGCTGCCAGGTCTTGCTGACTGAACTGCCCCTGACTGACGCTTTCATGTGCGATGACGACGAGATTCTCCCCTGCTAAAGTGCTCCGCACCATGGAGGTCGCCAGAACCGCCGCCATCCCACCAAGGAGGGTCCTTCTTTCGATCAAAATGCCCATGCCACTTGCCCCTGAATGCGGCGAATGCTCGCCTGTTCAAACGTTGCCGGACGTCCCTCCGGAAACAATGCCTGATCGTATCCTACCTTGATAGCCACCTGCGCGAGAGGACGGATGTTGAGGCCGCCTCCAAGAAGCAGGATCTCGCGGGGGAACTCGTAGATACTGGTGTCTGGGATGGGGGAGAACTCACCGATCACATAGGGCATGATCCCGAGCCAGTTGAACCGGTACCCGGTGATGCCATAAACGCCCCACCTGCGACTGTCCGGAGACAGAGAGTCCGGTCGATAAGATCCTGAGCGACCTTCTTCCGTGTAGTGCCGGTCGTTGATCATCGCCTCAGCCTGAAGGAGAAGGCCTCCCGTTTGGTAGCGAAAGTCTGCCGCCCAAGCGACTTCCCTGAACTCGGTGCCGATGAGTGAAACGCTCTTGATCTCGTTGTCGATGATGGTGAGGTCGGTCTGAGCCGACGTGTACTTGCCGGTGTATCCGCTCGCCCCGATCTGCAACTCGCCCTTTCCGGAGTGCGTCATCTTGAGACGATACGTAAGGCCCTTGTTGCCGTTTTGATCGAACACGGCGTCCGTCGGGCCTCGACCGTTGGAAAGACCAAGCCCGTATTCCAGAGCAACCGCATCGGTGATTCTCAGTCTTCCTTCGGCCAAAAGTCCGGTCTGAGATTCCGGCAGAAGCTGTTCGTCGATCATGAAGGGTCGGGTCACCGGCACGATCGTCGGAGTCCCGTGGTCCACGTTCCAGATACCATAAGGTGTGAGCCAGTGCCCCGCCTTGATGGAAAACAACTCATGAGGAGCCCATTCGATCCAAGCGCGCTGAATGATGATCCCACCCACGTCACTTTCGCGTTCGTTTCGCGTGTAGTCCGACGTGCTCGTGTTTTGTCGCGAGGAGGGCGGACCCAGTTCAAGCGCGCCTTGCGGCAGGTACGTGAACCTCACCTCAGCCAGGGCCCGCACGGTCTCATGGAGCTGCGAATCAAGGTAAAGATTGAGGTTGCCCACAGCGAAACTGCTGCCCTCGCCAAACACCAGGCGCCAAGGGCTATCCTTCTCCATGAGGTACTGACCGTACGTGAAGTCGGCAAAGCCATAGAGAGACAGAGTGGGGCTGAAACCGCGCCCTTCGCCCAGTTGCTCGTCGGACAAAAACCGCTCGAGCTCAGCGTCGGAAGTGCTTCCGGGTTTCGGAGCGGGCTTGTCTCCAGCTTCTGCGGGTTGCTGAACAGAGCGCTCGTCCGTCTCTGGGAGGGACTTCGGCGCACTCTCGGCCTGAGATGCGCCGGTAGGCTTCGAGGCAGCCTCAGAATCGACAAGCTCGGACTCGCCGGAAGGCAGAAGAGCGTCGCCTTCTCTAGCGTCCGGCTGAGTACCAACTGCCGGTTCCGCTTCCTCCTGCGCGTAAGCGGGCGCGGAAACCAAGGTCGCGATGAACGCGAGCCCAAAGTATCGACTGCGCATCAGTTTGCCTCCAAGCGGTCAACGCCGTACGGGCAAGCGCCGGAAGTGAGTTGGGTGCAGATCGTCTCAAGTCAGGCGGCAAGCAGGCCTGGAAGGGGGGCAGGC
>CAYMQT010000070.1:0-23401 GCA_964392575.1 uncultured Polyangiaceae bacterium
GTTTTCCCCTACGCAGTGCTGTATACCATCGAGCCCGAATACATCCTCATCATTGCGGTCATGCACTGCCATCGAGAACCAGGATACTGGCGCCATCGGCTCGCGCCATAGGACAGAAAGTCATCTTCGGGATCATCCGTCCCTTTGGCCTTTCTCTACCCTTCGCCAGTGGCGCCCTACCCGCTGCGCCACCCACATCCTACCACCTTCCTGCCTCCACCAAAACGCGCATAATTCTCATTCCGTCTACTTCTGGAAGTGGAGGCAAGCCTCGGGATCTATGTTGCAATTCCTATCCCCCGCCGACCGGCCGCCACGACCAAAGGGATAAGGCCCAGTGGCGGCCGTACCAAAAACTCAGCATCAAAGCGGAATCCTCTGCCGTCGCTGCCAGCAGCAATTTCTTGTTGGCCTGCCCTGTTTTCGTTCGATATTGAACCCGCATTTTGCCAGCGACAAAGGCAATTCGTATGATTTCCCAATCATGCTACTCATTCGGTGGAATGATTCGAGGTCTTAAATGACAACACTGGCCGCTGACGTATTTGCGGGAACAAGGGCCGCAACGACTTCGTGGGGGTGGTTGAGTAGCGTCGTTCAATGGTTTCGCTCAACAATTCGGTCCCCTGGTGAGCAAGCTCTGCTTGACGCCATCGAACGCGCAGCAAGGCAGTTCGGCGCACCGATTCTGGAGTCCAAGGATTGTGAGGACCTTGAGGGGCGACTAGATGCCGCACTGGAGCATCCGGATCTGTTTCGCTTCAACGTTGCTATCGCGAAACTATTAACCTTCGACATGCTCACGCAGGCATCGGCCGCCACTGAGTCGGTTTCACCGACGCCGCTCGATGAGGCCATCGGAGTGGGTCCTGCGCGGATCATCATACAAGCCCATCCTCTGGAGATAGCGACCGTGTCGGCTCTCGCGCAGCTTTTTGCTCTAATTGGATTGCACGAAATTGAATCGCAAATTAGTGATTTGCAGCAGCAAGGCTCCCAATACTTCTACAGGCCGGACGTCCCGTCCGTAGTTCTTCGAGCGAATTTTGACGCACTTCGCGGCGGGGTTGCTTCACTTGCCATTGCGCACGCGATTTTGGATTCGCGACGTCCCGAGCCTTGGTTGGCCTTGAAGCTTGCAGAAACGTACAGGACGGGACTCTACGAATACCTGAGGTTAGTGGCCAGTATTCCTGGCATCGTGGTCTCTGACAGCGTAATTCCAATCAACGATCGCCTCGACCTTTACAAGGTGAGTGAGGAGCATAGCGCAGCGCTTCGCACGATGGATGAGCTTGTCGAGCGTGCGCTTTCGCAGGGCGGCACGCTTACGCTTTCGGATTCCGCCGAGAATGCATGAAGGGGCAGTAGTCAGAGTCTACGGCGGGACGAAGGAGCGGCGTCCTGGCGTTGTACTTCGGGTGTTCCCTCGAGATGACATCGTGATGGTTTTCGCGCCTTGGGGAACTGGGACTTCGCGTCCTGAAGAGCCCCAAGTTGTCGTGCATCCCAATACCGCAGCGGGAACAGCCCTGGGCGTCTATAAGACCACTCATTTCCGAAAAGGAAACGTGACAATTTGCGCGGCCAGTAAGGTTGAACCTTGCGGTGTGGATTGCCCTCCTCGCCTGATGCTGGACCTAAAGTCACTGTTTGGCTTGTAGCTTCGCCCGTGCGGACGTGCGGCGAGGGTATTTCCAACTCACGGTCAGCGAGAGGTTGGCGAGCCTACTTGGACAGCACAAGCCATTCCAATGCGTAGGCTTCGCAGAAAGCTAAGACCGTTTCGTAGGCAACGAGGATCTCCCCTTGCTCCAGGTCCTCCGCGGAACGCTCAGATTGCCTGAGTAGATCGAAAAATGCCGCTCGACGAGACGTTTCAGCGAGTTCTTCGTCCGAGAGCGCTTCCTTCAGCGAGTTGGCGAGACTCTTCAGTTCCTGGCGCCAAGACTGCTCGGGGTGGTCGGATTCGAGGAGCGTTGCGATTCGCCCTCCCAAATCATCCTCTTCGATTGGAGTTGGGTCTGCGTTGGCGATCCCGACAGCGCCTGGCTTCTGGTAGTTCCACGCGGAGTGCCCTGCCAACGCCGCAATTGAAGGAAATGTGGAATGCTGTACGAGGCTTCCCTTCCGGGTGTGGGCAAAGAGATCCTGATGCAAGTGAAAAGCAGGCGCCGCGTAAACCACCAACGCGCGTGCCTGTAGCGTCCGCGCTACCAGAGCAAGTGCTCGTTGCTGGTGGCGTTCGATGTGAAATCGCCAGTAGATTCCTGTGAATCCGTGCGTTCTCAGAACCTTAGTCGGGCGATTGCTCCATTCAGGGCGTTTCGCCTGAATGAAGAGATTCAAGCGAAAGTTCGGAAGACGCCTCGTATCCTTGCGACGAAACCAGGCCTTCGGCCAAGAGTATCTGGAGAGGGCGGCTCCTTGTAGAGCGCGGGGGTAACCGTGCATCAGGAAGAGCAGTTCATCGCGATGGAAGACGCCATGATCGACGCCAATATGCCCCTCAAAGACCTGCCCAGGAGACCAGACTTGCCGACACTCCCTTGAGCAAGTTGATTGTAAAGAGGCGTTTCGTACTCGCGTTCTTCGAAGGTTGCTGTTTTCATCGTGGGGTCTGGCCAACGCCTCGCCGTTGTGCCGCGGCCTAAGGCATCACCAGAATACGACGACCGGCGCTCATCCCCAACGGGGAAGAGCGAGCGCCGAGCCACTGCGCACAAGCGAAGCCAAAACCTCGACATCGGCCGTCGGTCACAAACGGCTCGTTATGAGGCCTTCGTTTCCAGTGAAGGACAGAACGCGAGGAATGCCTTGGCCGAAGCGTCAGGTGCGCATTTGAGAATCAGATGCAGGCCTCGATTCGCCCCGACTTGGGTGGACCGGAGCTTTCGGCAACGAGGACGATTAGGGTCGGGCAGGATTGGAAGGACATTGCGCTCAAAGCTCGCCCGTGCCGTCGTTCCCGGCATGAAAGCTAGCGTCCGTGCTTCAGTCACGATCGGGCTCGCGCTGCACGGGCGTTGCGGGACCCTGCGGTTTCCCAAAAGCGAGATGCCAGAAGGCGCAACCGGCGCCTCCGCTCACGAGACCACCCGCGCTCGCAAACAGGGTTGTGATGTGAAGTTCGGTGACTTGGCCGAACCAACCGCCCACCACGAGGAGGCCGCCAAAGAACCAAGCCCCAAAGTAGTATTGGATTCGATCGAGCTTGAGTGCCTTGAGCACGTAGTGAGCGACGAGAGCGCCGACAAACCCAAGCGGGTAGAGGAATATTGACCAGACCAACGCGAAGCCAAGCGACGACCCTATCGAGTCATATCCAGCACAAAAGCCCAGCCCTGCGACGCCAAGCAACGGTACCAGTGGCGCCAGAAACAACGCCCGAGTGATGTCTGGGTCTCTCACCTCACGAGCGCCCAAAGTTGAGGCGCATATCCTGGACGCGGTGGGGGGAGTCCGGTCTCAGCGGGGTCGGGCGGCCGACAGGCAGAAAACCGGCGCGTTCGTAGAGCTTGCGAGCAGGCGAATCGCCGGCAGTGACGCCAAGTACGAGAGCGCTGATTCCGGGAGCATCGGCCCAAGCAACAAGATCTTTGAGAAGGAGGGCGCCGAGACCAAGTCGTCTGAATCTCGGTTCGATCCACATCTGATAGACGTGAGCGAGGCCCGGGGAGCCTGGGCAGATTTTGCCCATGGCGAGTCCGGCCGGTTGGAAGTCGACCTCTGCTATCAGCAGGCGAACGAGCTTGTCTTGGACGGACTCTGTGAGTCTGACTTCCCAGTCGTTTCGCGTGGACTCACCGCTCAAGAGGGCGGCTGGGGGTATTCGACTGCGGGGCTTGCAGCCTAAGTGCGGAAAAACCGGGAAAGGACTGCGCGGAAATGCTGCGGGCCTACGGGAATCGGCTACCGGCAAATCCCTGACTACGTCTTCGCAGCGCGCAGTTGTCGCTCCATGGTCCCCCGCGGCTCACCTCGGGCGAATAGACCTCGGTGTAGGTTAGGTCAGCTTTAGCCCTGGGAAGATTTAGAATGCGTCGTTGGGTGTCTACTGGGTCGTTCTCGGGTTCATACTTCTGGCTATGGCGGCAACCCTAAAAAGGCGATCTTGAATCGGAGCCGCTTCGTTGTAGTCGAACTCCTTGGCACCATAGACACCTAGAGTGAGCTCGGAGATTCGTCCCCTGGCTCGTCGCTGGGGATCTCCGTCGTACCGGTTTCTGGGGGAGCCTGCGAATCGACCTCAGAGACGGAGTTGAGGACCCATCCACTGTACCCAGCGAGCACGTAGATACCCCGCTTTCCGCAGCCTTCGGCACTGACCTGGTTCGCGTCGGCCAGTTTCTTGTACGTCATCTCCTGCGCCGGGCAGTTGAACTCGATCGGGGCCCGGTCGAAGAGATCTGAGTAGTCGCTTCTGAAGGTGTCTGAGGTCGGAGTAGGTTGAATCTGAGTTCGGCCGAAGCACCCCATGACCAACAGACCTACGGTTGCTACAGTTGCCCAAATTGCCACAATTTTCATGAGACTTCTCCTACACTCGCGAGTGATCGGCCGCAATAGGTATCACGCGGTCACGGGCGCCGCCGCCTGCGCCTCCGGTCTCATCCGGCTCAACAACATCGTCATCGACGGGTGCATCAAGCGGAACCGGGTCTTCCCCACACGCTGCGGCGAGGCTGCGGCGCTCCGATGCATCGCGCGTTTCTCAGCCTTCAAATCGGGTCTAGATCAAGGTCAGTGAACTCATTTTCGATCACGTAGACATCGTTCTCGCGGACGGCCACCCACATCCTACCACCTTCCTGCCTCCACCAAAACGCGCATAATTTCCGATTCTGTCTACTTCTGGAAGTGAAGGCAAGCCTCGGGATCTATGTTGCAATTCCTATCCCCCCACCAGCACTGCTCTTACGAGAACATCAGGACTGTGCTGACTCGATGACCATTGCGGAAGCGCTGACTCTCCTGCTACTGCTCTCCTTATTAACGCATCATGACTCAAGATCACTCTCGCACGGTCGCGTTGCTCCTCGGTGGCGCCTTATCGGGTCTTCTCGGTGTCGGGTGTGATGCACCCCCCCCCCGGAAAATTCCCTAGGAACGGTGCATCAAGCGCTCACGGACGCGCAGGCGCGGGTGCTCGGCTTCGAGAGTCCTGCCTCTGACTGGAGCGCTACGAGCGGCGCTTCCGTGGGTGCATCTGCCGACGCGATTCAAGGCAGTCATGCTCTGGCCGTTTCTCCGCAAGGATGGACTGAGCTCATTTCTGCTCAGATGGGAGGCGTCTCGGGCGCGAGAGAAATCGCTGAGCTGCACGTGAAGCTTCCCGCGGCCGCCTCCTGGGGAGAGATGCGCCTGATCGCTCAGATCCCTTCTCAGGGGCACTACTGGCGTGATTTGGGCGCGGTCGCATTGACAGGCAAGGCGCCCGGCGTCTGGCACACTTTGACCTTTCAGGTCCCGTCGGATGTTCGCTCGGCGATGGGCGCCGCGAGCGGGGATTTGAACTTCAGAATCACTGTGAACGCGCCGTCGGGCCTCGGGCAGTTCCTCCTCGACGACCTGAAGATCAGCGATGATGAGCCGACGGGTGATCCCGAGCCGGAGACGTCCCTCATTCGGTTCTCGCTTTCCTATCCGACCTTCGCAAAGCCGACTGAAGTGTTTCTTTCCGCGACGAGTCGCCTGACGCTGGATGATCGCGTCACCGCGGGGGAGGAGGGTGAGAGCCCCTTCGTCTCGAGCATCGGCCCGGAGACGAGCGAATTCGGCGCGGGCGTCCGCGTGTACGGGAACGTCACGAGCGAGGGGAATGTCGACTTTTTGCGCTCAAATTCCACGGTGTACGGAGACGTAAAGACGGAAGGTGTCCTGGTCCGTCAAAACAACGTCAGCATCCACGGGGCGACGCTTCAGGGCGTGGACATCGACTCGTCCGAGCTCGAATGGGACGTAGAATGGCCTTCGAGCGCGGTCACTGACGTCTCCCTGCCTCCCGACACCCCGAACACGCAGGTCGCGCCGGGGGTGTATGATGCGCTGCAAGTCTTCTCCCGAGCGACCGCTACTTTTACGTCGGGGAGCTACTTTTTCAATTCCTTCGTCGTCGAACCGCAGGCGCACCTGAAGATGGACACGTCGAGAGGACCGATTCAGATTTACGTGAAAGACGTTCTTCGCCTTCACGTCGGTCTCGAGTTTGCGAACGAGGAGCATGAGCAGGTGCTCTTCGCTTACCTGGGGCATCAAGCAGCCCTGTTTGAGGAGGCGCTCCACGCGGCGGTCATCGCCCCGAACGGCCCAGTGGAGCTCCGGCGCCCGAGCAGCGGCCTCGCGCACAACGGGGCGTTCTTCGGCAAAGACGTGCACGTGTTCTCCGATGCAACGGTGCATTTTGAACCATTGGATCTTTCTTTTCTATGCGGGGCGCAGCCGGGGAGCGGTGCTCAAAGTCACGTAGATCCGTCAGCACGCGAGGGCAATTTCACGTGCCCCGCAGCATTTCGCAATGACACGGGAAGTGTAGTTGCCACTTGTTACTCTGGCTCCGAAGCAGGTGACTACTTGGCAGTTCCTCCCGTTCCCGAAGGTGAGGTAGCGCTCCTCTTTTCTGGCGAAGGGGATGACGTGCTCGTCTCTCGCGAGTCGAACTCGGCAACCTTTGCCGGACCGGGGGACGATCTGGTCTGCGCACTCGCACCGTCTCAGGGCGCGGTTCATGGCGGCGAGGGTGACGACACGTTGATTGTCGGAGGCGACGGGATTGACGTGCTTCCCGGACCCGGCTCGGATCGGGTCACGGTAGCGTCCGGTAGCGCAAGGATCCTCATCGCACATCCTTGCGAACTTGAGGCTGGTGAGCGCTACCGTCTTGCTGGAGGCGTTGCCACTTTGTTCTCTCCCCTAGGGCGGGAAGAGATGCTCTCCATGGGGGTCGAGATCGACGAGGACATTGCGGTCGAGTTCTTCGAGACACTAGACTGCTACTCGCTCTGTTCAGGCGGACCCGTTTGTTCCACCGACGAAGCGTGTGTCGAGAACGACGCTGGAGGAAGGTGTCTCAGCCGGCACCCGACGTTCGATCATTCCGTCCCGATCGATGAACGCTTTCAAGAGCTGGATGAAGCCTCTCGGACCGCGCTTCGCGGCTACCTTGCAGAAATTGAGGGCGGCTATACCGGGCCTGCTCCGCCGGCGCTGAGAATTCGGGCTCCAGCGATTCGGGCTGCGCTCCTTACGTCGATCGCGCGAAACAGTGTCCACGACCGCGCTACGGAGATTTATGCCTTGGGCTCGCTGTTCGACCGCGAGTCTCTGCTCGCGCTGGAGGCAGTTGCACTCATTCAGGCCCCTGATGGCCTTGATGCGGGGCATCACGGGCAGCAAGCAGACTGGGACCTTGGTCAGCTGCACGCAGTTCGGTGGCTTCATTCGGCGGCAAAAAATCTCCCAGACGGTGGTGACTACAAGGCGATCCTTCTCAGGGTCGTCACTCATGGGGATGCTGCCTCCCAGGAGCTGGCTGTCAACGCGTTGCTACGTCTCTCACCGCCCGCGACCAGGGCCGAGATCGAAGGGGCGATTGCACCCGGAGACGAGTACTTGCTTGACCTCGAATTCAACTGACGGAGTCGACGATGAAACTGAAGTTCAATACCTCTATTTGGGTGTCCCTTCCTGTGCTGCTTTCGACGACTGCGTCCTTCGCGCAAGTTTGCCGGTTACCAGAGCCTAGAGCGCCCCTCCAGCGCTTTGGCGAGAAGAAGCAGATGCGCGATGGCTGCCGGGACGGCTTCCACCTCGGTCTCAGGGACAGCGTTGAGCGAGTGACACGCGACGGCCAACCGTACACAACGGGGCGGGTATCACAGTCGAGCTGGGAGGACTGGGGATGGACTGAGACCCCTTCCATTCATGGGAGTACGACGTGGCCAGGAAACGATGGAAATAGTCCTTATTGCATCATGGTGGAAGCCTTCAGCTGCCTTGAGCGAGCGGCGGCGGAAGGTGCCGTGGTTCAGCCCAGTAGATTCGCCCAGATAGAGGCCTTTGAATACGCCCTCGATCACATCCCCCGAATTCTTCCCGTGTGCGATTATGACGCAGACGAGACTGCGAACTCGGGCCTTGCGGGAGTTTTCGGGGAAATGCTCGGTCGAAACGAGATAACATTGTACAATAATTTCTTCGGCAAGCGAGCGTCGGAGAGGGCAGGCACCTTGTTGCACGAAGCGTGGCACCGAGGCGCGATACGAATGCATGACGGCGGCCTGTCACCCACCGGTGGGAAGCGTGACAAACGATACCATCATATCTACGACTTCAGCACCCGGCTGGAGCAGGAAGGCGTGAGCGTATACTCGATCCACGCTGACTGGTTCGAAGACTATGTCCACCTTCCTCTGAGCGAGGGGGAAGGACGGATCGCCATCGACACGAAGAACCGCGATGCCGCCCTTGCGAAGGGTAACGAGATACTGCGAATTCGCTTCGAGATCCCGACCTCCAAGCGGCTTGACGCATTTGACCCGTCCATGGAGCTGCCCCCGGTTCCGTGGCTGGGAGTAGCGGTTTCAACCTACGCTGGGTCGGTCAGTGACTATCGGCTAGGGCCGAGCGAAGACAACCGAGCGCTTCTTCCTGGTACACCTGATACGGACTTTTGCGCTCTCACCTCCCTCAAAGGGTCCTTTAGGGGGGAGAATGACCGAATCTGGATAGATACAGTCGACGCGGCGTGGAACGAAGGGGCGGTGGTGCTTCCTACTTATCGTCTGGTGGCTCAGGGAAACAGTGAGAACCCCAAGGAGAAAGTGGAGGGTTCAGCACGATGTTTTCCTGCGCCCGCTGAGTCTTGGTCGGCTGAATTTGAAATCAGTGGAGATAACAAGCACCTGACGGCATTGCTACAGAACTCGTCAGGCGAACTCCTGTTGGGCAGCGAGTACGCGTGCTTCTTGATGGGCGTGGAGGGACGGCTCGAAGGCGACCGGGACAACTTTGGCGTACGGGTCAATCAATTGCACTTCTGGGAAGCGTTCATCAGCACCAACGCGAACGACAACAACAACTTCATGAAGATCAAAGTAGGATGCGTTCCCGCACAGGTGACGGACCATCTGGTACTCGGGGGCGATATTGTTGACGCTGTTTCGCACAAGATCGATTTTTTTCCGCTTCTGGAAGAGCACCCATACTACGACCTAAGGTATGGTCAGCATGACGGCGAGCCGGGCTGGTACAGCCACGCTTGTGTCCTCTCCAAAGTGACCGGTCGGATGTACGGTGAGAGAGACACTGTGACGATTCGCGAGCATGACTTCGAGGATTTGGAAAGGGAGCAGACCTGTGCTGCACCAGCGGAACGACAGGGAGACCTGTGCACAGACTGGCACCTGGTTGCGACGGGGGATGGTGCCGTGGCAAATCACAGAAACCCGGAGCATGAGGCAGTTTGCTTTGACTACGAGAAACTCCTGTTTCTGTACTGAGGAGACGCTGGAAAGGAGCAGAACACTATGTCCGCGCGATGTTTGATTGCATTGATGTCCTTCGGACTGCTTTCCTGTTCTTCGCAGCAAGGAGAGCTCCGTTGTAATGACGTTGTGGATATCGAGTATGAGTGGCAGGTGGAAGTTCTTGCCGCGTTCTCGGAAGAGATTCCCCTCGAAGGCGCCTGGGGGAGTGGTGACATGGAGATTTTGACGGCATTCGACGGTCGCGCTATCGAATGGACCGGCCTTCACGGGGCGCTTTGGGCCTACGACGGGATGGGACCCTTTACGTGGAACGAGCGAGCTGATTACAGTCCTTCGCTCGGAGCTGAACTTTGCTACCTCGATCAACAGGTTGAGGTGCCAGCATTCGAAGTCATCTCATACTCGGGAATGGTTGGGATCGAAGACGGGGAGATGGTGATGGATCCAGACTTTGAGAGGATCTACGAAATCACCCTCTCGGCGCAGGGGCCCATCGAAAGCGGAGAGTGTGCTGGGACTCAGATTGATGTGGAATTTGAGCTTCGCCTTACCCTTGATGATTCCGACATTGAGCCTGTGAGGTCCGAATGTCATTAGGGATGCGGAAGCCCCGGGGCACGATCCACCCACATCCTACCACCTTCCTGCCTCCACCAAAACGCGCATAATTTCCGATTCTGTCTACTTCTGGAAGTGGAGGCAAGCCTCGGGATCTATGTTGCAATTCCTATCCCCAAACATCAAGTGGCACCAGGACGATCCCTTTGCGTTCAAAATTACCTCGGAAGGACTCAAAGAAGCTGCGCCCGGTTGCTTGCCGAACATGGCTGAGGCGCGGACATGGTCCTTGGGCACCAACAAGATGATGCTCTGCAAGTACACCAACGGACTTGAAGTGCAGCACCTGATCAATAGCTCGGAAGACGGGATAACCTACATCTACATTCTTACTCCGCAATATCTGGCCCGGGATCCGTCCCAGAGGGAGAATTTGGCCCGCGGGGGCGATCCACGGTTCGAGGCCTCTGAAGCCGTGGCCCGACGGGTTGCACTTGGCGAGGTGGCCTCAAAGATGAAAGAGACCACGAACCCGCCCTATGCCTCTGGGCCCGATTCGGCGGTCCTCGTCCCCTCGGACGATCCCGTGAAATGCAGTCTCTGGGGTTCGACGTGGACTGGTTCTGGTGAAGCCAACATCACTGCAAGTCTTACGTCGGTGGGATTCCGAGGAATCGAATGCCCAGACAAGAAGTGGAAGCCCTAGCCGGCTACGAATCCTCTTCGCCAGCGTCCTGTTCTGCAAGCAGGGCTCGTACTACAACGCGAAGCTCGTCCAAACAGGCGTGCTCACGCGGATCATTCGGCTCGTCCTTGCGGATGACGTCGCGCGCCCTCCCAGCATGGGCCTTTTCGAGCCCCCGTGTGTAGGCCGGTTCAACACCAGAAACCCAGACGAACTGACGATTCCTGCTGAAAGCAAGGCAATCGCAGTAAACGCGCGCCACCCTTCCGTTCCCATCTTTGAAAGGATGTACCTCAAAGAATCGCTGCAGGAAAATTGCGATGCTTAGATCGATTGGATCCCGGCGCTGAAGCGACTCACTCAGTTCGTTGTGTGCCGCAAAGAGATCTTTCTCGATGCTTTCGGGAGATGATCCGCTCCTACGATGGGGATCATAGATATGACCACCGAAACTCGCGGCCCTGTCCCGCAGAACCCCTGCGATGCTCGGAATCCCCCTGAAAATCTTGCCGTGCCACTTCTTCACCCACTGCACGAAGAGTTCAGGAGTATCCGGGAGGGGGTTCTGCGGAGCGAAAAAATGAGCCCACACCACCTGCAGCTGGACACCGCGATCAATGCGCTGAAGCTCCTTGAATTCTCTCAGCTCCGCGTAGTTAAGCGTTGCGTCGTCGAGGATATCGCACAGTCGCTGTTGTGGCTCCACGCCATCGGGAATCCACTTTGGGCATCCCGCCCATCCTTTAACGGTACGGCAAACCTGCTCGCACCGCTTACACTTGATCGCCTTAGTTCTGCCCACCAAACGCGACTTCGAGATCATTGGCCAAGTCCAGAAGGCTCGGCGCAACTAGCGGAGGCAGCCCGTCCACAGCCAAGCTCCACGCGCCCGGCATATTCTTCGGGACCTCGACGCTTCCCGAAATGAACTTCCTCTTGAAATGTCGCTCGATAGATTCTTCTGAAATCGAATCGCTCATCTTGGCCGAGATCCATGGCTCTTCCAAGTGTGACTCGTTTCTCAACTGCCAGGCGGAAAGTCGCCGATAGACGCGAATGGCGCACCGCGCTGACTCGGGCAAGGAAAGAGGTGTCGAATTCAGAGCGCCAAGTTCGATCGGGCACTTTCCGAACGCCTTGCACTTGTCATAGACGGACTCGCAAACAGGACCGTGTTGCCACTTCAGAAAGGCAACCATGGCGACGTCCTCGCCATAAGCCCGCGCTGCCCCGTAAGCATAGAACATGAGCTTCTGCAGCTTCAGATGGGTAGTCCCCTCCCCGGCCGCAGCGAGCACGCTCGCGGCGAATTCTAGCTCGCTGTCCATGGTCGTTCTCTCCAATTGCCCAGCCCTGGAGGGCCGGCCAAGTTCTTTCCTAGTGTCATGACAGCACTATGTCCACGTAACTACAGCGAGAATTGCTTACATTTCAGGACAACAATTGCCTTCAAGGCTGCGGAAGCCTTCTATTTTCCGGTCGCTGGTTTTTTTGGTCGGCGGGCCCCAATTCTAGGCCCGCAGGTGACCGGAGCCCGGGCCATCCGCTCGGCAACGCTCAGGAGCACCCCCCGAGCTCGGGGGCCGAGGCGCTGAAAATGATCCAGCAAAGAAGCGGCGTCTGACATGTGTCGAACCTGCGGTTTTAGGTTCCAGCCCTAAGACCGAGGCGCCTTGTCGACAACAAACCGCCGCTCCCGCATCGAAGCAGCGGTCGCCTAGATCGGACACCCGTCGGACCGGTTGGAGAGCTGGCTAGCGCCGCAGGGGTGTCCCTTCCTGCGAGAAGCGCGATTTCGGTCTACCGTCCTGACGAGGTCCCTCGATTGACGTAGCGACATTGCGCTGTGAGTGTGGGATCTGTGGTGAGATAGTGGCGTTTCAGCGCTTCACAGCCGGCCTTCCTATCTTCAAGGAGGCCACCGTTCGCAGTCCAACTGTCAACATATTCTCCGTTTACGACGAGCTCGTAGCCGTCGCCGTTGAAGTTCGGTGTGAACGTCGGTTCCTCGTCGCAAGCACTCAAGAGAAGTGCTGCGAGCACGCCCATTCCGACTAGCCAACCCACAACGCGGCCTGCTTTGCCGGGGGTGGGGCGCTCTGATTTGTGTGCGGGCTCCTGCATGCGTGTTGACTCACGTCGAGGTGAAGTCTCACGCTTGCTGGCTTCGCCTTCTAGCCTCTTGATGATGTCATCGAGTTCCGATCTGCTGTGAACGCGTCCCTCCTCCCCATCCTGGGAGCGGATCCAAGCTCTGCGCGTGGGCGTTCGTTCGCGCCTAGGCTTATGAGGCTCAAGCTCAGGCTTGCTTGCCTCGCCTTTCCATATCTTGATTGCGGCATCGAGGTCCGCCTTCGTGTAAACGCGTTGCTCTTCCCTGTCAGGCGCGTCGCTCTCTTTCGTCGACATGGTGTGTCCTTTCTCGGCGCCGAACCTTCGTCGCCCATCCTCGACTGGTGAGAAGCATCAGGCGTGCCATCCCGTGCGAGGCCAGGAGAAGGCGGATGCAAATCAAGGAGTTGCGTAGTTTTTCGCCGGTGAGCAGGCATCCCGAACCGTTGCGAGTGTCCGGACAATCGGTGAAGCAGGGACGGAAAGGGCGGACACTAGGCCGCGTCGCCCATCGCGAAGCAGTAGCCCCCAAGCTCAGAGAGGCCGAAGTTGGCGGCCGCATAGGCATCGCACTCATCTAACGTCTCGAAACTCGCGCCAGCTGCCCGGAGCGCCTCAGCAACGGCAACCTTTGCACCTGAGCGCGGACAGGTCCCGAGCAAAAACTTTCGCGCCTGACTCGCGGTGACGGTGTGGATCTCGATACCAGCGTTCACAAGGGCGAGCTTCACGACGCCCCCGAGCTCCCCGAGCGAGTGAGCGGCGTTTGCTTGGCTGTAGGCATATCCTTCGATGAATGCATGCGTCGCTCCCACGGACTGAGCGAACGCCACCAAGCGCTTCGCGATCCGCTCCGTTCGGTGTGCTCTCTCAGCGTCGGTCGCTTGCTTTGAGAGCGGCTCACTAACGACTGTCGCAGCATTTGAAACCCTGCGCAGCTGTTGTTGGATTTCGAGAAGTGTCATTGTGTGGTTTCTGGGGCAAATAACGCAACCCGCTCCGTCCTTGCCCCTCGGAGCGGTTCGCTTGTCGTGCCGGGAGGGGGATGCGCATTCACGAAGGGCGCTGGCAAGCTCACGACAGACTTGGATTTTCAACGCGCAGAGGTTTCCTTTTGCGCTTCCTTTTTTGCCTCGCGCGCGATGAGTCCCCGCACGTAAGCGGTCGAGCACTGTCCGTAGGAATGAGCCAGGGCCTCAAGACGAGCGCGTTCGGAGGGCGTCATCGGAATTCGAAAGGACATGTAATTGGCTGATCGCTTCACGCGGCGGCCCTCCGTCGCTCTTTGAGTTCTCGATCGATGAGCCGATCCATGGCCCACTCGACAGAGAGCTGGACGTCGATGATCCGACGGTCCTCTTTTACGGATTGCGCAAGGGTCTTGTTTCAAAGCAGGTTGCGCCGCGCTAAAATCACATTCCATTCTTCGTCCCGCGGATGGCAGGGCAGAGTCTTGCCGTCGGGGGGCGCCATGCGACGGGCAACTATAAGCCTCTCTCTCGCCTCGTGTGCGAATTTGGGGTTGCTGCCGTAGCCGTCGATCGCTTTGAGTGCGTGCTCCGGCGTCAGGCGCTCAAGGAACTCCTCGGCTACTTCGGCAAGGCGATCCAGTCCCGGCATGAGTGAAGCGGCAATTGCCGCGCGCTCTGCCGCGACCCGCTTCGCTTCGTCGGCTTGAAGACGTTCCTCTTCTTTGTTTCGCGCTGCTTTTTCTTCTTCCGCGCCCCGCTTCCGGAGGTCTTCATGCGCGCCCTTGATCGCGGCAAGAAGGTCCCCCACCAATTGCTCGGCCTGTGCAAAGAACTCAAATTGTCTCGCGTCGAAAAGCTCAGAGGCAGGTACATTCAGCGCTTTTTCCAGGCCCCCGTAAGCCGAGATGCCAGTCCGGACCAGTGCTAACAGATCACTGTCAGCCCCGAGCACCTCGGGCATGAGCCTTTCGACTTCTGAGTGGATGTACGGATCCTTGAGATCCGGCATCGCTTCGCCTTTCAACTCTGCAACCGGAGCTTTTCGGATCGCGGCTAGCACGCTCTCTAGGCGCTTGTTCAAGACGTCGTGATTTTTTGCTCGCGTGACCGTCTCGGAAAGCAACCGAGCGGCCGTAGCAGTGCCGGAGGCGGCCTTGTGTCGCTCCTCTGCTTCGGTTCTTGCCGTTGCCAATCCTTCGATCTTCGCGAGGTGCCACGCCTCGACGTCGGCCAGTGTCCCGCGAGCGACGCTCAGTTCACGAGCGATGGCAGGATCGCCCGACTCAGCGAACCGAGCCGCGAGCGCGTCGACTTCGCCGCCAAGCTTTCCGAGCGCCGTTGCCTTGGCTGCCTTGGCCACCCACATCCTACCACCTTCCTGCCTCTACCAAAACGCGCATAATTTCCGATTCTGTCTACTTCTGGAAGTGGAGGCAAGCCTCGGGATCTATGTTGCAATTCCTATCCCCCTCATCAACATCGCCGCTGTCGAACGCAACCTGCTCGAAGCCCGAATGCGTGGCTACAAGAAGGGTACGTTTACCGGCGCCACGAAGGACACCGAAGGGTGGTTCGAAAGGGCGAACGGGGGGGTACTCTTTCTCGACGAGTTCCAATCGGCACCGCGCCATGTGCAAACCTCTCTCCTCGATCTGCTCTCCGCCGTCTCGAACGAAGTGCGCATCGAGCGCCTGGGGGAGGAGGGAACACCGCTCTCCCTCGACGTGCAGGTTTTCCTGGCGATCAACGAAGACATCCGCACACTCCAGCAATCAAGAAGACTGCGCGGGGACTTTGTCCATCGCATGGGACAAGTCGTCCCTTTCCCCTCGTTGAGCGAGATTTTGAGCAAAGGAACGGAAGCAGGTGCCTCCTTGGAGGAACGCATCCGTCACCTCTACTACCAGATCTGCTGGTGCAGCGTGCCACTCGTCCCAACACTGGAAGATCCTGAGCACTATTTCCCTCGGTTCACTACGGAAATGTTCCGGTGGATCAAGGACACGGCTTGGGAGGGCAACTATCGAGAGTTCGAGCGTGTCTTGGTCGAAGCCCTTCTGGAAAGCCAGCACATCGGGAAGCTCATTGATCAGGATCGCGTAGAAACAGTCTACGCTCGCCGACGCAAAGCACTCGGATTCATGGACTCCACGGAGGGAGTGCCGCCGTCGCCCCCGCTGCAGAAAAAAGTTCGTGCCCAACTGGACGCCGTAATCGAAATCTTCAGAGCCCACGGTTGCGTCATCTACAACAATCCGGGGCTAGCGAAGCTAGCAGAGCACAGGCTTAAAGACCGAGCGACTCTTAAGCGATTCGTTCTCAACTATCAAAAGTATTTTCCAGAAGACATCCGTGCTAACTTGGATTTTCAGAACACCATTCAAAGCACCCACCGTAAAGCCAATTGAAGGAGGGAACAGACTGCCTCGCTAAGTTCGGGCAAACCGACCAATGATTGCCGCCCTCCGTTTCATCAATTTCATCGTTCCCGTGAACCACCATGACACCCCCAACCCCCAAACCAGAAATCGTCCTTGGCCCAGCGGAGTCACCAGACATAACCCTGGCCGATTGCGAAGACCTGGCGGAATTAGCTGACGCGATCAGTTTCGCGTTGGAGGGGGCAGAGTCCGTAATCCTCGATTTTCGAGCACAGGCAGGGACGCGGGTTGCCGTGCCGGATGCAGCGAGGGTGTTGCGAGATGAGCTCGAACGCCGAGAATCAAGCCCCAGAGTGCGCGTGCATGTGTCGAGCGAGAAGGTGGCTCGCATCGTCGCGCCTCTGTTCGAGCCTGGGGCGTCGTTGGGGCAGACCGCGCAATTCGGCAACGTTCGGGTGGAGGTCACGGACAGGAGCGTGACCGAGGTGAGCGGGGATACGGTGGTCAATGCCTCGAACCAGCGGCTTTGGCTGGGGGCTGGAGTGTCGGGGGCTCTCGGTCGCGCCGCTGGGCCGCGTTTGCAGCAGGCCATGCGCGCCCTGGCTCCCATCGGCCCGCGTGACATCGTCGAGACTCCGGCTTTCGAGCACACGAAGGTGCGCTCGATCCTCCACGTCCCCACCGTGAGCGGAAGGGCAGAGGACATCCAGACTGCCTACGTCAA
Organism: uncultured Polyangiaceae bacterium; assembly: GCA_964392575.1. Lineage (GTDB taxonomy): Bacteria > Myxococcota_A > Polyangia > Polyangiales > Polyangiaceae > NIC37A-2. Next base: position 16,920 of record CAYMQT010000070.1, read on the forward strand.
CGTTCTGCGCGTCGCTACAGAAAAGGGCTACCGCCGCGTCGTCCTCCCATCCCTCGGCACCGGCTCCGGCGGCCTCGACCCACGACAAGGTGCCACCCTGTTGCGCGCCGAGATCGAAAAGATCTCCGAAGGCCCGGCGATGACCATCATCCTGCCCCTCTTCAGCCCCGCGCTCGCCGACCTCTTCGCGGAAATCCTCGGAGCGGAACTACCATCACCAACAAAGGAGACACATGACAAAGCTACCAGAATACATCGAGCGTGACCCCTGCGGATGCACGCGTACGTACATCAACCGCTTAGCGCACGGGCACGGCGGATTGCCCATAAAGGCTATCGCGTGCGCTGACCCCGAACACAGTAAACTCCTCGTCTTTGGATTCCGTAGTGGGTTTTTTCACGCCCCACCGACTCCAGCTAAAGTCGAGGAGGACTCTTCGCCCGCAGCGCATGCTCCTTCTCCGCCATCTCCGTCAACCTCTTCCGAGCGTGACGACTGCTACGCGCCAACCAACCCAGTCAGGCAGCCGACTTCGTCCGTGCCGGAGATTTTCCGGCGCGCGCCGAGGCGATTTCACGCTTGCTTGCGCCGGCTGCCAGGAGTCCTTGGACGAGACGGATCTCTCAACCCACCCTCATCTCTTCGGGATGAGTTCTTCGATTCTAGCGGGATCGTTGTCGAGGAGGCGGAGGAGATTGCTCATGGGGGCGCTGACCGCCTGACTGCCCCCTTCGTATTTTTGAAAGGCTCGTGGACCACCTCCGAGGAGTTCCCCGGCCTTCCGCTGGCTGAGGCCGAGCTTCTTGCGCACCTCTGCTACGTCTGTCGGAGATAGGACTCGATCCACTTCGGCCTTGAAGGACAAGAAAGCCTTTTCGTGTTCACGGAGAGGCTCCCCCGTGAGAATGCCTTCCCCGCAGTCCTGGCACCACCAACCCAAAGTTTTGATGATCCGGCTTTGCCCTTTGTAGGTCAGTTGGTCGTTCCCTGTCGTGTACCGCATCGTGCCGCCACATTCGGGACAAGGTTGAGTAGGAGGCGTCTTGGGCATGGTTACTTCTCCTTGAAAGAGATGACCAGATAACCTTCGGAGTCAGTGGTGAATTTGACGTAGAGGATGAGCCCAGCATGCGTGACGTGGTAGACGTCCTGCCAAATGGCACTGCTGACGAGACTCGTCATTGATTTGTAGAATCGTTCCCGCGTAATGCTCTGGATGATGTCGACGATGTCCTGGAGAGTGAGCCCGAGCTGTTCTGCACAAGAGAGGGCTGTTCTGGTGATTCGGAGAGTTTCAACCGAGCAGAACGTGGATTTGATCGTTCCCAGGTCATAGTGGGGTTTTCTTTTCTCCACGCTTCAACTCCCACAGAATATGGCACCTTTAAGGTGCCAGTCAAGGCCTTCTGCCAAGAATAAGAATACCCGATCAGGCATCCACCTTTACTTGCAGAGTTCCCGTCCGGTCGCCTCACGCCACCCGCACCTCCAAGAGGGCCTCCGGACCGTGGTGCGTCGGGTCTGAGCTTGCTCCAGCTCACCCACATCCTACCACAAAAATCAAATCCATCGACACCACGGCTCGCAAAGCGACTCTGGTCTTCGAGGACGGCGAAGAAGAGACCTTTGAGGTTCGCCCCGACGTGGACATGACGCGCTACAAAGTCGGTCAGGAAGTGATCTTCCTGGCCACGGAAATGCTCGCGCTCCAGGTAGAGAAGCTGTGAGGCTATCGGTCCGGCGGAGCGCCGGACCGACCACGCGCTAATCGATCTGAGGCGGCCTCGGAGTGGCGATGTAGAAGCCTTCCCTGTAGCTCTTTCCTGAGTCGCGCATCGTGGGCAGGATCAGCGAGGCTCCGGCGACCTGCGGGAAAAAGACTGTACTGTCTCCAGGGAAACCGCTGAGCGGCAACCACTGATCAGTTCTCGGGTGATATGCGGTTCCCCCGCATCGCGCATGAGGGAAATAGAGCCAATCACCCAATAGAACCCCGGGGAAGGGACTCGCGTCGGGGGGCGATGAGCGAGTCCACCTGTCGGTCGCTGCATCGTAAATGTGGAGCGGGGAAATCTCCTCGAACAAGACGGTCATATAAACCAAGTTCCCCGCAGCCAAGAGCGAGTAGTGACTCCGGGCAGGAATCCCGGCGGGAGCGCTCCGCGACTCCCAAACATCATCTCGACGCAGGAGCCGAACGGTCAGGTCCACGTCCGTTTCACTGCTCACCACCACGAGCCCTTCTGAGGTCCAGACCGAATCTCGTCCGTAGAGCTGCGTCGTGTGGTCGGAGACTCCTTCCTCTCGCACGGCAGGCGCATACGCGGGTGCCGTTCGGAAGGAGCGCTCCACCGGTTCGAAGTACACTCCGTTCGAGTAGCGCAGCGCCGCTGAGTCAGCTCCACCCCAAAGGAGAAATTCCTTTCCGGTGAAATGCACCCATTCAAAATCGCTCCGCCCCACTTCCTCCGGAAGCCCAGTCACGTGCCAACGTTCTCTCTCTAGGTCCAGCAAGAAGAGGTCCCTTCCCGAAGGAATGAGCACATGCCCCTCGCCTACCACCGGACGGCCCCAGCCCCTGGCCTGAGCCACAATCTCAGGTGGAGCGAGATCCATCGCCCTAAACTCGCCGGTCCCAGGATCAAACGACGTCAACATGTCGGGAATGAGGTAGTAGAAGTACTCACCAGCGGCGAAGGACGTTTCCCAGTACCAATCCTGTGGCGGCCTAGGCGCGTCCACCCACGCAAACTTCGCCGGGAGCGCGCTCGCAGAATCATCGCATTCGGTGACTTCCGGCTCGGGTTCAGGGATCGCCCACGAGCCGTCTTCCCAATCCCCGCTCCGGCTTGAGCACGCGAGGGCCAGGATGACCGAGCTTGCTGCCAGGAAGCGGCTCACCCCTCGCAAGGGAGCGCCGGCGAAACCTGGGTACTTCGCCTGTTCTTCAGTGATGCCCACAGACATAGTTCTCACGTTCGAAAGTGCAGGTCATGACGAGGACGGGGTACTTGAAGAGAAGTTCGGTATCACTGTCGGAAATCCCTCCTTCACCCCCTGCGCCGCCTTCACCTCCCGCGCCTCCGGAATCACCCGCTGAGCCAGGCCGAGGGCCGATCGGGCCTGCGGGAACCGCGTCCTTCAACTCGACAAAACTGCAACCTGTGACTCGATCACCCTCGCCACAATAGTCATAACAGTCCCGCAAAAGTCCCCCTCGTGCAGTCACCCAGTCCGAGGGTTCTTTGACCTCAAATTCGACTCGCTCCTCGTAGATCTCAGGTTCGGGACACGATCCGTGACACGCCGGAAGAAGCAACCACACGATGCATCCCCATCGAGACTCCTCTCTCAGCGCGCCCCACCTCACACAAAGTGCCATCCGGCCATCATAGCAAGGGTCGAAGAAAAGGCGAACCCCACTACTTCTGCATCCACTTCCTTCGTTCGGCGACGGGGAACTTCTCAATCGAGTAGCGCAGCATCGTGCGGGGCATTCCCGCCACCCACATCCTACCACCTTCCTGCCTCTACCAAAACGCGCATAATTTCCGATTCTGTCTACTTCTGGAAGTGGAGGCAAGCCTCGGGATCTATGTTGCAATTCCTATCCCCATCCCCATCCCCTTGCGATGCAGCGGATCCCAGCCTACACCTGCTCGCACGACGCAAGCTCGCGTATGTGCCGGGCAAGAAAGGGAGCGGTATGGCCAAGCTCGTGTTCGGAATGAACCAGTCCTTGGATGGCTACGTCGACCATATGGCGTTTGGGCCTAGTCCCACGCTCTTTCGCCACTTCATCGAAGAGGCAGAGGGACAGGCGGGCAGTGTCTACGGCCGTCAGATGTACGAGATCATGCGGTACTGGGACGACGATCATCCTAAATGGAGTGCGGACGAGCAGGCCTTCGCTGTTGCGTGGCGGAAGCAGCCGAAGTGGGTCGTCTCGCGCACGTTGAAGACGGTCGGTCCCAACGCCAGCCTGGTGGGTGATGACCTCGAAGCCGCGATCCGCACCCTGAAGGCCGAGCGCGACGGAGAGCTCGAAGTCGCTGGCCCGCACTTGGCGCATGGCCTCACCGAGCTTGGCCTGATCGACGAGTATCGGATCTATCTGCACCCGGTCGTACTGGGCCACGGCACGCCCTACTTCGCCGGACCTCGGCCGCCACTCCGTCTGATGAGTCATGACCGGATTGACGAGGACGTGATCAGGTTGACCTACGTTCCTGCCTTGTCGTCCTCGGCTCCTCCCTCTGGAAGCAGAACCACCAGCTCCTTACCATGAAAAAGCTCACCATCTTCTACTGGATCACGACCGGTCTCGTCTTGTTCTTCCTCCTGCCGGGGGCAGTCATGAACATCATGAAGACGCCCGACTGGCTCGAGGTGTTCGAGGCTCTGGGGTACCCGGAGTACTTGCTGCCTTTCTTGGGCGTCGCCAAGCTGTCCGCTTGCATCGTGATCGTGCTTCCGCTGTCGAAGCTCGATCGCCTGAAGGAATGGGCGTACGCGGGGATCGTCTTCGACCTGGTCGGAGCCATTTATTCCGGCCTGATGGTCAACGGCTTCGAACCGGCCATGCTCATCATGTTCTTGGCGCTCGGCGTCGTCATGACCTCCTATTGGTTGTGGCACCGGCGGCTGGCCGCCTGACTCACTGCTCACGTTCCAACGGATTCTCTCGTGAGTCCTGCTGCTCGAGCTGCTCGGCGAGCCCGATCAGAATGCCTTCGGGCCCTCGGATGTAGCAAAGCCGATAGATGTCTTCATAGTCGACGACTTCATCCACCACCGTCGCACCGAGCTTGCTGAGGCGGGCGACGGTGTCGCCGACGTCCTCGACGGTGAACATGACGCGCAGGTAGCCGAGCGAGTTCACGGGGGCCGTGCGGTGATCGGAGGCAATCGCGGGGGCGACGAAGCGCGAGAGCTCGATGCGGCTGTGGCCGTCGGGGGTGCGCATCATGGCCATCTCGACGCGCTGGCCGCGCACTCCGGTGACGCGGCCGGACCAGTCGCCTTCGATGGACATGCGGCCTTCGAGGGTCAGGCCGAGCTCGGTGAAGAACTCAATGGCAAGATCGAGGTCTTCCACCACGATGCCAACGTTATCCATGCGCTTGACGGTCATGATGTCTCTCCTTGGCCCTCACCCTGCGTCGAAAGGGGCTAGCATGCACGCGCTCTCCCTTCACCGACTCCAAGGGGTTCGACGGCCGGAGGCCCGGCAGTCGGCGGCAGGGCAGTTTCCTGCTGGTTGCGGCTGTTCTTGCTGGCCGCGGCCGTGGGTATAAACTTGGTCATACCCATGAAAACGGCCATCTCAGTCCCCGATGACGTGTTCGAGCGGGCCACTCGCGTGGCGAAGCGTTTGGGTTTGTCGCGGAGTGAGCTTTTCACGAGGGCCGTGCGCGAGTTCCTGGGCGCTCAGCGTGATGCAAGCATCACAGCTTCGTACGACGAGGCCTTCGCCGCGGACGATGTCGCGGCAGAAGACGACGTGACCAGAGACTTGCACGAGGCCATCGCGCGGCGTTCGCTCCTGTCGGCGGAATGGGAGGACGGGATGTCCCTCGCTCTGGGGCTCGATTCCGCGCGTATTCAGCCGTAACCTGAACTCCCCTTCGGCTGTGTAGACGCTCACCCACATCCTACCACCTTCCTGCCTCTACCAAAACGCTCATAATTCTCATTCTGTCTACTTCTGGAAGTGGAGGCAAGCCTCGGGATCTATGTCGCAATTCCTATCCCCCGTAACTTTGCATCTCACGCCACAGGACTAAACTATCCTTATGGCACAATCAGATAGCGCTGAGCTGCTCGAACGCGCACTCGAACTCGAGCCCGCCAAGAGGCTGTCACTCGCAGCAAGTCTTCTCGACAGCGTTGAGGAGCCAGACGATGAGGAGTGGGCTGCTGAATGGGCGAAGGAGCTCGACGCTCGATTGAAGTCGGTTGAGTCCGGCGAGGACCCCGGTCAGACCTGGGAAACGGTGAAGGCGCGGGCTCTCGCAGGACTGGCAAGCGGTTGAGAGCAGTCCCATTGGACGTCAGCGGCCGAAGTTGAACTCATCGAGGCGTCGAGCTGGTATGAATCGCGCCAGAATGGCCTAGGCGCGGAGTTCATCGCCCAGGTGGATGCGAAAGTCGAGGTCGCGAGATCGGACCCCCAGCAATTCCCGCTCTGGACACACCACAAGGCGTTTCATCGAATCGTGATTGAACGGTTTCCGTACGTCTTGTTCTTCAGGTTCACGGACGAGGAGGTGTTCGTCTTTGCTTTGGCTCACACGCGTCGACGGTCCGGGTATTGGTTGAGTCGCGCTCGGAAGAGGTAGTTGCTCGCTTCAACTTCCGTTTGTGGGGTGCTCGGGCCGCGACGTCAGCTTCGTGAGTCGATCCTTCGCGAACCGTGCTGGCTCTGTGAGTCAGGGCTTCCAATCTTTACACACTTCAACCCAGGTTTCGTCGAGGGCGA
>CAYMQT010000071.1:0-22321 GCA_964392575.1 uncultured Polyangiaceae bacterium
GTAATCCGAAGCTGTAAACGGCTCCAAGTGACCTGAACAAGCGCTCCCTCTCGTGACCTCCCTTTCCACCGCACAGGCCCCGCTCCTCAGCCTCACGGATTTCAGGACGTCCGAGGAGCACTTGAGGGCGGATCACTTCCGCACCACGGGCCGCGGGCTTTGTTTGGTGGGACGAGCGCAGGGTCTCTTGTCCGCCCTTCTGCACCCCGAGCAAAACTCGGGAGAAGTGTTGCTCCTCGGACGAGCACCGGAACTCGCCATGCGACAAGGACAAGCAGGATACGCACCCGCAAAACTGCCGCTGAACGAAAAGGTACGCGTTTGTGATGCCCTTCTGATCAGCGGGCAGCTCATCGGAGCGAGCAAGGGGGACGTGACAGAAGTCCTTTCCCGCTGCCAAATCGAAGCTCTCGCGAAGAAGAAGCTGGGGTCGCTCTCACCGCTCCAACAAAGACTTGCGGGTCTCGCGCACGGCTTGTTGATGGATCCGCCACTCCTCATCTTGGAGGACCTTTTGGCTGATCTCGAAGAGGAGGAAACGGACGTGCTGGAAGGGATCCTCGAAGGTGAGCTGGTCGACCGGGCCTTCATCGTCGGAACCAGCCTTAAATCCGCCGCAGGACGCAGGCTCATGATGCTGGCCGATGAAGTCCTCTTCGCGGAAGGAGGGGAAATCATGGCTTCCCAAGAGCCGAATGAAGTCTCCGCGGACGCCTACTGGGTGGTGTGCCTGGATGACGCTACTGCCCTGACCGGCCGGATCAAGGAGGTGGGTGCGCGCGTGACTCAGGGGCCGACCGGGCGTGCACTGCTGGTCCGTGGCGCCTCGGGGAGCCAGATCTTGAAGTGCTCGCTCGAAGCAGAGGTCGTCGTTTCGCAAATTTCGCCCTTGCTCACCCCGGCAAGGTGAAAGCATTGCGCTCCGGCGAGGTGAATGCATTGCGCCCGAGTCATGCTAGAAGCGCCCGCGTGAATGAAGCGCCGTCTATGAATACTCGAGACGCTCTGAGAAACGCCAAGCGCGTGGTCGTCAAGGTCGGTTCGCGCACGCTCGCCGCACGCCCGGAGCTACCCATGCTCCTCGCCGCGCAGTTCGCTACCCTTTCCAAGGAAGGGCGTAGTATTGTCCTGATTTCAAGCGGAGCGGTTGCGCTGGGGATGGAACGCCTGGGCATGTCGCACCGACCGACAGAACTGGCGTCACTGCAAGCGGCGGCTTCAGCCGGTCAGTCGCTGCTCATGGCGCGCTACGACGAAGCCTTTCGCGCGCACGGACTGACCTGCGCGCAGGTCCTGCTCACCCAAGGCGATCTCTCCAACCGCAATCGCGTCAACAACGCGCGCGCCGCGCTCGCCGCGCTCCTTGACCAGGGCGCCATTCCCATCATCAACGAAAATGACGTGGTTGCTACCGAAGAGCTACGCTTCACGGACAATGATCAGCTCGCGGCCATGGTCGTTCCTCTAGTAAACGCGGACGCGCTCGTCTTGCTTTCGGACGTGCCCGGGGTTCTTGATGAGACCGGAACGCGCATCAGCGTTCTGGACAGCCTCGAACATTTCACCGACACCGGTGCAAAAAGCAGTGTCGGGCGGGGCGGAATGACGAGCAAACTTTCCGCCGCGGCCAAGGCGCGGCGCGCAGGAGCGGCGACCGTCATCGGGAGTGCCTTTGAAGACGAGATCCTTCTGCGCGTGCTTTCTGGCGAAGACGTCGGCACATGCCTCCCCCTCATCGCCAACGTACTGCGCGCTCGTCATCATTGGATCGCCTACGCCCTCAAGCCCCGAGGCACCCTGATCGTGGATGAGGGGGCTGCCCGAGCCCTGCGAGAGAATCAGAAGAGCCTGCTCCCCGTAGGGGTCATCGGACTCAGGGGCGAGTTCCGGCGCGGGGACGCTGTGGTCATCTGCGACGTTGCTGGCGTGGAAATCGGTCGGGGTCTGGCCAGGTTGAGCACCCTGGAAGCCGCCCGGGCCGCCGGGAAAAAGGGCGATGAGCTGCAAGCCGCCCTGGGTGGGGATACAGAGCCGGTCGTCGTACATAAGGACGACTTGGTGGTGTCTCAGTAGAGCGTCACCAACCTTGCCCCCAAGCGCGGGTGTTCGTTATGGTAGCGGGGTGAGAGCGCTTTTGAAGTTTCTGATCTGGGGCGCCCTCATCGTTGGGCTCGTCCTGGGGCTGGCCCGAGCGACGGCGGTCCGTTGGTTTCGCCTGCCTATCGATGACCCGACTTTTGAGGCATCGATCTCTCCCACCCTCCGTGGGGGAGATCTCGTGCTCGCCACCCGCATCACTCAACCCGTCTTCGGTGATCTCGTCGTCTGTCCGGACCCGGATTATCCGACCGAGTTTGTGATCGGGCGCATCGTGGGCGAACCAGGAGACGAGGTGGAGGTGCGCGACGGCGCCCCCTATGTGAACGGGAAAAAGTTCAATACAGAAAGGAACTGCGGCTCATTCGTTCAGGTGCACCCAGATAATGAAGCCGAGGAAGTCACCCAGACCTGCAGCTGGGAAGCCCTGGCCAACCACCTGCACATGAGAGGCGACACTGCCGGCCACAAGGTGAAACCGGAGCAGTTTCAGGTCGACGTGCCTGAAGGCACCTTCTTCCTTCTGAGCGACAACCGGCTCTTTCCGTACGATTCGCGCAACTACGGGCCGGTAAACATCGCCTCCTGCAAGGAAACGATCGCCCTTCGCCTCATCAGCCGCAAGGGCTGGATGGACTCAGACAATCGGCTCAACTACATTCAGTGAGTCTCCTTTCCCGTCGTGGTCCCGAGACGACGACGCACGCTGCCGCCCGAGTGCTCAGAAGCAAGGTAGAACCCCATGGAACAAGCTAAGTACTACCCCTGCGCTGCCGCAGGATGCCAGTCGCCCATTCCCGCGGGCCACAAGTTTTGCGGACGTTGCGGGGAGACCACTCCACCCGACGTGCTCAACCTAGCGACGGAGTTCTTCGGTGACTTACAGGATCCGTCCAAGGCGAGCCTGGTCGTGATCCGAGGAGAAGGACAGGAAGGCCTCAGCTACCACCTCAGAGCGAGCCAACACGACATCGGTCGCGATGCACAGATCCAGATCGACGATGTGTTCGTCTCACCTCTCCATGCCAACCTGTTCTACCGGAGCGGTGAGCTGACTCTGCGCGACGAAAACTCACTGAACGGCACGTACCTGCGCATCAGGGACAAGGCCAAGCTCAGCGCAGGCGACACTTTCCTCGTCGGTGATCAATTGTTCAAGATAGAGCCGATGCCCGCCGTGGGTGAGGAAACGGACGCGACGGGAACCTACTTCTATGGCTCCCCCATGTTCAACAGCCCGTTTCGGCTGGTTCAGATCCTGGAAGGCAATCGTCCCGGAATGACCCTCTGTCCTCGCGCAACCCGCGTGACCATCGGTCGCCAGGGATGCGACATGAACATCCTCGATGACACGTTTCTCTCGGAAGAACACTGTGCTTTGGAGAAGGATGCCGACGGATACTCCCTGACCGACTTGGGCAGCAAAAACGGCACCTTCATCAAACTCAAAGGTGACCGAGCGGTCTCACACAGCGACTACTTCGTGGTCGGGCGGCGCCTGCTTCGGGTCGAACTCAACGCCTAAAAGCGCATCCGAAAATCGAGCTACCTTTTCCGAGCACGACTGCGGGATCGTCTCTTGGGCCGCCCTTCGTCCGGCGGGATTTGGAAACTCTCCGTGGGAACGGTTCCGCGCAGGGAGAGCACTTCCTTGGCGAGGGGAAGGAGGGCGTTCTTCGGTGAGCGATGCGCCTTTCCGTCAGCAAGTCGGGGCAGCATCGCCATGATCCGGCGCATCGCATCAGACACACGCCGGGGAAGATTGAGACGCTCAGCCACAGGCTCCAGAAAATCGTGAGACGCCCGCAGCCTGTCACTCTCGCCCCGACAAGCCTCGATCAGCGGCTCAAGAAGCAGCGCACACCATAGAACCACGTCGTCGAGGGGACGCCCGCGGCTCAGCGTGAGCTGATCCACCTGCCAGAGCACTTCCCAAACCTTTGTGTCGTCCTCCGCGTCGGCGATGAACGCGGAAAGCTCTGGGATGAGGATGTCGAGCATGCCCATCTCCCAAAGAAGCCACACCGACCGGTGCGCGCCGCCGGCTCGCATCAAACGCAAGATCTCTTCCGAAACCCGAGAACGCGCCGCCATCGCCAACGTCCCGCGGCATTGAACAGCAGCCTCATACACGGCCGGGGCAATGCCGAAATCAATGCGAGCCGCAAACTTGATCGCCCGGAGAATGCGCACCGGATCCTCTTGGAAGCGAACGACAGGATCTCCGATCGTATCGACGGTCCGCTCGGCGATGTGCTTCATTCCGCCAACCCAGTCGAGCACCATGCGCTCATCCACATCATAGAAGAGCGCGTTGATGGTAAAATCGCGCCTGCGCGCGTCTTCGTGAGCCTCGCCGAACACGTTGTCGGAGCGGATGAGTAGGTCGTCGTCCGCCTGACTGGAAGGCGGCGGGCTTCTGCGGAAGGTTGCCGTCTCGATCACGTGCCCTCCGGGAAAGAGAACATGCACGAGACGAAAGCGACGGCCAATGATGCGTGAGTTGCGGAAGAGCGCGCGCACCTGCTCAGGGCGTGCGCTCGTGGCCACGTCGAAGTCTTTCGGGCGATGACCGACAAGCAGATCGCGAACACAGCCGCCGACAAGGTATGCTTCGTAGCCGTTCTTGGTCAGCCGCCGCACCACCTTCTCGGCTGCGTCATCGATGAGTTCGGGCGCAAACTCCACGCGGATCCGGTCCGGCTCGTTTCCGGGGGCGCGCTGACTCCTTTTGCGGGGGCGTGCTGGTGCGGAAGGCTCGCTCTCCCCTTCCATTTCCGAAGCCCGTCGGCGCGGGGCTTCTGCCCCCGTCGTCCTTCTCTGGTTGCGCTCCTCCCGTTTCCTGCGAAAGAGTTCTCGCCTTGATTTCACCGTTTCTTCCGCAGGGGCGGGGGATACGGTGGGGGGGGGATCCGACGACATGACTCTCGGCGCGCAAGCTAGGCATATCTGTTCATGCCAGCAAGGACAGGGCGCTTGCCGCCGACCTCCTCCCTTTGCTCTAGTACCTCCCGTGAGCATGGATCCCGCAAAAAGCCCGGAAAAGCCAGGGCCAAGCGCTCTGTGTGTGCTGGGCTGTCGGGTCCTCGGCTCCGAGCCAAGCTCCGCCCTAGAACGCCGGTTGACTCGCGCCCGTCAAGTCTGGGAGCAAACACCGCTCCCTGTCATCATGACAGGAGGGCGGCGCTGGGGGGAGGCCTCAGAGGCATCCGTGATGGAACTGTGGTGGCGAAAGCATGTGTCGAAAAACAGTCTCGTGATCCGCGAAGAACTGTCTCAGACGACAGCAGGTAACGCTTTTCACACGGCGGCTCTGTGTCGAGGGCGTGGGGACACGCACCTGCTCTTGGTCACTTGTGACTATCACCTTGCCCGCGCGCGCAGGCTATTTGAACGGAGCGGACTTGAAATTACACCTGCTCCTGCCCCTTCACCCCACAAGGGAGCCGCGCGACTGAAGCTCGTGCTGCGCGAGATCGGGGCGGGACTCTTGAGCCCCTGGGAGAAATTCGCGTGAAGGCGCTTTTCTGCTTTCTATTCCTTCTGACGGCGACGTCCTGTGATCCTGAACCTCAGACGAAGCAGGTACCGGAAGCACCGAAAAAGGCGACCCAAGTCCCGTCGGCGACCCAGTCCCTTTCCCATGATGAGTTCCGCGACCTGGCCGTCAAGGGAAGTCCCGAAGCCATCTCGACCTTGCTGCGGTTCCTCGGCGGCACCCCTTCTGAACGAATCTGGGCTGCCTTTGCGCTGGGGCTCATCTGCTCGGAAAAGCGCCATGCCGACATCGAACGAGGTCTTGTGGGGGCCGTCGCGCGCTATGCGAGCGAACCCACGCCTGCGGATCCTGAGCTCCTTCGCACGGCAGGTTGGGCTCTTGGCGCTTGCGCCTCCCCGCAGGCGGAAGAAATTCTAAGAACCTGGCTCAACCCTGACCCTGCGCTCACACCAGAAGGGTTGCTTGAGGCGGGGGTGTTTGGACTTGGTGCGGTGGCCGACAGAACCTCGACCCTCATGGAGCGCACTCAAACTGCGCTCCTCGACGCAGCCTCGCGCGCAGGTCGAGCGGACTTGCTTCAACCTCTCGGTCGGGTTTCACGGCTCAGCGACGCGGTGGGCGCGCACATGCTGGAAGTAGCAGGTTCCCTCTTGACTCAAGAATCCTTGCCCGGAAGACGCCACGCCATCATCGCTCTGGGAAGTGCAGGTGCGAGCGCAGCTGAACCCTTAGGCCAACTCCTGCTCCAAGACAGGTATGAGCCCGTGGAACGAGCGGCAGCGGCAGAAGCACTGGGCAGACTGGGAGAAGCGGGCCAGACGAATCTCGACAAGATCATCGGTGAAATGCTGGAGCGGGGACTCCCTCTTTCTCATGAGCGCCCCCTCTGGATCCCCTTAAGAGCTGCCCTGCTGGCCCTCGAAAACCCTCGGACGGCAAAAATCCCCCTTGCGAAGCTTCGCGGTCTTGTCCTTCCCGAAGGTGACACCCGCGCCAAGAAGGCCCAACGCCGCCGCCTCGTTTGGCTTAGGTGCCGAGCCTTCGATCTGCTCGCTCAGGACCGCGAGAAAGACGCGGCTCTTCTGGACTGTGACCCGGACCACGGTCGCGAACAAAAGCTCGCCCTGCTTCGCGTGCTCGATAGAGGTCGCTTAGAGAAATCACGCCTTGCGACGTTCCGAGAACTTGCAGCCGCAGACGATCCGGTTGTGGCTCAAGCGGCCCTGCGCCTCCTTTCGGGCCACTCCGAAGTCACCGAGGCTCAAGAACTCATCCAGGCGGCGCTCGATTCCACTGTTCCCGGCACCATCGCCACCGCCTGCCAGATCGTCGCTGCTCATCCCTCGCGCGTCCTGTCCACAAAGGAGGACACCGCAAAAACCGAAAAGCTGATTCAGCGTCTTTCAGCCCTGTTGGCAGATGCGGATCAGGCTCTGCCCTTGGAAACACGCCTCGCAGCGATCCAAGCCGCCGGCGCTCTGGGTGCCTTGTCCCTCAAACCCGCTCTCGAAGATCTGTGCAAAGCCGAGGCCTCCGCGCTCCGCACTTCCGCAGGACAGGCGCTCGGGCTCCTCGGCGCAGAAAAAGGCTGCCCACAGGCGCCCGCTTCCGAACATCCCTCAAAGTCCAAAGCCGACCAGGGCGAACCGGCGCCCGTCATCATCGAAGTCGATTCAGACGTCGGCGTTCTCGAACTCCATCTGGACAGAGCTGCGGCACCAAAAGCCGCCGAACGATTTCTCAAGCTGATGGACGAGGGCTACTATGAAAATACGACGATCTTCGGCGGACGTCCGGGGTTTGCCACGCAATTTGGCGACCGGAACGGTGACGGGTACGAGGACAAAGCCCTCGCATCTCTCCCCAGCGAGCTCTCACCCACCCCGTTTAGGGCCCTCAGTTTCGGCCTGAGCGAATTCTCCCCCGGCTCCCAGAGCAGTCAGATCTTTGTGATGCTGACCGACGCGCCACAGCTCACCGGAGCCCGTATTCACTTGGGGCAAGCCAAGGGTCCCTGGCATCTGCTGACCACAGGTGACGTGCTCTATCGCCTGAGGAGACGCTAGAAGGCATAGCCGCCCTTGATGCGCGTCAAGGGCAATCCCTGGCGGGATTACGCCTGGCCCGGTTGAACAGATGAAGGTGTGCCGAACGCCTCGCCGTTGTGCCGCGGCCTAAGGCGTAAGCAGAATACGACAACCGGCGCTCATCCCCAACGGGGAAGAGCGAGCGCCGCGGGAGCGGTTTTCGGCGAAGCGGAAGCCTTGCGAGTGGCCGCCGGTCACCAACGGCATGTTAGGAAGATTGGTCTAGACATTCTTGACCCACCTCTTCTCAGCATCACTGAGCAATACTTTCACGCAAGGCGTCTTCTCGAAGAGAATGGTCAAAGCGTGGTACGCGGACAACACAGCGTCCTGTAAATCCTGATCGCCTTCCAAGTCGCGAACCACTACGCCCTGTTGCCGCGCCTCGTCTCGGTCAATCCGACGACCATGACTCTTGTGCACGGAAGCGTCATTGAAGTGCTTGGCTGTAGCGCTTGCTACTTGGGACGCTGCCGCCTTGCCTTTGAACATCCCAGTCTCCAGCCACCTCGCTACCATCGACTCTCCGTAGTCGAGCGCATTCTGCGCCTCTTGAAGTAGTGACGGACCAGCCGACTGAAGGACCGGCGCCCACAAGTGAGCGGCAGCCTTGTTGGTTAGGATTTCAGATCGAGCAACGTTGAACTGGTCGACGATCGCGCGCGCAGAGACGGTCCGGCCACCCAATGGAATTTGCGGATCGATAGGACCCAGCTGGCTCTGGCGGCCCATGAAGACCCGATCTGCTGCAAGAGAAATCATCGTACCTGCCGACATCGCATAGGTTGGGACGATGACCTCGATGTCACTAAATTTACTCCGCAGATAGGCAACAACGGTCTCCGCGGCGTTTATCACACCTCCTGGAGTGTGCAGGATCAGGGTCAGTCCTTTGGACCAATCCATCCCATACATTACCGACATCAAACCGTTGAGCTCTTCGTGGGTAAGCTGAAGCACCACGCCGCTGACGGCAGGTTTTTGGAGGAATGCAGACGCATATGCGATCACATTCCTATCACCTCTAATCGTTCGGATTCGCCGGAGATGCTGTACGGGAACTTCGTTGAGCCAGGCGATCTTTGCACTCTCATCGTGCCGACTCTCGAAGTCGGTAAGAAGCTCATTCCAGGACGGCATCAGCTTCCAGTCTTTAGTGTCACGCCAAGCGGATGATTCAGATGACGGAGCGTCTGCGAGGCGATTTGATCTTGCTCCGCCTCCAAGTACGCAGTTACTTCCGTCAAATCTCGAAGAGGCCCGACGTAATCGTAGGTCTCGGCAGCCTCTGCGATAGCCGTCCAAACGTTGACATCTCCGGGGTCCCTCGCGGATCGTGACATTGGTGGGAGGGTTAGCCGGGGGCCGAATCAAGTCAAGCGCGACTCGTAAAGTTGCGGAACGGCTCCATAAAGGTGAATTGGTTCTAGGAACCGCTTCGTCATCAAGCGGGAGGGGGCCAACGAAGCCAGGGCCGCAAAGAGCCCCTCGATAGACACACTCCGCTCATGCTTCCCAACATACAATTAGCCCGCCTCCGCTTCAAACCGCAGGAAAATCTGACCTGTCCAATTTGGTGACGCGCCATTCAGCTGCTTGATTGGGCAGATCTATCGGCAAGCCGATCGTTGCATGAAAATCAACCTTGGAGCGGATATCCTAGAAGGCATCGGACCCGGTCGAAGACCCGGACGGCTACGTCTTGTTCTTTGGGTGGCCTGTGTCACTAGCCGAGGGGCGGCGTTGATCTTCTCGAAGGCATCTTCTTCAGCTACCGCTGGGAGAACTGCCGCATCTGGGCACGCCCGACGCCCGTCTCTTTAATCTGCTCCTAAATCCACGGCCTATGGCCGTGTGACTCGAAGAGCTTCGAGCGATCCGTGGTGTATTTGCAGTGTGCTGGAGAAATCCCAGCGTAGTGAGGAAGCATGCCGTTCATGCATGAATGGCAAAACCTCTCCCACGTACGCTGGGAGTGTAAGTATCACGTAGTTTTCATCCCAAAGGTATAGAAAGAAGGCAATCTATGGACGTCTACGAAGAAAGATAGGTCGAATTTTGCGAGAGCTGTGCGATCAGCGCGGCGCAGAAATCGTGGAGGCGTATGCAATGTCGGACCACATTCACATGTGTCTGAGCATCCCGCCCAAGTACAGCGTTTCCTACACGATCGGATTCCTAAAGGGGTCGCGATGGGGCTGGCGCAACCCATCGAGAAATGTATCGTCTTCGCATGAAGATCGAACTTGGGGGTATGCCCGATGCTCTGCCGTGGCTTCTGGAGAAGACGACGCTCGCACTCGTCGAGGCTGCGCATATGGTGGACCTTGCCAACGAAGCAGACACCAACACCTGGTACAGAAACGAGCTGAAGAGGCGTTCCGCTGCTTCAATTGGGCGGCTTGCTCCTGTCATCGCAGTCCTGTGTGGGAAGAAGGCATACGCACCAGGTGTAGGTCAGTGGGAGCAGATCGTGGAGAACGGAACCGATGGTTTGCGGACATGGGCCACTCGTTGCAGTCTAAGCGACAATATCGACAGCTTTTTGCCTAGACGCTGGGCTGAAGAACGTGACGAGACAGAAAATTCTAAGAAAGAGGAACGAATTGAGAAGCCCGCCTTCCGCTCTGACGCAGAGAATCGATCAAGCATTCGGCTAGCTCTGCTGAGTAATTGTTCTCGCTGGCTGCTGAAGCACAAGGCCAGCGTTGCAACCCAGCGGCTACTCCTTTGGCTGATGCAGCAGACAGAGAATGGCGAATATGTAGATGTTGTGGTCCTCTCACGAAGGCTACTTCCGCTCGACATCGGTGCGTCACCAGACGAGACCTCTTTGGCCTACGAAGAGCTGTTCAAGGCGGGGGTGATCGAGCTTGCTGATTATCTCCCTCAGCCTCCCAACGAAGACTGTTTCCTAGTGCGAATCACAGCCCTTCCCGAGAATACCTCAAAGCACCCTCAACAGTTCATTCCTGTATCCTTCGGTGATTGAGCATTCACAGTGTTCGGAGGGCGACTCGCTTTGAATCGGTAGCCCGGTTGCGTCAGCTGAACATTTGCCCTTTAACGGAACGAAATGACCGAGACAGTGGTGGGCGTCAGAGCGAGTGAAAAGTGGGCGGTAGGGATCGTTGTACTCCTGTTCGGCGGGGTTCTTGGCTGGATTGTGTTCCAGGTGGAATCAGTCGACGACAAGCGGGAAGAGGGGCACAATCAGATCATCGAGAAGCTGAACGCCTCAAATTCGGAGATACAAAAGGCCATACATGCGGTCGAGAAAGAACAAGCAAAGTTCGACGCCGTGATCACAACCAGACTGGAGCAGCTTGATGGAAGGCAAAAAAAGTAAGAGCACCATCATCATTGGCGGGAGCGCATTCCTTCTGCTGGGGCTTGCCGTTACCGCCGGGATCACGCTTGCCCATGATGCGAAGGCCTCAACCAAAAAACAGGCCGTGATCGTTCAACTCCTAGATGAGCAGACGGAACTCGCCTCCAGGTGGTCTGAGAAAACGGCGAGCTTGCACGCAAAGCAGGAGGATGCTTTGAACGCTATTTGGGAACAGGAGTCTTTCCAGCACGACAAGGTTCAGCTTACGTGTGAGGATTTACTACCGAAGCATCGCATAGGCGTTGGCATCCTTCAGGTTGCCAGTGTTTCGGAGGAGCGAGAGAAAGCAGCAGAATTCGGGGACTTTCAGGTCAAGCGACTGAGAAATCTCCTGAGCGACCGCGGCGTTCTCCAATGGTCTCAGCACCTAAGCCACTACGCAGGGCAGGGGAAGGAGCCCGTTCGTAGAGTAATCTTCAACAACGTGGCACCCCAAGCAGGAGCCGATATGTGTGCCTGGCTCCGCTGCGAACGTTGGACCGGTAGCTGCGCCTTCATCGACGAGAAGGGCCAGGAAGAGCTGGACAATCCACCACCCCACACCGAACCGAAGTTCTACGAGCAGGCCGAAGATCTGTACAAGAATTGGCGGCTGGCTGCACTCAACCGCTAAAGACCACCGGCTTGGGCTACCAAGCGCATACGTATACGTTTGGCGCATGGACAATCCGACCCGGGTTCCTCCGTCGCGTGACGATGGACAGGACGCGACAGGTCTTCGCCACCCTGAAGGATTCCATTCAGAGGCAGAAACGCCTCGAAGGCATCGAACCCGATCTGTCGGCGCGCATCCCGCAGAAATCAAGTCGGATACGACGAGGAACAACCCGGGTCAGATTGTCCCTTTTGCTGTACGGCTTGGTGGAGGACGACGGGATCCAGATCCGCGCCATTGGGCCAGGCAATGGTTCCGATATCAGGATTCACACCGACGCGGCGAAAGTATTCTGGATCGCGAAGGAGGGCGAAGATCCCATCGAACCCAACGTGCCCGGAAAAATCGAAATCACCCTCCAAACCGTCATCGAATTTCAAACGGAGCAGATATCCATCTAAGGGTGTCACGGTGACTACATCCACGAGCATGATACTTACTCCAGGGGGGCGATGGGAAAGAGTGGTTCCTTCGAGCGTGCTTGGCACCCCCCTATGTCTTTACTGAGGTTCGTAGATGCGGCGGCCGGAGCCATACGAAAGGACCAACAGCAGGTCTTGGCTTCCAACGTTTCGGACGAGATGAGCGCTTCCGGCGGGGATAACGCGACAGTCGTTCACCCCAAGTTCGTAACGGCTGCCGTCCAGTTCAAGCTCGCCCTTCCCCTCCAGCACGAGCACTACCTCGTCGCAGTTGGGGTGGCAGTGTCTTTCTGTGATTCCACCAGGTGTGACGCGCATTCTCGCCACGGAGACAGACTCCGAAGTGCCCAGTTCCGAATTCGCCAACCACACCATCTCCCCCCATGAGTATTTTTGCATTTGCCGCATTCTCAGGTGTGCCGAACATACAATAGCCCGCCTCCGATTCAAACCGCAGAAAAATCTGACCTGTCCAATTTGGTGACGCATCATAAATAGATCATGGATTCCTCGCGCAACGCACCCCGAGGGAGACGTTGCGAAAGGAGGGTGAGTTGACGTTGCGGTACGAGGAACCGAGAGTGGTGGCGACATTGAGGAAGCCACCTCCCCGAAACACACGGTCCGAGGTGGCTGTCGTATTAGCGCAATTATTGCATGGGGTCTGGTAGGTCGCGCTCCAATCCAATACCCATTCCCACACGTTCCCGCCCAGGTCGCTTTGCCCATAAAGACCATTGCCCTTCGGCGACAGGGAGCCGACGTTGCTCGTTGAACCCGTCCCAGGCTGCACACAATAGTCACCACTATTGTAGTAGTTCGCGTGCGTGCAGTCGATGGTCGTCGAATTCGTTGGGCTTGACCAGGGATAGTACCTCTGCTGCGTTCCTCCCGCCGCCGCGTAGTTCCGTCACGCTGTCATGGCCCCGATAGAAGTTGCTCGCTCCCATCACTGGCAAGCTCGTGCAGCAGGACTCCCCATTGCAGTTGGCCAAACCCTGGCAGCTTGGCGGCTGACCGCAACTGCCCCCAGAACAATGCGGCGTCGGGGACCCGCAGGCCACCGCCGTTCCATATTGCCCGCTCGCGTTGCAGGTCTGCACGCCATTGCCCCTACATTTCACATCCGCGGGGACAATATTATGTTAACTTTTGAGACGGGCGGGAGAAATCCAGCGCCGGCGGCGCCGCTCTCAAATACATGGGCTCGCTCCTCTCTTCCCTCGCCAGACGTCCGCAGTCGGACGGTTACGTTGCAAAAATCAAACCTCGGACGGGATCCGGATTGATTGACTAATACTCGACGGTAGCGACAGCCGTTGCCTCGTCGCAGGAGGAGTACTGCAAGGGCGGGTTCGGTGAAGGCTCCAGAGAAAGTGTCTTGGGGTCGCTCCCCTCCCGAGAGAGCGTCACCTTGACCTGATCCTCCTCGGATTCGAAAGGAATCAAGCAGATGAGTTTGCTATTTTCGGACTCGCAAGCGGGGACGAGTAAACATGTGCTGGGGTCCAAGTCGGCACCAAACTCTTTCGCCTCACAGAATTCGGAGGGGGTCACTGGCAGTACGCCAACTCCATCCTGATCAACTTGGATGTCGTCCGCTGATCCAGTGGATGAGTTGACGGTGAGGCGAATCCCCGTCTCCTTGCAATCAGAGCAGGCGATAGTGGCCCATCCAGTGACTATCAGTACGATGATATTTTTCATCTTCTACTCTATGTCCATTGTGAAACATGGAAGCACGGCATTGCACTTCCCTTGAAAATCAGGCTGCGGAACGGGGAGCTCCTCTGAGATGTTATTACATTCAGGAAACGCCTCAACGTACGCTTGTGTTGCTCGCCCTTGTGAAGTCATGCAGCTGTCAAAGTCGGCCACTGTGGCACGACAGTCATCAGCAATCTCCGGGCAGTCCACCTTTAAGAGATCTTCAGACGCAAACTCCAAACACTCGCTCTCGCTAGCCAGACATTGTTCTATAGAGCTGTCGTAAAACAGAAGGGCATCATAGGCTGCAAATTCCCTACATGCGAATGATAGTGCCGCTTCAACTCCGCCCAGGGTCTACCCCCCCCTCTTGGGCTGTCAGCCACACAAAGGTAATGACAGTTCGATAGGCCGTCGGGCCGACATCTGTTTGTAGAATGACCAGATGTTTGCGTTTACAGGTGTACCAAAATAATAGTCGCTTAGTGTTTTGGTAGCGCTACCAGAGAGGCGAGCCGATGACCGAGCCGAACCTGACCGTAGAGTTCGCTGCAACCCGCCCACTCAGAGCACGAAGCGATCGTCGAGCGCCGTCACCGCCAGGTTGACCCCTTTGAGTCGGGCGCATTGCTGCTCCACCTCACGCTGGAAAACCGGCTTGATGTGATAGTGGGCGACAATCCGACCCGCGACAATCGACAATCCGACCCGCGACAATCCGACCCGGGTTCCTCCGTCGCGTGACGATGGACAGGACGCGACAGGTCTTCGCCACCCTGAAGGATTCCATTCAGAGGCAGAAACGCCTCGAAGGCATCGGACCCGATCTGTCGGCGCGCATCCCGCGGAAATCAAGTCGGGTACGCGAGGAACAGTCTGGGTCAGATTGTCTCCTGCGTAGGCGGCTCGCGAACTCAGTCGAAGAGTTCTTCGGTGGAGACGCAAGTGGCGGCTCGGCGCACCCAGAACTTCAGGGTGTCGAGATCCGTACTGGCGAGGAGTAGTTAAAGAACCGCGCCTACAGCTCTGCTCGATGTGTAATGGCGCTCCCATGCTAAAGAACCCCACCATGCTTTTAGCGGTCGACATCGGGAACACCAACCTCGTTGGGGGTCTTTATCGCGGGGAACAGCTCGTGCACACCTTTCGCCTAGAGACGGTGAGGAGCAGGACCTCCGATGAGTACGCCGTGCTCCTCCATCAACTGCTCTCGCTTCGGGGCGTGGCTGCGGATTCGATCACAGCCGCGATCGTGGCGAGTGTCGTTCCTCCGTCCACGATGACGATCACCAGCGCGATTGAGCAGGTCATCAAACATACTCCTCTCGTCGTCGGGGGTCCGGGCCTCAAGACGGGCGTTCGGATCGTGTACGACAATCCACGCGAGGTTGGAGCGGACCGCATCGTCAATGCCGTGGCCGCGCACGCCCTTTCGGAAGGAAACGTCATCGTCGTGGACTTCGGGACTGCGACGACCTTCGACTGCGTGTCGGCGGCGGGAGATTATCTAGGCGGGGTGATTGTGCCCGGAGTCCAGGTAAGCTTGGACGGATTGCTTGGTAGGGCCGCCAAACTCTCACGCATCGACCTGTCCGTCCCCCCTGCGGTCATCGGGCGCAACACGGTCAACGCCATGCAATCCGGGATCCTCTTTGGGTACGCTTCGATGGTGGACGGTCTCTTGCAGCGCATCGAAGCGGAGATGGACGGCCCTTGTCACAGACTCGCCACCGGTGGTCTTGCTGCGACCATCTGCGCCCATACCGAGCGCGTAGAGAAGGTTTGCCCGGATCTTACCCTCTACGGACTACGCTTGATCTACGAGCGGAATCGTGGCGCTCTGAGCGAACCATGAGCGCACCTCGGCGCATCTTTTTCGCCCTCGTCTTCGGCGGGGTCTTTCTCGTAAGTGGTCTCTTCTTCCACAACAAGGACGGAGATCTCACGCAGGAACGACCCGCGCTCCCAGGAACCCGCATCGTTTCTCTGTCGCCGGGCGTCACGCAAACTCTCTTTGCTCTGGGACGGGGCGAGTGGATCGTAGGCGTGAGTGACTACTGCACGACCCCGGGCATCGCTGCCGTCCCTCGCGTGGGTTCAGCACTCACCCCTCAACTCGAAAAAATCGCCGCTCTCTCTCCGACCCTCATCGTCACGAGCACCGTGGGCGGCGAACAGTTAGCTCCCCTGTCCAAGCTCGCTCATTCCGTCACCCTTCCCTGGCTGACCCTAGACGAATGGAAATCTTCTGTCGTGGATCTGGGAGAGCTCGTTTCTGCCCAAGAGCCCGCGTCTGAAATGCGAGCGCGCATCGACGCGGCTTTTTCCGTTCCTTCTGCGCCCCATCCTCCCCGCGTGCTCCTCGCGCTCGACTACGGGGAAACCGGTGGCAAAGAGATCTGGTTCATCAAAAGAAACTCGATTCACGGAGCTATCCTCGAAGCAGCGGGGGCGAAAAATGCCGTCGAAAAGGACGTCCCTGGAGAACCCCGCCTGAGTCCCGAACAACTCCTCAAGCTCGACCCGGACGCAATCCTTGTCCTTTTGCAGGACACTACCCCCGAGGTGAAAGCAAGAAACAAGGCTGCTTTTGCGCACTTTTCTCCTCTTTCTGCCGTAAAGAACGGGCGCGTCGCGGTGGTCTCGCATCCGGAGGCGCTCACCATCGGACCCGAGCTCTTGACCCTCATTCCCAAAATGAGGACTGCGGTTCGACAACTCTTCGCAGAGGCCCCTTGACCCGTCCCGCCCTCCAGACCGAAACGAAATCGCAAGGCTTGGGGCTCTCCCTCCGAGAGGCGAGCCTCGACGTACGGGTCAAAAGCGCTTCACTGGATCTCGGCCCCGGCGAGTGCGTCGTTTTGTGCGGCCCCAACGGTTCCGGAAAGTCGAGTCTCCTCAAGCTCCTATCAGGCCTCTTGGCCCCGACCTCCGGCGCCGCACTGTTCGATGGAAAGCCTCTGTCGGACATGACCCCCCGCGCGCTTTCTGCCTGCGTCTCCTGGCTCCCCCAAAGACCTATTGTCTCCGAAGAACTCACATGCGGGGGTATCTTGTGCGCGGCGCGTTTCAGGTTTGACGAGCCTCACGCGGAGGCTCTCGCCGTCGCAAGCCGACTGCTTGCAAAGGACAATCTCGCTCATCTCATCAACCGACCGATCACCCAGGTCTCGGGGGGAGAGCTGCAACGGGTCCTCCTTGCCGCCATGATGGCACAACAAACTCCTTATCTTCTCGTCGACGAACCCGCCAATCACCTCGACCCGTCACACCAGGTAAGCGCCTACAACAAACTGGGCGCCTTGTGGCGCGACGAAGGACGTGGGGCGGTGATCGTCAGCCATGACATCCGGCTTGCCCTCGCCCTCGGCGAAAAAGAGCGAGTGCGCGTGGTCGGAATGAAGGCCGGACGCATCCATGCGCAAACTCACTTGAACGACCCGCACCTGGCCACGCTCCTGCAAGAACTCTACGAGGTCCCTTTCGTGGAGGCGGGCTCCGCCGGCGGTCTTGCCCTCGCCCTCGATCACGAGGACAAGGGGCCATGAAAAGGCCTTTGATCGCCGCGCTCGCGTGCCTGATCTTCCTTTCGATCGGGGCATTTGCACATCTCTTCTTGGGTCCGATGAATGCGGCTTCTCCCCAAGTTTCAGCCTCCGCCCGAGATTTTGTCATCTACCAGCTCCGAGTGCCTCGCTTGCTGATCGGTTTCTTGATCGGATCCACTTTGTCTCTGGTGGGCGCCGCGTTTCAGACGCTCTTTCGCAATCCGCTCGCGACGCCAAGCACCGTGGGGACCACCGCGGGGGCAGCTCTTGGCGCTCTGCTTTCTCTCGTTTTTGGCCTCCGAGGAAGCGCCTTGCTCCCCGCAGCAACGGCCTTTGCCTTTCTGGGCGCGTGTGGCGCGAGCTTTCTCGTCCTCTCGGTTGCCGCTCGCAGCCGCGCTCGGGTGGAGGACATCCTGCTCGCAGGTATCGCCGTCACTCTCGGTACGGGAGCTCTCTCTCAGGGCCTACATGCCATCGCCGATGCAAACGCGCTGTTTGCAGCAGCTCAGTGGTCCCTTGGACAGCTCCCTCAGGTGGGCTATGATCGCGTACTTCTGGTTCTCTTCCCGGCGCTGGCCTGCGCTTTTGCCGTTCTCTCTCAGCGGCGCGCGCTCCTCGCGCTTTCCCTGGGGGAGGAATGGGCCCGCACGGTGGGTGTTCAAACCGGACGAGTCCGGCGTGTAGTCCTTGTCGGCGGTTGCCTGGGGGTCGCAGCGTGCGTTGCGCTGGCGGGCCCGATCGCCTTCGTCGGCCTTCTGGTGCCGCATCTCATCCGGCTGATTGTCGCAGGTGACCGTCCCTCGTTCTTCGCGCTGAGTTGGCTCGGGGGAGGGGCGTTCTTGGTCCTCTGTGACGCACTTGCTCGCTTGCTCTTCATCGACCGAGAACTTCCCGTGGGAGTCCTGACCGCCGGATTGGGTGCGCCAACGCTCTTTTTCCTCGTGCTCAGAAAGCGCCCCCTCGCCGTAGGAACAGACTGATCCGCCACGACAAACGTCATCCTAGAGTGCCTCTGGTCTCGGTCCGTCTGCAAAACTGGACGATCTTGTCGTTTCGGAATCCAACGGCGGGGGGTCGAACCCTGGACCCTCTAGCTCTGCTTCCACGGAGGAATGGTCGATCCGCTTCCCTATCGGCTATCCCAATCGCGACGTGCTCATCTCGGCCATTGAGAGCGTGAAGATCGATGATCGATCGACGCTCGGAGCGCCTGGCGAGTCAGTGGTCGTTGCCAACTTCGGCAATGAACTAGCCGAAATCGGAGCCGGTGTGCAGGTTTACGGAGACCTCCGCAGTGCAAGTGACGTCGACTTTCTCCGCTCTCAGTCGCACGTCTTCGGCAGCGTCCACGCTGCTGGTCAGGTGATTCAGCAAGACAACGTTCTGGTCGACGGTGGCATTTTCCAAGGGGAAACCACAGAGAGTCGCCAACTCGACCATCAGGTGAGATGGCCGTTAGTCTCGGGAGGAGCCGTTAGTATCCCTCCCGACACGGCTCACTTCGACTTGGAACCCGGGCGACATGGATCCGTGCACATCTATTCGCGTTCGAACGTGAATCTCAGAACTGGCACGTACTACCTGGATTCGTTGAACACTGAGCCACAGGTGACTTTCAATATCGACAACTCCGAAGGGCCGGTATTTCTGTACGTAAAGGACAGCCTGCGTATCAACGCCCAGTTCAACTATGCGGGAGCACGGGGACAGCTGTTGTTGAGCTATTTCGGCACCCAAACTGCTTTGATACAGGAGGCCATTGTGGCCACCATCATAGCCCCGAATAGCGCCATTGAACTCCGGCGCCCTGGGAACGGAGCACCCCACGAAGGAGCATTCTTCGGTAAACGGGTTCAGATTTTCTCCGACGCCACTGTGTTGGCCCTGCCGTTCGACTTTTCCTACTTCTATGGTCCCCGAGGACAGCCCGTGGATCTCCCCGTCGGGGTCCCACAGTCCGCGTTGAACCGACTTTCACCCGACGTGCTTACCGGCATTCGCTATGTCCATCCGGACTCCCCATTCTCTTCAATCAACGTGGGGCTGCCTCCAGGCGGGGTTGTGCTCGCCGCCGGTTTGACCGAGGGTGTGTGCAACCAGGCGCTTGCATCGAATTTCGAACTGCGAATCACCAAACATCGAGGTGGGAAGGATGGGGTCGCGAACCCCAACGCAGAGTCGTACGTTCGCGGGGAATTCGACTTCATCGACAACTTCTTCATTTCCGACTTACCCGACTGTGACGACGAGGAATGTCCCACGATCACTTCGAGCGCTGTCGCGGATTTTGCCCTCGTGCGCGTGCACTTCGAATTGTGGGAGCGTGACAAGGGCCCCAACGGGCAGGATGATCTAGAACTGACACTAGACTTTGATGTAGACAACTTCCTTGGCACGATGGCGGGGTCCTGGGAGGGGCGGACCAACGGGGACAACGGGTCGATTTCCGGTGGAGGGGAACGATGCGTAACGACGGAACGCGAGTTTACTCTCTGCTGGGAGGTGGTTCCGTCGGCGAAGCCGCCCGTCTGCCCAGAGGCAACGGTGGACTACGTCGATGCTGGCCTGGGGGAGGACTTCCTCAATGAATCCGGCCTTCAGTCGGTTCGCATGCCGTTCACCCGAGCGAGAGTCCAGGTTGAAGTCGGAGGCGAACTGGTATCTTGCTTTGACGGCTTTCTCGACGTTCGCGGGTGCGTGCCCCAGGAGTTTACTCCTTCGCTGCGGGCGTACTCCGGTGGTGGTCCTGTCACCGTCATCTCGAAGCTGAGAACCGACCAATGCCTAGATCCAACTGGGGAAAGCTGCAAAGGTCGAAGTGCAGGGTGTTTGAGCCGTTTGGGCGACGATGAATCACCGGCTTTGTGCGATGAAACGACCGGAGCTGCATTCAGGGCGGGACCCGCCATCGACAAGGAGAAGCGGGACCCCGTGTGTCTGCAAGACGAACGCCAGGATCTGGAGTCATGCGAACTGGATTTTACCTCGGCCAACCACGCTGTAGCCGAACTCTGCTTGGTGGTTACGGAGGACTCGTCCCGAGGTGCAACGGCATTTTGTGATACACGTGTGGTTGCTGAAACCGTGCTCACGTTCAACAGCAACGGCTACCCGTATGTGGCGCCGGCGATGGAGAGTCATGACGCCGCAACGCGCGTTGCGGCAATCTTTTCGAAGTTACTTCAGCGAGAGCACACGGAAGGTCCTGACTTCGGCGTGGTGAACCAGGGTCTATTCGGAGTGCTCGATTCGTTCCAGAATGATGTGCCTTACCGCGTCTTCGTCGACCATCCGTGCCCGTTTTCCGGTGGGTTGAATACGTCGTACACTACCGCAGACTATATGTGTCTGGAATTGCCGAGCGAGGAAGTTGTGACGGCTTCAGGCTTCAAGACCGTCATTTTGCATGAGACCGGTCACGTCATCCAAATCCGGCGAGGTGTCAACTCGCTCATTGACTACCGCCATGAGGGGGAGGGGAAATGGGGGTGTGCGCATATCGATGAATCGAGATTCGGAAACGCTCTTCATTGTTTGCAGGGTATCGAACAATCCGTGGACGCGCAGGTCGAGGGCTTTGCTCATTACTATGCAGCCAAGGTGTTGAATGTGCTCCATAGCTCTAGTGACTGCTCTTTCTCGTATTACAAGCCAGTGCTTGCGGATACGTGTATGGCTGCCGAAGAGTGTGAGAATTTGCCCGATGGTCTTGTTCTCAACCTGCCGCCCGTTACCGTCGATTGTCGACAGGCCATCAAGCACCGCAATCAGGACCCGGGACTTTCCGATCGGATTGCTGCGGGCGAGGAATGGGAGGTGACGGCCGGAACCGAATGGGACTGGATGAACTTCTATACAGCGGCCGACATTGAGCTTGGCATTCGCCCGCAAACCTGGTCGACGATTTATCGGAGGGCGGAGAACTCGGAGAGCAACAACCCGTTTGTGTTCGTCTCATTCGATGGAACTCCCTCCCTGTCGGCAGATCTCGAGGAGTGGTATATTGGGATGGGCTTCACCCCGGTGACTGTCTCGCTCTTGGACCACATCGAGGCGGTTCTGGGCCTATCAGTAGCCAACGACATCGCGAGCTTTGGAAATGAGTATGGCGTTAGTACGGATATCAGCCCATGAGCGTTGAACGACGGCTCCTCCTCGGGGCTGTCGTCGTCTTCGCGACTGGCTGCAATCAGAAGGTCGAAGACGAGCCAGAGGAGTGCGTCTACGACTGCGAACCGGACCCTGAAACCTGTGAAGATCAGGTAGCTGCCTTTCGAGTTCCGGACAGTCCGGCGCCCTGGGTCGACACCGTCGACGGCCATCCATGTGAGCATGTGCCCGTAGAACCGGATTGCGTTGATGGTTGGTGCTTGATTCCGGCCGGTTGTTTCGTGATGGGCTCGCCAGAAGACGAACCCGGTCGCGGGCTGTACACCGAGGACCAGGTGTCGACGACGTTGACGCGGTCCTTTTGGATGATGCAGACCGAAGTCACCCAGGGTCTCTGGTCTACTCTGATTGCGCACAACCCGAGCACCCTGACGGAAGAGAAATTCAGATACCCTGGCGAATTTTGGAGCCAATGCCTGGCCGAGGATTGCCCGGTGGGTGCCGTCTCATGGCTTGAGGCAATTCACTTCGCCAACCTACTGTCGGAATCCGAAGGGCATGACCCCTGCTACGAGCTCGTGGGATGTGCGGGAACGCCGGGCGACCTGTCCGATCCGTTCGATTGTGAGGACGTCGTCGGAACCCCCGCAGACACTTATGACTGCACGGGCTTTCGCCTCCCGACCGAGGCGGAGTTCGAGTACGCAGCGCGGGCGGGTACGCGCACGGCCTACTTCACAGGAGAAGTTCCGGACGAAATTGCCGCTCGAAAACTCGCATGTGTCGAATGCGTGGTGCACGGGAA
>CAYMQT010000071.1:22331-23189 GCA_964392575.1 uncultured Polyangiaceae bacterium
GGCACTGTGGGAATTCCCAAGATACGACGCATCCCGTGGCGCGGCTGCTGCCCAATCAGTGGGGCCTGTACGACACGATGGGCAACGTTTTCGAGTGGGTCCTGGATGAAGACGTGACCACCCCGGGGAAACCCCCATGGATCGATCCCCTTGGCGAAGTCACCCCCACGGGCCTGAACCCCACCCGGCGCAGCATCAAGGGCGGGTCTTTCAACCACAGCCTCAGCCTGCAGCGCAGCGCGGATTCGAACTCCGCAGGGTGGAATACCCACGGGGTTGGATTGGGATTTCGTCTCGTTCGTACCGCAGGGGAATAGAGACAACCCTTCCTCCTTCAAGCGCGCGTGGCCTAACTCGACGCGCCTTTCCGCTCGCCTCACCTCACCCATTTGGGGGACGGCGGTGGAGCCTTTGCCAGCGATGAGATGCGTTCTAATATCTTGGTCCGCTTTTGACCCCCGAAGAGATCGACATCAACCTGGCAGAACTCACCACGCGTCTGGAACGCGTACGTGCGCTCTACGAGCAATACTTCATGGGGTTTGAACGAGTGGAGCCCGCCATTCCCCGCAAGGACGTGGAACGGCGCGTCCAAGACTTGCGGAAAGTGCGCTTTCAAAATACCGCCAAGCGTTTCAAATTTCAGACTCTCGTGCAGCGCTACAACAGTTTGCAGCAGTACTGGGGCCGGGTGTGTCGAGACATCGAAAACGGGACGTACCGCCGGCACGTTCTGAAGGCTGAACGACGCTTCGCCGAAGAAGACCTGCCGGAGAGCACCGCCGCACTCTCCCCAGACGAACGGCGGGAGCGCGCCGGCACGGCGATCCACGCAAAGGAGAACACGGAACACGATCT